>DAOUHG010000131.1:0-12674 GCA_034428835.1 Dehalococcoidia bacterium
GGGATTCGAGGAGGCGATCGACGATCCTCAGGCCGGCGTGGACATTCTGGTGGAGGAGAATCCGGACGAGATAGACGAGGCCATCGATAGACCCGGCGCGGACCTGCTGGTACCCCAGTGGCAGCTTCCTTCCGGCGGTGGATTCGGCACGCAGGAGTCTGCCAGGTGGCAGAGCTTCGTGGACTGGATGAAGGAACAGGGAATGATCGACAGCGGATTCGTCGCCGCGGACTCATACGACGCTGGGCTGACAGGAAGGTAGGAAGACATGTCGCTGATCGAGGAACTCAGAGAGCGCCACCATGAACTGTGGCACAGGGTGACCCATCATCCATTCGTGGTCGAGATGGGAGACGACACGCTGTCACTGGAGCGCGGCAGACGGTATTTCCTCCAGGACTATGTGTTCGTCAACGACCTTGTCGCAATGATGAGCCTGGGAGTAGCGAAGGCGCCCGATCTCGTTTCGGCTAGTCACATCCACTCCTTCCTGTCCGGGATACTCGACCCGCAGGCGGCGGCCGAGAACGAGTTCTTCCTGAGGGCATTCGATGTTTTACAGGCAACCGAGGATGAGTACTCGGCCGTGAGCGCTTCGCCAGTGACCCAGGGCTTCGGCGATTTCCTTGTGAGGACTGGGCTCGAAGGCAGCTTCGAGGAGATCGTGACCGTCTGCTACGTTACAGAAGGGACGTACCTGGACTGGGGTTCACGACTCCTCGAACAGGGCAGACGACCCTCGAACCCAATCTACCGCCAGTGGATCGATCTGCATGGCCCCGCTGTCCTGGGTTTCTTCGCGGACTGGTGCAGGGAGTACCTGGACTCTGCGCCTCTTGAAACTCAGCGGCCCAAGATAGAGCGAGCGTTTCATACCGCTCTCCGGTACGAGTACCTGTTCTGGGAGGCAGCCTACAATGGAGACTCGTGGCCGGAAGGTTAGATGAGACTTGATACCGCGGCTGTTCGCGCTGACCGTCCTCGCCGTCAACTTCGTCGGCGACGGCATACGTGACGCGCTCGACCCCAGGATTCAGATTGAGTAGGTGAATGACATGCGAACCGTAGTTATCTCGGAGCCGTATAGAGTCGCCATCGAACAGGCCGAGACGCCTGAGCCTGAGCCTGAGCCAGGGCAGATCCTGGTCCGCACTACAGTGTCGGGAATCAGCGCGGGTACCGAGATGAACCTGTATCGCGGCACCAACCCCGACCTGGTCAGGAGACGCTGGGGTGAGCAGTTCGTCTATCCGTTCGTGCCCGGGTATGAGGCCGTGGGCGTTGTCGTGCATCGAAGTCCGGACGTAACTGAATTTGAGATCGGAGACCGTGTCTTCAACGGTGGGAGCCACTCGGAGTTTATCGTCGCGGACGCTCACAAATGCTACAGGCTGCCCGACGATCTCAGCGACGAGAAAGCGTCTCTATTGTCTGTTGCACGGGTCGCGCTTCACGGTGTCCGCAGGGGCAGGATCGAGTACGGCGACAGCGTTGCCGTGGTGGGAATGGGTCTGATGGGCCAACTTGCGATCCAGCACGCCAGACTCGCCGGAGCCGCCACGACCATAGCTGTGGACATCGACCCGTGGCGCCTTGAGATAGCGCGCGAGCTGGGAGCCGACCATGTCATAGATCCCAGTTCAGGCGATCCGGCCGATCAGATCGGGCACTACACCGAGGGAGGAGCAGATGTAGTGCTTGAAACTGCCGGAGTGGCTTCAGCCGTTCCCGTAGCTTTGGCACTAGGCCGATACGCGGCTAGGGTCGTCATCGTCGGATGGCATCTTCAGCCCATTTCGATAGACCTGGCCGAAGACCTGCTGTACAAAGAGCTCGATCTGCTACCCTCTCGCGCCGGTGGGCTGAGCGATGAAACGCCTCCGTACATCCTGAGATGGAACACGCGGAGAAATACGGAACTGCTCATCGATCTATTGGTCAAGGACAATCTGAACGTGGACAGGCTGCTCACACACACTATGCCGGTTGAAGACGTTGCGCGTGTTTACGAGATGATACACACCCGGTCGGAACAGTCGCTTCACGTCGCACTCGACTGGAGGCAGCACTGACTCTCGGGCAGAATCGGTAGAAGTCCCGGGCTCCGTTCATTGGGCCTTTCAAGAGTATAGTCGTAGCAGCGACAGGGTCAGAATTGGGAGTTTGATACGCCGAATTCATTCGCGAAATGTTGACACTTTTGATTTTCGCTCCTAACATACCCTCAACGAAGTTCGGCATAGGCTCTTTCGATGGAATTCCTTGTAGTTGGCGCCCATTGACGCCAACCAATGTTTGGAAAGGGCGGGTCGGGCCGTACATCTCTAGGAGGAGTAAAAACATGCGTCTGAAAAGAATAAGTCTGGTCCTCCCACTTGTGCTGCTGTTCGTTGCGCTCATACTAGCAGCGTGCAGCACGTCAGATGAGGACACTACTAAACCGGCAGCGCCATCTCAGCCCGCTCCGGCGGCGACACAGGCACCTGCACCATCGCAACCTGCTCCGGCGGCAACGCAAGCGCCCGCGGCGCCCGCACAACCCGCACAACCCGCTCCGGCGGCGACACAGGCGCCAGCAGCGCCCGCTCCGGCCATGCCTTCCACTGAGACTGGTCTGGTTGGAAAACTCGAGGGGCCGTCGGTATTCACCGACGAGAGCCAGTACCCGTCCTCGTTTGGAGAGGCTCCACAGCTGGCGGCTCTGGTCTCAGCCGGTAAGCTGCCTCCCGTCGAGGAAAGGATACCGGTACGCGAAGATCTGATGGTGCTGGAGCCGCTCCACGAGACCGGCCAATATGGCGGCATACTGCGGCGCGGATTCACCGGCCCGGCGGACAAGTGGAACGGCTATCGGTGCTGCACCGGTCCGGATCACATGCTGTTCTGGGACTACACTGGAAACAATCCTGGTCCTAACGTAATCAAGAACTGGGAAGTCGCTAATGACGGCCGAGAGTTCACGCTGCACCTGCGCGAGGGCATGAAGTGGTCGGACGGCGCCCCGTTTACAGCGGACGACTTCGAGTTCTGGTACGAGTACATGTACAACAACGACGAGCTGGTGCCCACCAAGTCCTCGTGGTTCTCCATTAACAGCAAGCAGGGGAAGCTGGAGAAGATCGACAGTACTACCATCAAGGTCACTTTCGAGGACCCTTACCACTTCTTCCTCGACGTTCTGGCAGGATCTACGCACCTTGGAGGCCACGCCTACCAGGGCCCGGCGGGCCTCGGGATGGTAGCGCCGAAGCACTACATAGAGCAGTTCATTCCCGCACTGGCGGGTGAGGACGAAGTCCAGGCGATCGCTAAGGATGAAGGCTACGACAACTGGGTGAACCTGGTTAAGTTCAAGAACGACTGGGCGCTCAACTCCGAGCTGCCGGTCATCACGCCTTGGGTCACGGTCACTCCGATAAACTCAGACACCTGGAAGTTGGAAAGAAATCCCTACTACTGGATGGTTGACACTGACGGCAACCAGCTCCCGTACATCGATAATGTCATCCTGACATTGGCTGAGGACCTGGAGATCATCAACCTGAGAGCGATCGCAGGGGAGTATGACTGGCAGGCCAGGCACCTGAACTTGGCTAAGGTGCCGCTGTACATCGAGAACCAGGAAGAGAAGGGGTATAAGCTCCACTTCGATACCCAGGACGCAGGATCTGACGCAACTGTCAAGTTCAATATGTCCTACACCGACGACCCCTATCTGGGTGAGTTGTTCCTTAACCCCGATTTCCGTCGCGCACTCGCGCTCGGCATCGATCGTGAGCAGATGAACGAGGTCTTCTTCCTCGGGTTCGGTGTTCCAGGCTCGTTCGCACCTGCACCAGTCAACCCGTTCTCGCCGGGCCCTGAGTCCGAGTGGCGAGGCAAGTGGGCGACACTCGATGTGGAGCTCGCCAACCAGATGCTCGATCAGATCGTTCCTGACAAGGACGCCGACGGGTTCAGGCTGCGAACCGACAACGGCGAACGCTTGGTTGTGGACATTGCCGCACGGACTGCGCAGTTCATTGAGTTCGTGCAGATGGCCGAGATGACCGCGGAGCACTGGGGGAAGAACCTGGGCATCAAGACCAACGTTCTCGCACAGGAACGGAGCTTGGCCACAACACGAGAGGGCGCCGACCAGAACCAGATCACCGTGTCCTGGGGAGACGGCAGCGAACACCTCTTCACCTTCCCTGGCCACATCTTCCCCGCCTTCACCAGCACCCCAATGGGCTCCGCCCTGGGGTTGTGGTTCCAGTCCAACGGTGAGAAGGGCCAGGAGCCGCTGGCTCCGCTGAAGGAGGTCATGACTCTGTACAGGAAGGCATTTGGCGTTCCTGAGGCGGAACGGGTAGAGCTCGGAAAGGAAATCTGGCGGATCGTGCTCGATGAGGCATGGTCCGTGGGTCTCGTTGGCCAGTCGCCCGCATCGCTTGGAGTGAGAGTCGTGAACACGGATCTCGGTAACGTGCCGGAAAGGCAGTTCAACAGCCCCGACGTCAAGACGCCCGGGATCTCCAGGTTACAGACAATCTACTGGCAGAGTGCAGAGAGCCGGAAGCCTCAAACGCTGAGCTACGAGTAGACCTGCTTTAGCACGGTCCGCCGTCCACCCTGCCCGGGTCGCGTGGGGGGTGGCGGACCGACTCAACAAGGGGACTTTTTCATTTGATAGCTTTCGCGGTGCGGCGTCTGCTTCTCGCCCTCCTGACGATATGGGCGATCTCCGTCATATCCTTCGGAATAATCCAGCTTCCACCGGGGGACTACGTCACTTCGTACGTGGCCAACCTAATGTCCACCGGAACACAGGTCACCGACGAAGAAGCCGCGAACCTGCGTGAACAGTACGGACTGGACAGTCCGTTTCCCATTCAGTACACGAAGTGGCTAAACCAGATAGCCAATGGCAACTTCGGTCTCTCGATGGAGTACCAGAGGCCGGTCATTGACGTCATCGGCGACAGGCTATTCCTGACGGCCGCGCTGGCGTTTGCATCGATCATATTCACATGGATACTTGCAATCCCGATTGGAATTTACTCCGCAGTGAAACAGTACTCTGTCGGAGACTACGTATTCACGTTAGTCGGTTTCCTGGGCCTTGCAATTCCGAATTTCCTACTGGCGCTGGTGTTGCTGTACATTGGATTCGTCTTCTTCAATGCCAACATAGGCGGCCTGTTCTCACCGGAATATGCCGAGGCGCCGTATAGCATCGGCAAAATAATCGACCTTCTTGACCATCTCTGGCTGCCGTCCATCATTCTGGCCGTAGCCGGAACGGCGCAACTGATCCGCGTACTACGGGCAAACCTGCTGGACGAGCTGCGGAAGCCATACGTGGTGACCGCGCGCGCTAAGGGGCTGTCTGAATGGCGAGTGGTACTGAAGTACCCTTTCCGGGTAGCGTTGAACCCCCTGATCAGCACAGTCGGCTACCTGCTGCCACTGCTCGTGTCCGGCAGCATCATCATCTCGGTCGTCATGAGCCTGCCCACCGTGGGACCCATGCTGCTGCGCGCGCTTCTGGCGCAGGACATGTTCCTGGCAGGCACCATCATCATGCTGATCGGAATAATGACGGTGATCGGCACATTCATCTCTGACCTGCTACTAGCGTGGATCGACCCGCGCATCAGACTGGAGGCCACGTGATGGCTGAGAGAGCGATCCCGCCCGTAGAGGGCTTGATAGATCCGACACTGGATGACAGGTCCTCAGAACAGGTATACGTAGCCTCCCAATGGCAGCTCATGTGGTGGCGGCTGCGCAAGCACCGCCTCGCAATGGGGGCCGGCATCGTACTGGCGGTGATGTACGTCATGGTCATTGGCGCGGACTTTCTGGCGACTTCCGACCCGTTCCTGAGCGAGGCGCGCCGCGGCGAAATGCCGCCGCAGCCAATCGGCTTCTTCGACGGCTGGAAGCCGAGCCTACACGTCAACCCAGTCAGTGGTCGGCGGGATATCAAGACTTTCAAGCGTATCTACACCCGCGACGAGGAATCCAAGACTCCTATCAAGCTCTTCGCGCGCGGCTTCGAGTACAGGTTCATGGGCCTGATCCGGACCGACAGGCACCTGTTCGGAGTTGATGCGCCGATGAAGGCGGAAGAGCACATCTACATTCTCGGCACAGACGTCCAGGGCCGTGACCTGTGGTCGCGCCTGATGCTCGCCACGCGCATTTCGATGACGATCGGACTGGTCAGCGTGGCGATCAGCCTATTCTTGGGAGTACTGCTCGGCGGCCTTTCAGGGTTCTACGGTGGCTGGATCGACACGGTGATCCAGCGTGTTATCGAGATACTGCGATCTATCCCGACCATCCCGCTGTGGATGGGGATCGCGGCCGCTGTGCCGCGAGACTGGTCGATCCTTAAGGTTTACTTCGCCATCACGATAATAATCTCGCTCATCGGCTGGACGACCTTGGCGAGAGAGGTGCGAGGCCGCTTCCTGTCACTTCGCCAAGAGGACTTCGTGACAGCCGCGGAGCTGGCAGGCGCCAGCCAAATGCGTATAATCTTCCGGCACATGGTTCCGTCATTCCTCAGCCACATCATCGCAGCGACGACCCTCGCTTTCCCGGCGATCATCATTGCCGAGACTTCATTGAGCTTCCTAGGGCTGGGACTCCGTCCACCGGCTATTAGCTGGGGAGTGATGCTCCAACAGGCGCAGAACGTTCAGGCTGTCGCGCTGACCCCGTGGTTGCTGGTTCCCGCAGTTCCGGTAATCATCGCGGTTCTCGCATTCAACTTCTTAGGAGATGGTCTCAGAGATGCAGCGGACCCCTACGGCTAGTCCGGTAACCCAGACTGAACGGACAGGAGAACCACTGCTCTCCGTTCGGGACCTCAGAACCCACTTCCCGCTCGACGAAGGAACGGTGGTAGCCGTGGACGGCGCCAGCTTCGACCTGTACCCGGGCCAGACGCTTGGCATCGTTGGGGAGAGCGGCTGCGGCAAGAGCGTAACGGCCAGGTCGATTCTCGGCATTCTGGACAAACCCGGCGAGATCGTTGGCGGACAGATCCTGTTCAGGCACCGTACGGGTAACGACGGGGAAGAGATGATCGACCTCACTTCGTTCGATCCCGACAGCCAGGAGATGCGCGACATCAGGGGCGGCGAGATCTCCTACGTCTTCCAAGAGCCGATGACGTCGTTCAGCCCGGTACACACCGTGGGCAACCAGCTCATTGAGGCGATCAAACTACATCAGGACATGTCCAATGCAGAAGCGCGCGAAATGGCTGTTGAGCTGTTGCGCCATGTCGGGATACCCCTTCCAGAACAGCGTGTCGACGAGTACTCGTTCCAGCTCAGCGGCGGACTCAGACAGCGCGCGATGATCGCGATGGCGCTCTCCTGCAATCCGCGGATACTGATCGCAGACGAGCCGACCACAGCGCTCGACGTCACAACGCAGTCACAGATCCTCGACCTGATGATTGGCCTGCAAGGCCAGTACGGCATGGCGATCATACTGATCACACACGATCTCGGCGTAATCGCTGAGATGGCGGATCACGTGGTAGTGATGTACCTCGGCCGGGTGGTAGAGAGCGCACCTGTTGACGACATTTTCCACAATCCGCAACATCCATATACACGGGCATTGCTGGAATCCATCCCTCGCATCCAGTCAGATAGATCGCAGGACAGGCTGGCGTCTATTACCGGATCGGTGCCTCACCCATACGCCAGACCCACCGGCTGTCCTTTCAACCCGAGGTGCCCGTCGTTTATGGGCGGAGTCTGCGATACCCAGTTCCCTACACTATTGCCGTTCGCCAAGAATCACGAAGTCAGCTGCTTCCTGCACCACGCCCCGTCGGGAAACGGACACGGAGGAGAGTGAGCCTTGACTGAATCGGTCGAAACGAATGGATCGCCTAACACGCTGCTCGAGATCAACAATCTCCGCAAGTACTTCCCGATCAAGCAGGGCCTGCTGCGACGCGAGGTCGGCGCCATACGAGCAGTCGACGATGTCAGCTTCGACATCAAAGAGGGGGAGACACTCGGACTCGTCGGTGAGAGCGGATGCGGAAAGACCACTACTTCCAGGTGCATACTCCGTGCTGTGGAGCCCACGAGCGGTGAGGTGTTGTACAGGTCGCCTGATGGATCGGTTGTCGATGTGGCGTCTGCTCCTCGCACCCAGTTGAGAAGTCTGCGTCGCGAGATGCAGATGATCTTCCAGGACCCATTTTCGTCACTCAACCCCAGAATGACGCTCCTGGACATAGTAGGCGAGCCGCTATTAATCGATGGCATGGGACGAAGTGAGCGTGAAGACCGCGTAGCCGAGCTCCTCGGATTGGTCGGTCTCAGATCGGAGTTTATGCGCCGCTTCCCACATGCTTTCAGCGGCGGTCAGAGGCAGCGTATCGGCATCGCACGAGCGTTAGCTCTCAACCCGCGACTGATCGTTGCAGACGAGCCGGTATCCGCGCTGGACGTATCGGTCCAGGCACAGGTGCTCAACCTGATGATGGACCTACAGAGTGACCTGGGGCTGACCTATCTATTCGTGGCCCACGACCTGAGCGTCGTCAAGCACATCAGCGACCGAGTTGCTGTCATGTATGTCGGCAAGTTGGTCGAAACGGCTCCGACCGACGCCCTCTTCGCAACACCCAAGCATCCTTACACGGCTGCGCTCCTGTCGTCGGTTCCCGAGCCGGACCCTAGAGTCCAGCGAGAGCGCATGGTGCTCCAGGGCGAGGTGGCGAACCCCGCCAACCCGCCGTCTGGCTGCTACTTCAACCCACGATGCCAGTACGCAACCGACCAGTGCCGGATTGAGACTCCCGAGTTAAGGGAGATCGCTCCCGAACACTTCGTGAGCTGCCATCGAGCCGAGGAGTTGGAACTGGCCGGCGTGATCCCGCCGCAGTGACAGCAGGCGGCTGGTTGACGCTGACCAGAATCCGACGTTTCCGAATCAGCTCGGAAGCTCTTTGTTCAAGAAGAGGACGGCTCGTCATCTCCCTGTCGATCTACGGAGGGGCGGTGGGAGCCGCGTCGCTGCTCGTGAACCTGCTATCGCGTTCGGATTTCCCAAATATACCCGAGCATATGCCAGCCGACGCGACCCTTCTACTGTCAGGAGGAGCGGCGCTCGTATGCGCGATTCTCGCAGGGCTGATCGCGTTCTGGCTGACCGGCGGGGACGAGCGGAGAAGCGCGCGAGGGCTGATCGTCTGGCTTGCTATAGGCTTCGGATTCGGAGTGCTTTCACCAGCGGTCACCGGTGCGTCTCTGCCGATGACGACGATGTTGCTTGGGCTGGGAAATGGGCTGATGGGAGTTGGGGAGCTCCCAGTCGAGATCATTTCGGCGATCATGCGTGCTCCATCGTTCGTATTCACCCACGGCGTATTCGGACTGTTTACCGGGTTCATGGCAGGGGCACTATTCGGAGCGGGAGCGTGGCTCGTTGATAGGGCCGCTTACTCACCAAGCCGCCTGGTATCAATATACACGCCTTACGTCATTGCAATATTGCTCGGCAGCCTGCTCTATGGTATCGCTGTCTTCGGACCACCGGAGACACTTGCCCGCTTCGGATAACAACGCGCAAAGGGATCAAGCCGCGAAATCAGCGTGGCCGGGGTGGCCGGGCATTCCAAACATCGGACACCCGGTGCATGATCGCGGCTCTCCGCATGGGGCTGGCGACTGACTTGCGGCCACACTAGTTGTGGAGCGACTCTTATCGTCCCTGTGCTCTCCAAACAGTTCCATTCGCAGCTGCTTGGCCGCTGGGGGTCGGTATCCAGAAAAGACAATGAACGGCCATGCACGCTTTCGCACGACTCCCATGGCCTGCAGGTCTCTCCATGCGTCAATGCTGTGCCGGCTCCTCGTATTCACGATTCGCTGGGCCGACTTTGGTCCAACGCCGGGGATGCGAAGCAACTGATTGTGGCTCGCCAGATTGATGTCCATTGGGAACGCATCGAGGTTCTCAACAGCAATTGATGTCTTGGGGTCCTGGTCGAGAGGCAGGTATCCGTCTGAGGCGAATGCCAGTTCGAGCTCGTCGTTCTGGAAGCTGTACACACGCTTCAGCCAGTCGAGTTGGTAGAGACGATGACTCCTCGCCATCGGTGTGGGTGGATGCTCCTCCAGTGGCGTATGCCGAACCGGGCGGAACGGCGCGTAGTAGATCCGCTTGAGCTGCCATTCGGTGTAGAGCTGGTCCACCCGGTCGAACACCTGTCGGTCCGACTCGTCAGCAGCGCCGACGACGAGCTGAGTCGCCTGTCCAACCGCGCCGCCAGGGCTGGACCCTGTCAGATCGTGAATCCAGCGCATTGGAGCGAGAATGTCGTTCTCGAAGTCTTTCATGTCGCTTAGCTTGAGCATGTGTTCATTGGTGGGCGTCTCAATGTTGACCGACAGGCGCGTCCCCAACCTGTGTGCCGCCTCGACGTGCTCGAAGTCGGCGCCCGGCATGACCTTGAGATGTATGTATCCCTTGAAGCCGTGACGATTGCGTATCGCGTCCACGACTTTCACGAGGCGTTCCTGCGTCTTGGAGCCGTCACCGGCGATCCCCGAACTCAGAAACAGCCCGCTGACCATGCCCCGCTGTTGTGCCTCCATGAAGACTTGCGCAAGCTCGTCGACCTTGAAGGCGTATCGCTTCCTCGGCACCCAGTGACTGTTGGGGCAGTATGCGCAGTCCATCTTGCAGAAGTCGGTGAACATTACCCTCATAAGGTTGATGTACTTGCCATTGGGCAACGAGGCCCGATAGACGCCGAACGAAGGGTTCTTCTTGGGCTGGGGATAGGGTCCTTTGCGCCCACCTCGCTGCTCAGGCGGGTACAAGATGTCGTCAGACGCCATTCCACCAAGAATAGCGAGCTTTTCGTAGCGGTCCGGCGTGCGCTTGACAAGCATGATACGGAATACCCTCTGACGAGATAATACATATGTTCTCATAGATGGTAATTGCTGTCAACAGAAGCGGCGAGAGGTGCAGAACCGAGTGAGTGGGAGGTCAGTTAGTTTAAGTGTAGGGATTCCGAGTGGCCAGGAGTCACCGTCGGCGGGTTCAGGTTAGAGGAGACTTCCGCTGGTATATCTGGATTCTGTGGCGGTTGCTCTCGGTCACATAGACCCTCCCGGCATCGTCCAGCTTCACGGACATTGGGGCCCAGAACAGGCTTTCCACATGCGCTGACTGCGTGTGCGGGTCGTCGCCATACAGTTCAGGCAAGTCCGGCTCCAGGTTGGCCGAGGCCCTTGCCTCTGCCTCCTCGCGGTTGGTTTCCATGAAGCTGGCTGCCCACTTGGAGAGAGTCGCCTGGCCCCTCAGGACCTGAATCGGGCTGCCGTCCCTTTCGAGGACCTGTACCCGCTCATTGCCCCAGTCCGACACGTACATGTGGCCCAGCTCATCTACAGCAACCCCTGAAGGTCGTCGTAGTTCACCCGCTTCACGTCCCGACGTCCCAAAACTCGCGACGAACTCGCCCTCTGGCGAGAACCGCTGAATCCGGTCGTTGCCCCAGTCTGCCACGTACAGGTCACCATTCGGAGCGACGGTCACCCCCCAGGGTAGTCTGAACTGCCCCTCGGAGGACCCTTGCGAGCCGAAAGTGAGGAGGAAACCTCCCGCGGCCGTGAACTTCTGTATGCGGTTGTTGTGCGTGTCTGCGACGTAAAGGTTGTCATCGCGGTCGAAGGCCAACCCTGAGGGCCCATTCAGTTCGCCTTCACCCGACCCGCGGGTGCCCCATCTGGAAACGAAACCGCCGTCATAGTTGAAGGCACTGATATGGTGTGTGTAGTCGTCGGCGACGTAGATATGTCCATCGCTGCTCTCGGCCGCGCATGTGGGAGAAACCAGTTGACCATCGCCCTCTCCGAGGTATCCGAAAGTACCATAGTACTCACTGTCCAGGTCCAGAACGGTGACCCTGACCCCGCGTTCTCCGAAGTCCCTGGCGCTGTTGAGCACGTACATTCGCCCGTTCTTGGCGACAACTGTGTCTGTGGGGTATTCAAAGCCGCGGCCTTCCATCGCGACGATGCCAATGGTGTGACTGTACTCGAGCATAGGGTCTAGGCCAGTTGGAACTCTCTGGTGGATGCGGATAGTCTGAGCAGGTGCTCCACGCTCTGACGACCGTCGTCACCCTCTACAAACCGGACCAGTGTATCGCGCGTCTCATCGGTCACTGAAAAGGCTCCCATCTCGTCCAGGCAGCGATCTACGAGTTGTTCGGAGGAGATTTGGTCGGTATCACCCTGGATAATCCTGTCGATCATTGCCCTGACACCTGGCTTATCCGGGTCCCCCAACTGCTCAGAAGCGAAGTTGATTCTCTCCACCAGAGTACCGGTGTCGATCCACTCGGTTCCCTGGTGCCAACCCTCCACACTTGGCGGATTGTTGAGCTCCTGACCCATCCACACGCTTTGCCTGTACCTTGGAATCATATCCTTGCCGGGAATGTCGAATTCACCGGTCATTCTGAGCACGCTTACCAGGAACTCGGCAGGACCCTTGACCTTCCTGTACCGCACGTCATCAGACTGGAAGAAGTCTGAGTTGAACAGCACGCGCAAGTCCGATTTGAGGTCGTATCCACTGTCGAAGTAGGCGCGTACGAGGATATCGATAGCCTCCGGGTCTCTCGGGGG
>DAOUHG010000132.1:0-5021 GCA_034428835.1 Dehalococcoidia bacterium
CCTTTCAACTGGTGCTTCACAAGGCAGGATATGAAAGACCGTATGGCTCGCCTTGACTTGGCCGCTTAACTTCACATCTATTTCTGAGAACGACCACTAGCACGTTCCGTGAGGATGTCGCGGTAAGGATTGTCGGCCAGACCACTCATAGCGAGCCAAGGCGGATTCGATGCAAGACCGTTGAACTGGCCTGTCAAAAGACCGGGACGGTAGGTATTACGAAGGATGAAAGCCCAGATGCCATTTCTCTTGGCCACGGCAAGCTCTGCCATTCGACAGACAAGGGATTCGACCCCGGGGGTAAGCTCCACCAGAACATTTTTGGGAATTGTGCAGCCTATAGCGGCCGCTACACCTCCCAAAAAGTTACCTACATTGAGGTCATGTGGATCAGGCACTCGTCCTTCGACTTGAGCGTCAAGTGCTTCATCGTAGGCCCAGTCGACTATCCGGTCAAAGAGTTCCCCGTACTCCGCCTGTAGCACAGCATTAGGAAGTTCAATTGTAGCTCCGTCCAATGAAATCTCGATCTTGTCTTCCTCTCCCATAAAGGGTAGTGAGGCCGAGACCGGCGTTATTGCGAAAAGGGAATCCGCGTGATATATGGGCACGATAATCGGACTGGTAGCCATCTTGATCTCTAGCGCCAAGGTTGCTACCCAGTTGGTCTTGGCGAGACTCACCGCAAGCGGATCAATGTCGAATCCGGTAGCGACACTGTGCAACTCTTCTATGTCAGTCAAAGAAAAGCGACGACGGGCCTCCTTCAGAACCTCAATAAGGATTGACCCGGAACCACAGCACATGTCGACGATCCGCGGTGTCTCACCTGAAGGCAGATTCTCCAGACACTTCCTAGCCACCAGACTTGCCAACCATGTCGGTGTCCACTCTTGACCTAAGAGCTTTCGTTGGCTGCGTCGAGCAAGCTGCGCCATCAAGTGACCAAAGAGGTCTTCGTCCGGATACCAACTGAAATCGTAGGCGAAAAGGTCGCGCTGGATTCCGCGCGCAATCGGAACAAGGGCATCAATGCGTTTTTCGGAAAAGATCCAACCGAAATAGTCGAACTCGACCATATTTTCGAGTCGGTATTGTTTCTGAAAATATGACCCATTGAGAATAGCCTTCAACTCGGTATCGCCGCTCAGGATGGCATCCTGCGAGAGCACATTTGCTGCAAGAAGGCGAGCTAGGATTGAGAGATAGACTTCATCCGAAAAGGCAACCGGCCGAAATTCGCCTCTTTCGACCTCAAGGTAATCGACGAACTGCGACCAGAGATCGGTCGCCAAGACAACGGATGGGTCTTCGGCCCGCCCGGCCTCGACTAGTGCTACTAATGGTTCGATAACACGAGTGAAATGGATGCTCTCCAACCCAAGATCGGCCGTAAGTAAATCTGCCCGGAGTGGCCGTGATTGCTCTCTTGCAAGGTGCTTGCGTAGGAAGGCGATGAGCTGCTCCGCCGAGGTCTCATCGGCAGTAGCGATTTGCAGTTTGTCAACTAGATTGAGGCTGATGTCAGGGACCAAGCAAAAACGGGGTTCGATTCCGGTCGGTAGTGTAACGTCGTAGGCGTACCAATCGACTGTGTCAGATAGGACGCACCGGACTTGAGAAACAGGTACGCCGAACCGTAGGAGCCCCGCGGCATGCTCCTCAGCCTGCCCGAAACCCATATCGAATTTGGACTGAACTCGCAGGTCGGATTCATACTCAATTGATGTAGCGCCGATTAAATTATCGATGAATCGATCTGCGCTCTTTCCCCCTTCGGTGACAATCTTTGTAAGTGCCTCCGTTCCGGAACTGTAGTGGTTAACCCAGGTGTCGTCCTCGGCTCTTGGGAATACCTGCCGGAGGCGGGACTGAAATTCGCTCCGAAGGACTGACTCTGGCCTACCTTCGTTACGGAAGTTCCGACACCGACGAATGAGTTCTCCCGCCCAAACGATATTTTCTGCCATCACGAGACCTTCTGCCGGAACGATGATAACCGGCGCGCAAGTTGTCTAAGATCGTCTGCCAGATCTTGGATCGTCCGATTATGCTCGCTAGTTGACATGAACGGCGCGAGCACTAGTTGGTCAATGCCTTTGAGGTTCTCTTGGGCGTCGCGACTCAAGGACTGACCTAGTTCGTGTAGTTTAACCCTAACGTCGTTCGAAAGTTTGGGCAGAAGCATGCGACGCAAGTGGGTCGCTTCTAGCTTTAATGCGCCACCGCCCAACGGAGTGCCTATTGCCTCCATATACGCACGGGACCAAGAGCCATTCAGGAGAGCCTTTATAGCATAGCGGGACCAACTACCGTCTGGAGACCAGAAAGTAGAGAAGTTGGCATCCACGAGTACGGGCTTGTCGGTGTTTACTTCGACCCATGGCGTATCTTGGTTGATACGCGGCACAAACGCCGCAGGCCTGTGACGTGGAGCAAAGTCTGGCAGCATGTACCAGAATCTTGGCTTTGAACTCCCACCTTTGGCGGAACGGATGTTAGTCCGAACGGCGCTTAGGTCAGGAATCAGTACACCGTCGCATTTGCCATTGGCCGGAATCGTCGCTGCCAAGCGGACATGAGCAGCGAGTTGGTCGGGCATAATCCTGAAGGTTTCACCAAAGAGGTTCTGTTCCAGAGATTCGCCATTATGGGATTGGGCATCTTCCGGCAATACCCATTCGCGCAAATCCAGCACCCGACCGAACGCTTTTTGATTACCGTCA
Source organism: Dehalococcoidia bacterium (assembly GCA_034428835.1). GTDB lineage: Bacteria > Chloroflexota > Dehalococcoidia > Lucifugimonadales > UBA1123 > VXRN01. The sequence continues at coordinate 2,727 of DAOUHG010000132.1, forward strand.
AGACAATCAATGTCAGATTGCCGACGAATGACGGATTGAAGCGTATCTTTCGGACACGAAAGCTGTCTGTTCTCAAAGAGACTAGAGGTTTCTACAACAGCGCTACCGTCCGTATCGATACTATGGAACGTCACATAGAAGAAGGCGTTGCAGCCCGTGCGAAGTCCCTGACCGATTTTAATGCCAATTTGATCGAGAACCTGCAATTCACAAGAGCGAAACCCCTCAGAGATCATAGTTTGGATTGAATGCGGGAGTGCGGCCTCGAGACTACAACCACTCACATTGCGCAGAACACGTGGACCTAGGTTAGCTTGGAGAGCGCCGAACCAAGCCCTGCGCCGCGATTGATGCCAAATAGTAGCCCATTCTTTGTGAGGATCAAAAATACCCTCGGCGATCCCGGTTATGGGCTTCTTCCTGTCAGTCCGCGTCCAGGCTGCGAAGGATGCCTCAGGAGTATCGTCTGAGAATGCTGCCCCTACAAGCGACCTTGGCGATGCAGCCACCGGCGCGATTCGCAACCAAGGTGCAATTGATGGATAGCCCTGTGATTCAGCAGCCGCTCTGATCGCGTCATCATCCAAGCGTTTGGCAACGACAAGATGCGTCCGCACTAGAGCATCGCAAAACCAACCGGGTTGCTGGTCTTCAACGATTACCATTACTTCAAAGCAACGGAGGAGCAGATAACGTACCACATCCGCGTAGTCACGAGAACGCCAAGTTGCTGGTACGACCATCGCGAGGTGTCCACCTGGCTTCACCAATGCTGCGGTGAGCAGCCATGCTGGAACCGAAAGGTCGGCGAGACCTGAGTATCCTGCTGCAAGGCTATTCCAAATGTGTGCATTAACGGAAGGGAAGCGACGGTCAAAGATCAGTTTCAGATTCTCTCGCGTCTTGTCGACTCCCGGTGCGCCTGGCGTCCGCGTCTGATATCGTACGTATGGTGGATTGGTGATAACCAAGTCATATGCCTGCTCGGGTAGACGCCCAATTGTGCGAGGATCGAAAGCATCGCCCTCTATGACCAACTGCTCCGGATCGCTCTCACAATCCTTCAGGCGGTTTAGACGTACGCGGCAGGTTTCTGCCGTCTGTTCGTCTACTTCGATGGCATCGAGTCGGGCAAGCGGAATTCCACATTCGATTGCCGCTTCCCATGTTGCGTCGAGCAAATCACCGTGACCAGCCATGGGGTCTAGGACGGTACGGGTATCATCATCGAGAGCAAGGTGGGCGAGGACTTTTCCCAGTGGCACACCCGTGAAGAACTGCCCTAGTCGCTTTCTCTGGTCGCGCGGCAGACCTTGTTCGAATAAGCGAGCTTCTGCTCGAATTGCATCACGGTCTCGCACGCTTCTCAGCCTCCAAGCAGGATCGGCTTTCGTGCCAACGATAGAACTCGTCTGCATCAAGTGGCACCGATTGGTTTCGTGTCAAAAAATAAGTAATCAACCTCGAGTAAAGACGTTCAGCAGTTCTCTCGTTCGGATCGGCTGCCAAGATCGCGTGTTGCCACAGCTCTTCAGCGACAGCCCAGACGTCAGGTGTCTTATCCTTCCCGATCCTTGGCACCTTTTCTAGGAGAAGCAACGGGTCACCCTTCACGGCTCCCGTTGTAGTAACTTGCTTGAAGCTTCCCTGGGTCTTGTCCAATATGCTAGCGCAGCGAACAGCGAATCCGGCATCTGTGTATGCTTCGCGCAGCGAATTCCAGACGTTGGCAGCAGATGAGTGGAAAACTAGAGTTGCTTGACCACTTCCCTTGAGGATGCGGTGGGCTTCCGTGAGCGCAGTTGTGATTAGTTCTTGGTAGTCAGAGATAGACTTCCCTTGAGAGGGGCTGATAATCGCTTCTTCGTCCCTATCAGTATATTGTCCGAGCCAGGCTTCGTTGATGAAGTTGACCTCAGCGTACGGAATATTTCCGCCGAATGGCGGGTCCGTGAAAATGTAGTCAACGCTACCGTCTTCTAAGCTGACAGCACAACTCGACTCCTGGTGAACTTCAACTTTACCCGTTAGACCATGTGTGAGGCTAAATGCACTGGCAATGGTTTTTAGCTTACGTCTAAGCCCCGAAAATAGGTTCTTTTCCACCGGTAAACCCGAGACATACAGCACGCCTGGTTGCGCACCTGTCACGACCAAGTCGCGTTGACCAGCCTTGGCCACCACTCGGGACATGATCGTTGCGTGTGCTCCGTTGTAGCTGAGAAGCCAAAAACGAAGGGCATCTCCCAAGACGCGCTCACACGCAAATGTCCGCTCCCACAAACGGCCGAAGAC
>DAOUHG010000133.1:0-11938 GCA_034428835.1 Dehalococcoidia bacterium
CCCGCGAAAGCGGGAATCCAGGCGCCTTTGGAAGCAGACATCGCCTCCATTCTGGGTTCCAGCCTGCGCCAGAGTGACGAAACTGGGTTGTTGAGCTACCTGATAATCAAATGTCAACACTACCTAGTCCTTGAGGGCGACCTACTCAGATTCTGTGCCAGTGCGGAGATCTGTATCTCTGCCGCTAGCAGTGAGGCTCTTCCTTCTAGCGGTCTCACTCTTCCTATTTCTCATTCTGAACACCGTCGGGGCTGGCGCTCAGACAGTTACGCCTCTACCTCTGGGTTCCTCTGTGGCAGGGCGCATCGATCCCAGCGATGAGGTGGACATATATGAACTGGACCTGTCCGGCCAGGTAGGTGTCACCGATGTATGGATCTACGCTACCGGCGAGCTCGATTCGGTTGGCGGGCTGTTTGACAATAACGCAAATCTGCTCGCAGTCAATGACGACAGCTTCATCGAGGGCAGACGGACCAGCTTTCACCTGCGGACGAGTCTGCTACCGAGAATTTACTACGTAGCGGTATCCAGCTACCAACTCGCGACGACCGGAGACTACATTCTGCACGCTAAGGCGGTAACCGATCCGGGCAATACCATCGGTACGGCAAAGACCCTGGATCTCAGCGCTCCTACCCCTGGAACAATTGGATTCGCTGGCGACACGGACTACTTCAGACTGGAATTAACCAAGGCCACGCATCTATATCTCTACGCACGTAGCGTGTATGGAGAACAAGTCGTTGGTTACCCGGTCGACTCTGGAGACAGATTCCTTCCCTCAAACACGCACATCAGACCCAGACGCGACGATTTAGGCCCCGATTTCTTTGTTAGAGACCAATTCGGCCCAGGCACCTACTACATCAAGGTCTTCACTCTCGACAGCGTGACATCCCACCCTGTGCCCTACACTATCCACGCCTTCGAGGAGGCCAGCTATCCCGAGTTCCTGGAGAACTGCCAAGCAGCAACGAGCGCTCTCAACGATCCACAGATCAGCGATTCGCTGTATGGGTGCCAATGGCACCTGCAGAATCAGAGCGGGGAGGACATCAACGTCGAGCCTGTCTGGGCAGAGGGAATCACGGGCGAGGGCATCAACATCGCAGTGGTCGACGACGGCATGGACTTCATTCACGAGGATCTGAGAGACAATGTCAATACGTCCCTTAATCACGACTACACAGACATAGGCAGCATCTTCAATCCCTTTGAGCATCACGGCACGTACATGGCAGGCATCATCGCGGCTCGGGACAACGACATCGGAGTGCGTGGCGTGGCCCCACGAGCCACCGTCTACGGATACAACTACTTAGTTGGACAGACCATACTTGCCGAAGCCGACGCCATGACTCGCAACATGGGCGTAACCGCCGTATCCAACAACAGCTGGGGACCTGTGGGTGGCCCAGGACTGGGCCACGCCAACGCGTTCTGGGAATTGGCGGTGGAGTCCGGGGCCATCAACGGCTACGGCGGCAATGGGACCTTTTATGCTTTTGCAGGCGGCAACGGACACCAAGAAGGAGGCCACTCAAACCTTAACGAATATGCCAACCACTACGCTGTGACTGCTGTCTGTGGAACGAATGACATCGGCACTAGAATAGTTGAATCCGAATTTGGGGCCAACCTCTGGGTATGCGCACCTGCGGGCGACTATGAGAACGCCCAGTTAGGTATGGTCACCACCGAGAACTATGATCGATACGTGTACGGTCTGCGGGGGACCTCCGTATCCACAGCCATCGTTTCAGGCGTGGCCGCCCTGATGCGCGATGCCAACCCGAATCTGACGTGGCGGGACCTGAAGCTGATTCTCGCCTCCTCAGCCCGCAAGAACGATCCTACTAACGCAGACTGGAAGGACGGCGCGCGAAAGTACGGTTCCGCCTCTGCAACGGACCTGTATCACTTCAACCACGAGTACGGGTTTGGAGTCGTCGACGCCAAGGCCGCCGTGGACATGGCGAAGGGATGGGGCAGCGATCTTCCACCTTTAAAGAGCTCCACAGCGGCATCCGGAAGTCTCAACTTCCTGGTCCCAGACCTGCCTGCAACAGGCCCCACCACCACGCACTTGCACGAGCTGACCCTGAGCACCAACGACATAGACTTCACCGAATTCGTAGAGGTCAATGTAACGTTCAGTCACAACTCATTCCGAGATCTGGACATAGAGCTGGAGTCGCCATCTGGGGCCATTTCGAAACTTTCCGTCCCCTTCAATACCTACACACTGGATGATCCCACTGACGACGACTTCGTCCCCCTGCGTGGCACGTTTAGATTCGGTTCCGCAGGACACTTAGGGGAAGATCCCAACGGCGTGTGGAAGCTGAGGGTTAGCGATCACATTCAGGTTGTGAACGGAACCTGGGACTCGTGGAGCATCACGGTCTATGGACACAGCGGGACACAGACCCCAATGAGCCGGTGCGCCGCCCAGGGCGCTGTAACCAATGCGCCCGACAACCCTGACCTGGTATCTGACTGCGAAACACTTCTGGACGCACGAGACACACTGGTGGGGACCGGAACCTCTCTGAACTGGTCGGCGAGTGTTCCCATAGCAGACTGGGACGGAGTCATGGAGGAAGGAACGCCGGCGCGTGTTACACAACTACTGCTGCGGAACAGAGGCCTTAGGGGTACGATACCTGCGCAGCTGGAAAGTCTGACCGGTCTGAAGAAGTTGGACCTCGGCACTGCTCTGGAAGTGTGCGTCGGAGACGTTTGTCGGGATGTCGAGGAGCACGAGCGCAACCGGTTGACCGGCACGATTCCGGCAACTCTTGGCAACCTTGCCAGTCTGGAATCACTGGCGATGGGGCGGAACGAGCTGAGCGGGCCGATACCGGCAGAGCTCGGCAATCTCTCCGGTCTGACCCTATTGGCGCTTGGAGGGAATCAGCTAACCGGGACCGTGCCAACGTGGCTGGGCGACCTGAACAACTTGGAATGGCTGTTTCTCTGGGGTAACCAGCTGACAGGGCCGATACCTACAGAACTCGTGAACTTGACCAATCTGAAATTGCTGGAGCTCGGTTCAAATCAACTGAGCGGTAGTATTCCGTCAGATCTCGGCAATCTTGCTAGCCTGGAGCGCCTCACCCTACACAGGAACCAGTTGAGCGAAACAATTCCAACCTCACTCGGCAACCTATCCGACCTAGAGTACCTGTCACTCTCCCACAACCTGTTGAGTGGCTCTGTTCCAACTCAATTGGGTAACTTATCCAATCTGGAAGTCTTGAGTCTCGCGGATAACCGACTGACAGGCACAATCCCAGCCTCACTAGGCAGCCTCGTCAACCTGGAGCGGCTGTACCTCTCCCAGAACCAGCTGACCGGGTGCATCCCAGCATCGTTACAGAATATACCGGACAACGACCTCGATCAGCTGGGTCTGCCATTCTGCAGTTTGCCTACGGTAACCTTGAGCATCACCTCCACGAGTGTTCTCGTAAGGATGAATTCGCCAACCCCTCTGACCGCCACATTCAGCGAGCCTGTCTTCGGCTTCACAGTCGGTGAAATCGCCGTGACCAACAGCGTTGCGGGTAACTTCGCCGGCAACGACGGCGACTCAGTCTACACTTTCGATGTGACTCCGAATGCCATAGGCGATGTAGCTGTCGACATTGCCGCCGATGTAGCACTGGATGCCGAGAACAACGGCAACACCGCCGCCGTCCGGCTGTCACTGGGTATCCCCTATGACGACGACCACGATGGCGCGATCAATAGAGCCGAGGTCATTACGGCAATCGGCGATTACCTCTTCAGTGGGACTCTCACTAGGGACCAGGTCATCGCGATAATAGGTCTCTATCTCTTCGGCTGACAGTTGCCGCACGATCCGGCACACGGGAGTCGGGACAAGCTCCTGCTCGCTACTCCTCGCGTTGACACCCGACCACTCCGACAATACACTCCGAAAACCCTCAACAGTCACGATCCCCAGTTATCGACAGGAGTACGACATTGGGAAAGCTAGATGGCAGAGTGGCAGTGATTACAGGAGCGAGCCGGGGCATCGGCAGGGACATGTCTGTCGTGTTCGCGCGTGAGGGCGCCAAGGTGGTCGTCTCGGCCCGTACCGAGAACGAAGGCGACTTCCGAATCCCGGGCAGCGTACAGACCGCCGTCAATCGCATCCGCGACGAGGGCGGCGAGGCCATCGGCGTGCGCTGCGACGTCACCCAGGAGGACGACATCACCGGCCTGTTCGAGCAGACCAAAGAGCAGTATGGGCGGATCGACATCCTCGTCAACAACGCGGCCATTCTGGTGCCCGGCACCATCGAGGACATTCAGGTCCGCCACTGGGACCTGCTCTACCGTGTCAACATCAGGGGCCCGTTCCTCGGCTGCAAGTTCGTCATCCCATACATGAAAGAGCAGAACTACGGCCACATCATCAACATCAGCTCCGTCGGCGCCATTGGGCCCGGCGAGGGGCCTTACGAGTCATCGCGTCCCGACGGCACCGCGTACGGCTCCGGCAAGGCCCACATGGAGCGCTTCACGCAGGGCCTGGCCAGCGAGTTGTTCCAGCACAACATATCGGTCAACGCTCTCTCTCCCAGGGGCGGCATCGCGACCGAGGGACAACGCTGGTTCAGGGGAGAGCGCCCATACACTGGCGCGCGCGAGGACGGCATAATCATGGGAGACGCGGGTGTGATCATCTGCGAGAAGGAACCGCAGTCATACACCGGCAAGATCCTCTACGACGAGGACGTGCTGATCGAGGCGGGGATCACCGACCTCTCCCCCTACCCGATAATCGGAGAGTAGCGCGAGCTGCCAACCGGGGCAACCCGTCATTCCGGCGGAGGCCGGAATCCAGAGATGGGGCGCAGTCTTAGCTCCGGAGAAAGAAGAGAAATATGCTCGCGGACTTTGTCGAAGTGACCACCTCGGACGGCGTGCTTCTGGGAGGCGCGTACTTCGCGCCGGCCGTACAGCAGCGATCGTCGTCCGTCGAAGCCGTGTGCTTCTTCCACGGCGACACCGGACACTTCTACCGCACGCTCTACCTGGAGCTTGGATCTCGGCTGGCGGCAGAGGGCATCGCGTTCCTGGCGGCCAACCGGCGCGGTCACGACATCGTCTCCAACGGGGCACCGGGAGGGCCGCTGGCCGGATACGCACACGAGTCTGTGGACGAGTCCCGGCTGGACTACGCCGCCTGGCTTGAACTACTGCGAGAGCGCGGTCACGGCTCCGTGGTCATCGGCGGTCACAGCGGCGGCGCGGTCAGGGCCGCGTACGCGCAGTCGAAGGAGCGCTATCCCGGAGTCGTCGGTGTCATACCCGTGTCGCCGGGCGAGTACAACCACGAGGGACTGATCGACCTCCACGCAGACGAATTCACCGACGCCTACTCATGGTGTGTGGAGCAAGTCGAGTCGGGAGCGCCGGACGCCTACATCCGTCCCGGGATTCCGTGGGGGTCGTCCTGGACGGCTCGAGCGTACATCGACTGCTTCAACCCCGACAACCGCTACAGTGTCACCGAGCGCGCCTCCGAGCTAAACTGCCCCGCCCTTTTCGTGTTCGGCTCTGAGGAGTGCGGCGACGGCTCTCAGCGTCTTCCGGTCTGCGGAGCTGCGATGCGAAGTCTCAGGCGAGCCGATTACCCTCACGTGACAGTCGAGGTAATAGACGGCGCCACCCACGGCTACGTCGACCGAGAGCTGCAACTCTTCCACACCATTCGAAACTGGCTGGCGTCGATTTAGCGCCGCCTACCCATCCTCGGAGGACAGCTCGGCGATAGGCATACCCGAGGCGGCAGACGGCGTCACCAGCTTACGGACCGGGTAGTTGATCTCGATACCTTCCTGGATGAACCTCTCGTGCAGCATCTTGATTAGCTCGTGCCTGACCACGAACGAGCCGGCGCGGTCGCCTGCCTGAAGCAGCAGGACGAAGTCGATGTTGGATTCCCCGAACGCGGTGAAGTAGATCAGCGGCTCGTAATCGTCCTGGGCCTCCTCCACGTCGTCCCTGACGTCGCGCGCGACCTCCAGCGCGACCCTCTCGACGTGTCTGAGGTCCGACTCGTAGCTGATCCCGCATGAGACCAGCACCGTCATGACCCTGGACTGGCTGTAGTAGTTGGTCATGACGCTTTCGATCATCTTCGAGTTGGGAATCATGATCAGGTTGTTGAACCGATCCCTGATCTTGGTGCTGCGCCACCCCACGTCGATCACGAACCCGGACGGGCCTTTGTCCAGCTCGATGAAGTCGCCTTCGTTCAGCTCCCCCTCGGTGATGAGGTAAGTCCCTGACAGGAAACTGCTCAAGGTTGGCTGGATGGCCAGCGCGACCGCCAGCCCACCGATGCCGAGACCAGCGACAAGAGGCGTGATGGATATGCCCATGAAGTCGAGCGCCATCAGCCCGCCGATCGCATAGACGAAAACCGGAGTGACCCGCCTCACCTGGGGTATCAGCTTCTCGTCCAAGTCGGTGGCGGTACGGTCGGCGATGTTGTCCACGTACCAGAGCATCAGCGCCTGTAGCAGGTGCGAGACGAGATAGCTGACCTCCAGAACGACGATCACCAGCCAGATCCGGACCGCCCACTCGTGATAGTCCCTCAGCAGTTGAAAGGGTCGGAGATCGGACTCAGCGAGTACCTCGTATGCCAACAGCAGGCCGACTATGGCCATGAAGAGGACCACAGGCCCCCTGAGTGTGACCACGATACGGGCAGCCAGGGAATTCTCGTCAGCCGCGCGTCTGTGTCGATCTATCACCGACAGTATGAGATAAACGACGCCCCCCAGTAGGCACAGGATAGCCACTACTCCGAGGGCGTAGAGCAACGTTAAGAGCACCGAGTTACTCTCTAGTTCCGGCAGCATTCAAGCCTCCTGGAAACGGTTGTCTCAGCCTACGGCGCCGGTCAGCGGACTTCGATGAGGTCTCTGATCGAACCCAGAATCCCGTCTCCGATGCCGCTGACCTCCACCAGATCCTCCACACGCTGAAACGGCCCGTGCGTATTGCGATACTCGACGATGGCGGCGGCCCTGGACGCTCCAATACCGGGCAGCGACTCCAGCTCCTCGACCGTGGCGGTGTTTACGTTCAGCTTACCGGAAGCGGTCGAGGGGGAAGAACCCTCTGGCTGGACCGACCCGGCGCCGGTCGACCCGCCACCTCCGATGGATGGGACATGGATCTGGTCTTCGTCGTTCAGCCTCATGGCGAGATTGATCCTGTCCAGGTCGGCGTCTGCTGTCGGCCCTCCAGCCGCGCCCAGCGCCTCCGCGACGCGATGCTCGGAATTCAGCGTGTACACTCCAGGACGCAGCACCTCCCCCGACACATACACTACGACCTGGGATGCAGGCTGCGACTCGGTCAAGACGGGAGTGGACGGCGGCAGGTTGACCACAACTCCATCAGGCGACCGGGAGTTCCCAAGAATCAGGACGGCAGCACCCGCGATACACGCCAGGATCGCCGCGCCCAGCACTATGTTAAGGACGAGCCTCGTGTTCACTTCACATCCGCCACAGCGCGGCCGAAAATGCGCCTAGAACCTGTACAGCGCATCGCCGGATGAGGATTTGGCAGGGCCGCCGCTGAATCCAGCGGGAGTGCCGTCAGCGCGCCAGCAGGCGGCGCCGTGAATGACGCCGCGTCCGTGGTCGAACATCACGCCGTTCATCCCTCCGGCGACCTTCGCGACCTCATGGACCTCATGGCCGAGCGCCTGCAGACGCTCGCGGGCAGCGGGGGCGATCCCGCCCTCGACCTCCAGCGCCTGCCCCTGTGTCCACACTCGCGGGGCTTCGACAGCCTCCTGGAGGGTCATGCCGTGGTCGATGACGTTAACGATAGCCTGTAGCACTGACGGGAATATTCGTGTCGCGCCCGGCGTTCCGAGCGCCATGAACGGCCTGCCGTCCTTCATCACTATAGTTGGCGCCATGCTGCTCACCATGCGCTTGCCGGGGGCGATCGAGTTCGCGTTGCCCGGATGAGGGTCGAATATGTTCATCGTATTGTTCAGCAGCATACCCGTGCCCGGAGTCGTCACCTTGGAGCCGAACGCCGCGTGGATCGTCTGCGTGGTCGAGACGACGTTGCCGTCGGCGTCGGCGACCGTCAGGTGGGTCGTGTCCGCACCTTCGCCCACGTACGCCGAAGGGTTGCCGTAGCTGTACGACCGCGCAGAGGCGGTGTCGATCTCACCGCGTCGTGAAGCCGCGTACTCTTTGGTCGTCAGCGCCGCTACCGGCACCTCGACGAAGCCGGGGTCGCCCAGATATTCGAACCGGTCCGCGAACGCGATCTTCATCGACTCGGCCAGCAGGTGCACACCCTCCGCAGTGCCGAACCCCGCAGCAGTTACGTCGAACCCCTCCAGTATGTTCAGCATCTCGACGATTGCGGTGCCGCCCGAGCTGGTCGGGGCCATCGAGACAATCTCGTACCCCCTGTACGTGCCCCGGACAGGCTCCCGCAGATGTATCCGGTAGTCGTGTAGGTCATCTGAAGTCATGATGCCGCCGTTCGCGGCCATATCGTCGACCACCATCTGTCCGATGCTGCCAGTGTACAGCACGTCCGGACCGTGTCGCGCGACCTCCTCCAGCGTGCGGGCATAGTCCGACCTGACGATAAGGTCTCCGACAGACGGCGGGGACCCACCGGCAAGAAAGACCTCCGCGGTGGCCGGGAACATCGCCAGGTCCTCGCGGCTCTGGTGAATGATATCCACGAGGTACTGGCTGGCCGGAAAGCCTCGCTTAGCGTACCGGATTGCGGGCTGGATGACCGTGTCGAGCCCGAGCCTGCCGTACCGCTCCTCCGCGTAGCACCAGCCCTTCAACGCTCCGGGCACCCCGACCGCCCTGTACCCGACCAGGTTTTCACGATCGGTTGTCTCCATGTAGTCCGGCCACGTGTCCGAAATCGTCTCGTACATTTCCGGCGCAGCGGCATGAGGCGCGACTGAGTAGTTGTCTATGTTCACGAACTCGTCGTCTGAGGCGTTGTAGAAGTTGATGAAGCCCGCTCCGAAGATGCCGATCATCATCGGCTCGACGACACTCAGCGCGAACGCCGACGCCACAGCGGCGTCCATCGCGTTCCCGCCCATCGCGAGCATCTCAAGACCAGCCGCCGACCCCAGCGGGTGATTGGTGGACACCATACCGTTGGTCGCGACCGCGTCGTGCTTGTACGTCTCGAACGGGCTGCCAGCGTTCTTCTTCCAGGACATTTTTTCTTCCTTGTGCGCTCTGTTGACAGGTTGGCGCCGGATGGCTATTGATCCATCGCTGCTATTCTGATGGTACTACCGGAGTCGCGACCGGGCAACGCGACACCTCTATCCTTGACCCCAATTTCGGCCCAAACCTATAATCTGGACGCATCCAGCAAGTACTCGGACGGTAATGAAGTACGAGAGTCTGCACTGAACCCGTCATTCCCGCGAAATCGGGAATCCACAAGGTGGCTCGCCGTTCGGCAAGGTGGACTCCCGCTTTCGCGGGAGTGACGAAACTTCTGGAGATGGCATCAGACATTGCCCATATGGAGACCTCATGAACGAGTCCGGCATCGCCAGTCAGATCGAATCGCTGCAATCGAAAGCGCTCTCGGAGCTGGAGTCGGTCTCCAGCCTCGAAGCTCTCGACGAATGGCGTGTCTCATTTCTGGGCCGACGCGGTGAGCTGACCCAGCTTCTCCGGAGCGTGGGATCGCTGCACCGAGAGGACCGTCCCGCCGCAGGCGCCGCCGCGAACGCGCTGCGCCAGATCCTCCAGGATGCGATGGCCTCAACCGAGGACGCGCTCAAGCGGGCCACGTCCGAGCAGTCCGAGGAACCCATCGACGTCACCCTGCCCGGCTGGCCGGTGCCAAGAGGCGGCATCCATCCCACCACCAGGATCGTGCGCGAGATATGCGCCGCGTTCAGCTCAATGGGATTCAGCGTCGTCGAAGGCCCGGAAATCGAGTGGGACCACTACAACTTCGAGATGCTCAACATCCCTAGGGACCATCCCGCCCGCGACATGTGGGACACGCTCTGGATCGACTATGAAGACGACGAAGGCGAGCGCCCGATGCTGCTCCGCACTCACACCTCGCCCATGCAGGCGCGGATAATGGAGAGCACCCGTCCGCCGGTGCGCGTCGTCATCCCCGGAAAGTGCTACCGGTACGAGGCAACCGACCCGAGGCACGAGTGGCACTTCTACCAGATCGAGGGCCTCGCGGTCGATCGCGGCATAACCATGACAGATCTCAAGGGCACGCTGTTCGAGTTCGCACGCCGCATCTTCGGCGTCGACCGCAAGGTGCGCTTCCGCTGCGACTACTTCCCGTTCGTCGAGCCGGGCGTGGACATGTCCATAGACTGCTTCCTGTGCGACGGACAGGGCTGCCGGGTGTGCAGCAACACCGGCTGGATCGAGATCATGGGCGCGGGCATGGTCCACCCCAAGGTGCTCGAAGGAGTCGGCTACGATCCTCACATCTACACCGGCTTCGCCTTCGGCATGGGCCCGGAGCGCATCTCCATGCTCAAGCACGGCATCGACGATATCCGGCTCTTCTACGCCAACGACCTCCGCTTCCTGCGCCAGTTCAGCTAGGGTCAGCCAACTGGTTTGGATGCCTGCACTGGTCCACACGAACTCTGGAGCTTTTAATGAAAACTACCGAAGAACTGCAGAGAGAATACTTGGAGGCACAAGCTGAGGAGAGGGAGAACAAAAAGAAAGCTACAACCTGCGGCACTGTTGGTTGTGCGGTGGTCTTGGGTGTGACCGCCGTTGGTGCTGTGATCGGCTTGATTGTGTCCGCGTTGGATGATGCAAATAACTGTATTGACCAGTTTGACGAAGACGTTTGGCGTGAGGGTCGCACCGTACTAAATTTTCCTGATACCAATTCGCTTTGACTACGCCACAAACCTACCATGACACATTCTCATGCGTAGACCCTTGTCCGTCATTCCCGCGAAAGCGGGAATCCATCGACCCGGGTGAGGGAGAATACGGTGTAATCATCCATAATTGTATGATGCATTCGAGTACGAATTGGCGAGCACACACAGTGACAATGGCGACGGAACAGTCACCTATGGGAGAGCCTTTTCAGGAGCCAACGCATTTGGTGTGAGAACGACGCTCTATGCGACTGGCATATATGCCTCCAGTGATTGTTCTTCTCTTAGCGGTATACTTATTTCGCAGTAGCCGAGATACAAAGTGGTAAATGAGAATTCACTTATTGAAGTCACAAAAATTCTGAGGACTGTATCGCAAAGTAAATCCGCATCGCTGATTCGAACTTACCTTGCGAACCTATGTGCGAAAATGTATAGCAACTGATCCAGAGAGATTCTGAAAAGGGATACAGTTATGCAGAAAGTTTACATCCCAAGTTCATCTAGTTCTGGCGTAGTCTATGAGGTTGTCCACAACGATGACTGCACCAGCTTCACTTGTAACTGCCCCGCTGGCAGCTACAACAAGCGCCCCTGCAAGCATGTGAAGCGTGTAATGCTGAGCCTAGGTGTAGCCCTTGACACGGATGATCTTACGGACTCTGAAGTGATTGCATTGGCCGTGATGAAACTAGAAAATGCATCTGACGTGGATACAGTGGGCAGCCTAAAGACATTGATGGAGAAAGAGTACCCCGGACTCTTGAAACGAGTGATCAAAGCTACTAAGAAGCATAGGGTTGTGCAGCAGGCCGGGGTTTCACGGGTTTTATGATATTCTTCTTGCGCACTATCTAATGGTGCAGTGGTAGATTGCTGGTAGTAAACTCAGTGCGGCGGCAACCGATGAGTCATCAATGAGCGCATCCACTCAGGTTTTCAACGCTTTCCGTAGTCGGCACCGGCTACGCTCCCCCGAGATCAGCCCTAGTCAACAAG
>DAOUHG010000134.1:0-14345 GCA_034428835.1 Dehalococcoidia bacterium
CTTCGGTGTCACCATAAACTACCTGGCAAACGCCAAAGACCTCCAGATCAAGATGGCGCAGGGCGCCAAGCCCGGAGAGGGCGGACAGCTCCCCGGCCACAAGGTGGACGAGTACATAGGCTGGGTGCGCAATTCGACGCCTGGCGTAGAGCTCATCTCGCCTCCTCCGCACCATGACATCTATTCGATCGAGGATCTGGGACAGCTCATCCACGACCTGAAGAACTCGAATCCCAACTCCAGGATAAACGTCAAGCTGGTCGCGGAAGCCGGAGTCGGTACAATCGCCGCCGGTGTCTCTAAGGGGCATGGCGACGTCGTCCTGATCAGCGGCGACAGTGGCGGGACCGGAGCTTCCCCGGAGGCGTCGATCAAGTACGCTGGACTGCCCTGGGAACTCGGCGTTGCCGAAACCCAGCAGGTACTGGTCGAAAATGACCTGCGCGGTCGGATAGTCGTCCAGACAGATGGGCAGATCAAGACCGGCCGTGACGTGGCTATCGCGTGTCTGCTCGGTGCGGAAGAGTTCGGTATGGCCACCGCGCCGCTGATCGCAATGGGCTGCATCATGCTCCGCAAGTGTCACCTGAACACCTGCTCAGTGGGGATCGCCACACAGGACCCAGAGCTTCGGAAGAGGTTCGCGGGCCAGCCGGAACACGTCATCAGCTACTTCTTCTTCCTTGCCGAGGAGCTCAGACAGATTATGGCCGAGATGGGGTTCCGCACGATCAACGATATGGTCGGACGAATGGACCGCCTTGACAGCCGGCAAGCCATCGAGCACTGGAAGGCGAAGGGTCTCGACTTCTCACGTCTTCTGAAAATGCCGGACGTACCCGACAACATCGCAACCTACTGCTGCGAGACTCAGGACCACGGACTCGACAAAGCGCTCGACAATAGGCTTGTCGAACTGTGCCGTGACTCGATCGATTCTGGTGCCCCCATCGAGCTTGAGATGCCGATCTCGAATGCCAACAGGACTGTGGGCACAACCCTCAGCTACGAGATTGCGGTCAGATACGGCGAAGACGCGTTGCCCGAGGATACGATCACTGTCCGGTTCGAGGGATCGGCAGGGCAGAGTTTTGCCGCATTCTTGGCGAAAGGAGTCACTTTCCACGTCGAGGGTGACTCAAACGACTACTTCTGCAAAGGACTCTCCGGGGGAAGAGTGACGATTCGGCCGCCAGCCGCGTCGCGGTTCGTCCCCGAGGACAGTATCCTGATCGGCAATGTCGCACTGTACGGCGCGACTGGCGGTCAGTCGTTCATTCGAGGCATGGCGGGCGAACGGTTCGCGGTCCGCAACTCCGGTGCGGAGGCGGTGGTGGAAGGGGTCGGTGACCATGGCTGCGAGTACATGACCCGCGGTCGCGTCGTAGTCTTGGGACCCACGGGCCGAAACTTCGCTGCGGGAATGAGCGGAGGCGAAGCGTATGTCCTGGACGAATACGGCAAATTCAGAGACCTCTGCAACACCGAAATGGTCTTTCTGGAAGACTTGGAGGAGCAGGCAGACATAGCGGCCATCAGAAGACTGATCGAAGATCACCTGGCCTTCACCGGCAGCGCCAACGCCCGGAGGATTCTGGATAATTGGGACGATATGCTGCCGAGATTCGTCAAGGTAATGCCCATCGCCTATAAGAGAGTGCTCGCTGAGCGTGCTGCGAAAGAGCAGGCAACTGCGGTGCCAGCGGGCGACTAGAGGAAAACAACAGTCAACCTGCGATGTCCGCAGGCGTAGGAAAACAGCGGAGAATGGGAAAACCCACAGGATTCATGGAGTGGGCGCGAAGCACGCCCCACACACAGGACCCTTCAGAGCGAACTCGGCACTGGCTGGAGTTCTACAGTGAATGGTCGGAAAGGGAAGCCCGCGAGCAGGGCGGTCGATGCATGAACTGCTCGGTGCCGTTCTGCATGGGCGGCTGTCCCCTTGGCAACATCATCCCTGACTTCAACGATTTGGTGTACCGTGGCAAGTGGCGAGAGGCTCTGAATGAGCTTCACTCTACCAACAACTTCCCGGACTTCACTGGACGCATCTGCCCTGCTCCGTGCGAGGGATCGTGCGTTCTCAACATAAACGACGACCCGGTCACCATCGAATATATCGAAAAGGCGATCTCGGATAGGGGATGGAATGAGGGGTGGATAGTCCCTGAGCCTCCCACCGTCCGTACCGGAAAGAGCGTTGCGGTCATCGGTTCCGGGCCGGCTGGTATGGCTGCTGCGATGCAGCTCAACCGGGTTGGCCATATGGTAACCGTGTTCGAGCGCAATGAGTACATCGGTGGCCTTCTGCGACTGGGCATACCGGAATTCAAGCTGGAGAAGACAGTCGTTCAACGCAGAGTTGACCAGATGACAGCCGAGGGAGTGACGTTCAAGACGGGTGTGTACGTAGGACAGGACGTGCCTGTCGCCGACATTCGCTCCGAATTCGACGCCATCTGCCTTACGGGGGGCTCCACAGTTGCCCGCGACCTGCCGATTCCCGGCCGCGAATTGGATGGCGTCCATCTGGCCATGGAGTACCTGATTCAGCAGAACCGGATCAACGAGGGCCAGACGTTCAGCCCGTCCGATCGGATAGTCGCCGAGGGCAAGCGTGTCCTGGTACTCGGCGGCGGCGACACAGGCTCCGACTGCGTGGGCACTGCCCACCGGCAGGGTGCAGAGGTCGTGTACCAGTTCGAGCTTCTGCCAGAGCCGCCGCTTATCCGCCGCGACGACAACCCCTGGCCTCAGTGGCCTGTAGTCCTTAGAATGTCATCCTCCCACGAGGAGGGCGCGGTCCGAGACTACAACATCCTCACCAAAGGCTTCTCAGGCTCCAGCGGCACCGTCCAGAAGATGCATGCCATCCGTCTGGAATGGGGCCAGCCCGACCACACCGGACGCCCGGCGATGATCGAGGTTGAAGGCTCAGAGTTCGAGCTCGACGTGGACCTCGTACTGCTCGCGCTCGGTTTCGTGCATCCTGAAAAGACCGGTATGCTCTCCGAGCTCGGTGTCGACCTGGACAGTCGCGGCAACGTCGTGACCGGCTCCAACAAGATGACCTCCGTACCCGGTGTCTTTGCTGCCGGAGACATGTCGCGAGGTCAGTCTCTTGTGGTATGGGCGCTCGCAGAGGGCCGCGAGGCCGCTCGCGGCATCGACGAGTACCTCATGGGCAGCACCAAGCTGCCCTACTCGGTCAACACCGTCCCGGTTATGTGACTTTGGTTAAGGGAAGAGACGACGCCTTATGATTTCTATCATAAGATCGCGATTTTCGGTTGGCGTGCCATCGGACGGGAAATTGATGTTTAAGCGCCTCCGCATCAGCCTTATCGTCTTGTTGATGGCTTGAGAGGCGGCTTCCATGCGAATGCACTCTTCTCTACTACTTGTACATGAGTTCCTCCATTTACTTGATTGTCAGCTAGTGTCAAACACCGTCTTTTTCACATTGTCTTGATTGTCGGCCAAGTGGGCAGAATCGCGCTCCGAGACTCCTTCTACCGAACCGCCTGCGTCCTCAACAGCATCTCGGACAATCTGTGTGACCTCGTTCAAGAAGCTTTGAGCCGACACATCCATCACAGAGGTGATAGCCGGAGCAGCCGACCTGTATATCTGATCCATCACTATTGATCTGTCGAAACTCGACCCTGGGCCACTGAATCCAAAAGCGGTTCTCCAATCCACACGACGGGCAGTGATTAGACGTTGTCCAGCTAGCCTGTGAATGTTGACGTACACGTCCTGTCGTATCGAGTTAATGACAGCCTGCCTTTCGTCTTCATCTGCTGGTTGTCTGGTCCATCCCGCAGGGTTGTCCAGCCATAAAGAGATACTGGACTGCAACTGACGAACCAAGTCAGCAACTGGCCGCAATCCGTTATATTCGTTGTCCCATAGGTTGGCAATGCGCCTGCACAACGCCTTAACTCGTCCCCAGTGTTCCTTGCGAGTGCCTTCGTAGTAGCTGAGGCCGAGCCGTCCCCTCCAAGGGCTTATGAACCCGTCGGATGCGTCGCGCAACGCAAGTTCCAGCCGGACAGCGCTGTAGACCGGTGCGAGGTCGATTGGCTCAGACGTGTCACCGGAATTCTGCATGCGCTCCAGCAGCTTCTGCATTTGCATGACAGCACTACGTGGGATTTCCGCCGTGGATCTGTCTAAGTTGCTCAAGTAAAAGTCGTCGCTCTCCAGCTGACGCTCCAGTATCTCAGTTACCGGCGCTCCCAGCGATTCGCGCAGACTGGCGATGGCATTACCGATTGAAGCCCGAACGTGCTTCCGTTTTTGGGTATACCGGCTGAGGTTGTCGCCTTTCACTTGATCGAAATGCGTGAATGCCACGGCGAGTTTGTGGCCGTGACCACTGCTACCTACTGAACGCAGCAGTTCCAGCGGGGCAGCCTGCATGGGCGACTGCGCGTCGTCCACCAGCAGAATCATATCCGTCTCGGAGAATTTTTCAGTTACCTTAGTTGATATGCGGGTGGCCTCTTTTGCAGAGTGGCCCAACCCTTCACCGTCGAGCAACACGAGCGTTAGGTCGTCGTTCCACAGTTGACTTGAGGTTGGTCGAAACGAGCCGCGCACTCGGATGTCGTCAACTAGTGGTGTTAACAGCCGGCCAAACTGAAGGGCGTGATTGCTACTGAACCACCGTGCCTGCTTCAAGAAAGTGTCGCGATCATCTTCCTCGTAGTGCCACAGAGTAGGCCAACCCGTCGAGCTGCGCTCAAAAACTCCTGCCGTAATCAAGTCGAATCGTTCGCTGATGGCATCCATGATGTCAAGAGAGATGTCCGCAAATTCATGGCTTTCGTACAAAGTGCTAGTGAAGTCTTCCAGCCAGTCCTGCCGACGGTTGGCGTTATCCATATCCTGAAAGTCGCCGCGTTCCTTTACAACCTGTTCTCGCGCTGCTGCTGTGACGTTCTTGATGCGGGCGACGTACTCTAACAGGCGCGCATTGTTGCCGGTAATCTCAGCGTCGTCGACTGTTTCGTCATCCGCCAAAGTTTCCGACTCGTCTTCTTCGTCTTCGTACTCATAGTCCATTTCGTACTGGTCATCGTCCGTTCCCTGTCCTGGCTTTTCCTGCTGCCATTCACCAAGGGGATATGAGAGCCGAAAACGTTGTTCCCGATGTTCCAATAAGGCATCGGCGATCCCAGTGTCATCGCGCCCTCGAATCACAGTGGCGCAAGCCTCTTCTAGACACTCGTCGACAGCGCAACGAACCTCGTGCTCGGTCATGAAGGTAATCGCAGCCTCAAAGGGACCATCCGATGTGACTATCTCGATGTCGGAAGTTGTCGTCTTCGCCGTTGATGTAGAAGGGAAACGGTCACGTCTATGGTCGGAGCCGATTAGCTGGCGCAGAAGGGTAGTCTTGCCCGCTCCCGTGGAGTAGTTGGGAGTGAGTAGAAGTGGGGAGGGCGATCAACCCTGTGCCTAGACCGACTGCGGCCAGAGGCCAATCGTGCGACTAGCCTAGCAGTGCCGCCGACGATAGTACGAAGAAGCTACGCCTGACCGTAAGCGACGCCTAGCTCACCAGCCAACTCCATAAGACGTCGGTCTTTCGACCACAGTTGTGTTGGAGATGACATCGCCGCAGACGCCAGCAGGTGAGCGTCGATGTAACCAATGCCTCTGCCCATCAACTGGTGATATTCTATGAAGAAGAGCACTTCGCCGTCGGATGCGACAGGCACACGAGGCAACAACCTAAGCATGCTGAAGACCTCTGTGCGATTGCTCACGTTGCCACAGGCCAACTCTCCGATCACCATTGGATGAATTAGTATCTCGTTTCGGTCCAGCAACGACGCTAGATACAGGTCCTCAGATCTGAAGTGATCGATCCATACCGAAGTATCGGCCAAGATCATGCCGGCTCACTCCGCCGACGCGGTATGTCTTTCAACTGAGGCTGAGTTCCCTTTAGTCTGGCCAGCCTCCGAGCGCTCTCACGTTCGACTAGGGCGCGGAGACTCTCTCGTACCAGGGCGGTCGTGCCCTCGATTCCAGTCAGTCTCTTGGCGTTCTCGAATAGTTCGTCGTCTATGTTCACGGTTGTTCTCACGTCGGACCTCTCTTGCGTAGGTGTGTATGACATCATATTGTACATCAAATGATATCTTGAATGATGCGATGAAGAGGAGTGCAGAGCAGTCTGCACTCCTTGCCCCGACCTTGACACCCCAAACCAACAATCCCTACCATTAACGACGCTTACTCGCCGAGGTAGCTCAGTTGGTAGAGCACAGCACTGAAAATGCTGGTGTCGTCAGTTCGATTCTGACCCTCGGCACCATGTACTGACCCCTCATCACACGTCAGAGCGGGAGTAGCTCAGTGGTAGAGCACTTCCTTGCCAAGGAAGGGGTCGGGGGTTCGAATCCCCTCTCCCGCTCCAGACCTGCCTGATCCATAATCGCCAGGCTTCTTCGGCTGTAGGAAAAACGGGCCGGTCAACAGTACAACAGCCCTCTCCGATCAAGGGCTGAGAGGGGTAGGTAGATGTAACTTTCAGACTTGAACCTCAATCAACAGGCCCCCTCTCCCTCTGGGAGAGGGTTGGGGTGAGGGTGAAAAGTACGAATTCATGCCCTTGTCAACTCTTGATTGGAGAGGGCCTCTGTGAGGGTGAAAACCCCGCTTAACCTGCGTGTCTGAGTAGTAGTAGGGGAGCCAGTATCGGGTTCTGGCTAATGCGTCCCGGCTACTTGAGAGCCTCGACTATCGTCGCGACGTTGTACCGCATCAGGTCAATGTAGGTACCCGCGTCACCGCTGGAATCGCTGAGGGATCCCGTATATAGACCATTGATGATCGACGCGCCTACTTCGTCTGCAATTCGTGCTGCCAGTGTGTCCGATACGCTGGTCTCGGTGAACACGGCCGGAGCTCCAGCCTCGTCGATCTCGTCTATTAGCTTTGCTATCTCCTGGGCGGACGGTTCGCGTTCGGTGGTACCGCCAGAGAAGACCGCTGCAACCACCTCGAACTCGTACGTAGTGGCGAAATACTGGAAGCTGTCATGGCTGGTGACCAGCAGCCGC
This sequence comes from Dehalococcoidia bacterium, assembly GCA_034428835.1. GTDB lineage: Bacteria > Chloroflexota > Dehalococcoidia > Lucifugimonadales > UBA1123 > VXRN01. The sequence goes on from DAOUHG010000134.1 coordinate 7,083, forward strand.
CTGTCAGCCGGGATCGTGGCGACCTGCTCCTGGATCCAGATGTGGAGTTCGTCCAACTCGCTATTGTACGCTTCGGCGTTGGCGCGGTAGAAGTCGCCGCTGTCCGGGTCCATCACCGACAGTCGGGCCGCGATGTCGTTCACCGCGCGCTTTACTCGATTCGGATCGAACCAGAAGTGGGGATCGAGTGGGCCGTGGTCGTGCTCATCCTCGTCATGCTCGCCTTCCTCCTCTTCATCTTCATCGCCTTCGTCGTGATCACCACCTTCCTCCTCCTCTTCATGGTGCCCTTCCATTTCCATGAACGTGATTGGGTCCACGGCGTCTCCCAGCTCGATGATGCTCTCGGGGTCCCTGGCGGCGTTCTCGATCAACTCATTGAGCCAGCCGGACTCCAAGCCGAGCCCTACTGTTAACACCAGATCGGCGTCCGCCACCCTCGCTGTGTCCCGAGCGCCGGGCTGGAATGTGTGTGGGTCTGCGTTTGGCGGCAGAAGTGGGAATACATCGACACGCTCCCCGCCGACCCGCTTTACCCAGTCCGCGACTATGTTAATTGTGGTCACGATCTCTATCGGTTCCGATTCCGAGATTCTTTCGACCGCTGCGCCTGTGGAAGGAGCCGGAGCCTGCTGCTGTGGTGGAGCCACTGTTGGAGGAGATGGACCAGCAGCAGACTCCGGCGGGATTGAATTATCTGATGAGTTGTCGCCACACGCGACGGATAGTCCAAATGCGATTGCGGATATGATAATGAGTATCAATTTAACAGAAGAGTAATTCATGGTGACGATTTCTTGGTTAATAGCTCACGTTAGCGTGTCAAACGCAAACTTTCTTATAGAGAATAAGTCTCATCAGAGAATCTGATTTGCCTCACTCCACTGAAACTTATTGATACATAAGGTCAATAAGTGTTGCTGTCGGTGACTATAATTCAAGTCCGGCCGTATGTCAAGTTCTGCTGAGATATTCACAAGTACAGGTATGTCACAATGTTGCGACATACTATCATTAAATGGAAATTGGAACTCCTCGCCTACCGATTGCTAGAATCAACATATACCGGCGCGTCGAGGACCTCGACATATTTGTGCCCGGCATGCGCGAGGCGTACCTGGACGGCAAGGTCGTGTTGGTCAACGGTATTGGCACCGGCGCCGCGGACGACAAGCTGGTCTTCATGTGGGTGCCTGAGATGATCGAGAAGTACCTGGGAGAGACGCCAATACTCCGTCAAGCTCCGAGCTACAACCTGCAGGACCCTGAATCGCGGCGTTTCGTCACAGAGAATCTGGACGATATGGTCGTCAAGGCGAGACAGGGTTACTGTGGGACCAGCGTGTTCGTGATGCCGGACCTCGGTCCAACCCATAGGGCGCGCGTTGCCCAGAGCATTCTCGAGGAACCGGATGTGTTCATCGCGCAGGAGACTCTGGACTTTTCCAAGCACATGGTATTCAATGACGCGAATCGCATGCTGGAACCCCGGCACATAGACCTTCGCGTGTTCGCGATCCAGGACGGGAATGGTAACGTAACCGTGTTTCCCGGTGGCCTGACTCGAGTGGCCCGTCCTGGAGGACGGATCACCAACAACTCTTCGGGTGGCATATGCAAACCGACCTGGGTGGTGAGATAGCTCCTCAGTCACTCACTGCTTCATACATATACGCGGCCCGATACAGCTACTCTGACACTGTTCTCCACAACGACAACCAGATAAGGCTGTTTCCACGGGATGGCGAGGGCCAGACTCCCTTACTGTCCGAACTGTGGACAATTCCCGAAGGCATCGGTGTCGAGTACAGCGACCGGTTCGGTAACCGCGTCCGCCGGGACCGGATCGTCGGGCACCACAAGTCGCTCGTGATAGCGGCCTCAGGTCAGGTGAGTCTGACGGCGCAGTATCGGGTCGTAGAAGACATGCACATAGATGACGTCAAGAACCAGCCTGGCGCCACGGAATACTTGCTACGCTCGCCGCTGGTGGACCCGGACACGGTCTCCGCGCTCTCCTTCAGAGTAACGTCTGGCTCGGACTGGATGATGCAAACGATCCGCGAGGTGATCGACTGGGTGTACACCGAGATCGAGTACAAGCGGGGTACTACGGATGTTGCCACGACGGCCGACAAGGTTGTCAATGTCATGGAAGGCGTCTGCCAGGACAAGACTCACCTGGCTCTTGGAATGCTGCGGGCTCTGGACATCCCGTGCCGTTACGTCAGCGGGCTGCTCACCGGCCAGATCGGCGAGACACACTCGTGGGTGGAGTTCCTGCATCCCGGCTACGGCTGGATCGGCGCGGACCCGACAAGGGGCGTCATCGCGCCCCCGGCCCGAGACTATGTCAAGTTGTCCGTTGGACGCGACTACACGGACGTTTCTCCGGTAAGAGGCTCCTTTCTGTCGAAGGGGGGAGCCACCGAGCACGCTGCTATCGCGTCAGTGACATTCGGGCAGACTGAGGCAAACCTAGATGAGGCCCTCCGTATGTTGGAGGGAGCCTACGTTGTCAGCAGCGCTTGACGATGACAATTACCGCGCCCTCTCGTCAGTAGCCGGGGCTATCTCACTGAGTGGCGCCGGGCTGCGACCTGATGTTGACACTCGGTTGGGCTATAATTATCTTACAGACGTGAGGGAACAGGTTGGTCATGCTGCCAGCCCCCGATCCGGTCAATGTTCGAGGAGGAGATCGTGGCAGAACAACCAAGCGAAAAAGCTATGCAGAGGATGCGGGTCTTCGTAGAGAAGTTTACGCAGAAGTCCGGAACCTACATCCATCCCGGAGAGGGCGTCACCGAGGCCGTGATTCTGGGCCTCGCCCAGAATATAGACGAGACCGGACGCCCGCTCTGCCCGTGCAGGTTCTATCCAGACAAGAACGAAGAGGTCAAGCATCGCACCTGGATCTGCGCGTGTGACGACATGCAGATCTACAAGTATTGCCACTGCCTGCTCTTCGTTGACGAAGAGGGCCTCCCGATCACAGAGTACCTGCCGGAAGACCATGAGGGCAGGGCGATGTACGGCGATGTGAAAGACCCGCACCCGGACAAGGGCAGGGTGCTCCGCCACAAGGCAGAGGAGCGTGAGATCGAGCGACGGGAACGTCCCTCTTAGAGGGTGCGATGAGTGAGAGCCCGAGTGTCAGCCGGATGGTCTGGTTCATCGGCAGGCTCTCATGACGCATACAAAAATCAGGAGACGTAATGAGCACAGTGAACAAGACAGTCACAGTGTATTCCACTCTGGGATGCGGGTATACCGACATGCTCAAGGAGCAGCTCGACCGTGACGGCATCGAGTATGACGAGGTGAACCTGTCGCTTCACCCGGAGCGATGGCCCGAAGTTCTGCCCCACACCGACGGACAGCGGATCAGCCCGGTTATGATCGACGGCGAAGAGGTCACCATCGGTTTCAACGGCATCGGCTGTTACGGGTAGAGGTGAGTTGTGGCAGGTACCGCGGTAATCTACACACATCCCGAATGCACGATCTGCGTCTCAGTCAAGATGGAGCTGGACGAACAGGGGAAGACCTACGAAGAGGTCGATCTGGGCGACTATCCTGAGCGGTGGCCCGAGGTCGAGGAGCTAACCGGCGGCGACAAGATCACGCCGGTGCTCGTCGAGGACGGCAAAGTCACCATAGGCTACCGGGGCATAGGCTGCACCTTCTACTAGGGGTGCCTTCTGATAGCGGGTCCTACAGCAGCCTGCCGATCGGCGCGATGCACTCAGGTACATCGTTGGCGGCGGAGTTGACGATTCTGGAGACCTCGTAGGCAGTCATCCGCTCAGAAGGATAAGGTACGAGCAACTCCGACAGTGCAGCCGTGTCGTCTAAGTCTGAGCCCAGCCAGACCGACTCGACATCCGGATCCAGGATGACTGGCATCCTGTCGTGAATGTCGGCAACCAGCTCGTTTGCCGAGGTCGTGACAATCGCGCACGACATCATCCAGCTATCGTCAGGACGCTTCCACGCCTCCCACAGACCGGCGAAGGCGAACAGCTCTCCTGAGTCCAGCATGATTCGCATGGGAGTGCGGGTTTTGCCGTTCCGCTTCCACTCGTAGAAGCTATCCGCTACGATCAGGCACCTGCGCCGCCTGTACGCAGTTCTGAAGCTGGGCTTCTCGGCAAGTGTCTCTGAGCGGGCATTTATCATCCGGCTGCCGATCTTCGGGTCCTTCGCCCAGGATGGCACCAGCCCCCAGCGCATCATCTCAGCGCGGTTCTGGCTGCCGTCGTTCCTGACAACCAGAACATCCTGAGTCGGCGCGATGTTGTACCGGGGAGCGGGAGCGTCGCCAGACTCTGAATAGTGCCCCGATATGTTCCGTAGGTCAGCCTCGGGCAGGTGAAACCTCTGCTCGACCCCGTACCAGTCTACTAGAACAAAGCGCCCGCACATGTTTTTCTCCTGGTGCGTCGATTCAGGTTCCGGGCCTGCCCTGGGCGCTCAGCCACTTCAGGCGCTGCTCCCTGCGCACTTTCTGATCGGGAGGCGTGAACCTGGTATGGAAGTCCTGCCGGTACTCCTCGAACGTTCCATCGACTATCGCCTCGCGCATTTCCTCCATCATTCTGAGGATGAAGCGAAGGTTATGCATAGTCGCCAGCCTGTATCCGAGCAGCTCCTTGGCCTTGAACAGGTGGTGCAGGTAGGCGGCTGAGAATGTCCGGCAGGTGTAGCAGTCGCATCCAGGCTCCAGCGACTCGTCCCGGGCGCGATGCGGCGCGGCGTATATGTTGATCCGCCCGTCCTTGGAGAACAGGGCGCCGTTGCGCGCAATCCTGGTGGGCAGCACGCAGTCGAACATGTCTATGCCACGTGCAACGCTCTCGACGAGGTCCTCGGGTGAGCCGACGCCCATCAGGTATCTGGGAGATTCGACGGGAAGCAGTGCGGCAGTCAGCTCGGTCATCCCGTACATCTCGGACTTGGACTCTCCCACGCTGAGTCCGCCGATCGCGTAGCCGGGAAAGTCCAGCGAGACTATCTCCTCGACTGAACGCTCTCTCAGGTCCTCGAACATCCCGCCCTGAACTATCCCGAACAGGAGCTGGTCTTCACGAGAGTGAGCCTGTCGGCAGCGGGTCTCCCACCGGGAGGTTCGTTCCAGGGCCTGCTCGACCGCTTCCCGGCTGGCATCCGCGGCGACACACATGTCGAGAGGCATGATGATGTCCGCGCCGATCTTCTCCTGGGCAAGAACCGTGGACTCAGGTGTAAACTTATGCTGCGACCCGTCGATGTGAGACTTGAACAGGATGCCTTCATTGTCGATCTTGCGCAGGTGTTCGAGACTGAAGCCTTGGAATCCGCCGCTGTCGGTGAGGATCGGTCCGTCCCAGCGCATGAAGGCGTGCAGTCCGCCCATACTCTCCAGCAGCTCTGTCCCGGGCCTGAGACTGAGGTGATAGGTATTGCCGAGGACGACCTTGGCGCCCACGTCCCTGAGATCTGCGGGATCGACGGCCTTCACCGAACCCTGTGTCGCGACAGGCATGAATAGAGGCGTGGGTACGCCTCCGCGTGCGGTGCGAAGCACACCGGCACGAGCGCCACCACACTGCGCATCGAGACGGAAAACGGAACTGGGATACGTCCGAGCCACTGTCCCGCCCCTACACAAATGGATAGGGGATATTGTAGTTAGGGTCGAGTCTGGGGATCTCCGGGTTTCTGAGAATGAACCTTAGCCTCTTGATGAGCGCCTTCAGTTCAGGTCCCCGCAGACTCTCCCTGAGCTCGGACGTGTCGTCCGAGCAGGTGTCCAGCTTACGGTGCAGTCTGCCCAGGTCGGCTACGAGGTTCGCCGGCACTTCGCGACCCCAGAACTCCATCATCACGGTGCGGAGCTTGAAGCTGGGATGGAACGTCAGACCGTGGTCGATGCTCCAGATCTGGTCGTCGGTGCCGATCAGGCAGTGGCCGCCCTTGCGGTCCGCATTGTTGGTCACCAGGTCGAACACCATGATTTTGCGCAGCTCGTCGTGGCTGGCGGACTCCTTAACGATGTCGAAGTAGGTAACGTCCGGGTCGCTTTCGATGTAGTGCTGGATCATTCCTATGCCGTATGGGCCGTCCCTGACCAGAGTAAGCGGGATTTTCGGCCATCCAAGCAGTCTGCTCAACAGGAAAGCCGCGCGCTCTCGCTGGTACAGTGTTCCGGCCGGGAAGTCCCACAGCGGCCGTTCGCCATCGCGAGGCTTGTAGATGGCGCGTAGATATTGGCCCGGCCCGGCGTCTATCCACACCATGAACGTGTAGTTGGAACCCCAGGGCATCCTGTGGCCACCGGTGATCTCACCGCTCTCCAGAAGTTGCCGCGCGTCATTCTCGTCCACGACGACTGGAGTTGCATCCTCGGGAACGGGTAAGACGACACGATAAGACTGTCGATTACGGCGGGCCATAATGGGAATTTCAGCGGTTAGGGGTTAGAACGGATCATTCCGGGTCTGCCAGGTCTTCGGGTGTCAACTTGGCGTGACCATTAACCCGGGCGCACCTGTGGCCATCGGGGTCGATCGCCCTGCCGCACAGTGGGCATAGCGGCCTGCCGGCGGCACACACCCTCAGCGCCTGTTCGGAGAATCCGCTGATCTGCTGTTTGTCTGCCCAGACGCGGACTGTAGCCCGCTCCTCGTCCTCAGCATCGTGTGCGTCTATTATGAAAAGCCCTCTGCCTGCATCGTGACCCAGCACCAGTTTCATTACCTTGAAATCCAAGCTGGTGAGGCCCGGTGCCTCACGATCGGTAGGTGGGTCTCCCGTTGGTGTCCTCTCCTCGGTCAGAGTCGCCATCATCTGCTGGATCGCTAGGGCAAGCTGAAAGAGCTGCTCCTTTTCGATCCAGATCGAGGCGGCGCTGCTGGAGCTGTCCACCTGGATGCGGAAGGTGCGCTTGCCCGGCTCTCCGAACGCCTCGGCCCGTAGTCTTGATACGCTGGTGAATTCGTTTTTGGCACTTGGCATGATTCTGCGGTTCATATTAGTCCGTAGCTCTGATCGTAGCAAGTGACAGGTACAAGGCGAGCCTGTGTCAATTTTGTACGTGTGGCTGCCTCGACCATGTTCCGGAGCGCGGGCGTCTCGCCCGCATTCGCCTATCCGTAATTGATTAGCGGTAGTGGTTGGTGAGATTGCAGTCGGCAGGTCATGTTCTTATACTTCGGCCATGTGTACCGACAAAGACCGCCCTCCCTGTGAACACGACGACCTGATCGGCAAGGTCGACCG
>DAOUHG010000135.1:0-5015 GCA_034428835.1 Dehalococcoidia bacterium
GGAAGTCGTGGTTGCCATAGACCCTGCGGTCTCATCCAACCCCCGAAGCGACGAGACCGGCATAGTGGTCGCCGGCGTGGACTCCGACAAGCGCTGCTACGTCCTCGCCGACGGCTCAGGCCGCATGACCCCCAACACCTGGGCCGAGCGTGCCATAGCCCTCTATGAGAAGTACAGCGCCGACCGGATCATTGGAGAGACCAACAACGGCGGCGACCTGGTCAAAGAGGTGCTTCGCACCGCGTCAGGCGGACAGACCTTCAGATTCCTCGCAGTGAACGCCAGTCGTGGCAAGTACGCCCGGGCTGAACCGATAGCGGCCCTCTACGAGCAGGGCAAAGTCCACCATGTCGACACCTTTCCCGAGCTCGAGGACCAGATGTGCACCTGGACCCCGAAAAGCCCAGCCGACGCCTCCCCCGACCGCATGGACGCCCTAGTCTGGGCCATCACCCAACTAATCAACAGAAGAATCACCAAGATTTGGGTCTAGCTCATTTCCATACCCCTCTCCCTCAACTGACAGGGGTAGGTAGATAAAACTTTCAGACTTGAACCTCAATCAACTGACCCCCTCTCCCTCAGAGCCTGCCCCGTACTTGATACGGGGGCTGACAGGGGTAGGTAACCAACCGTGAATGCCAACCGACAGATCCCCTCTCCCTCAGGGAGAGGGTTGGGGTGAGGGTGAAAAGTACGAGTACTACCCATGTCAGCTCCCTCAGAGCCTGCCCCGTACTCCGATACGGGGGAGAGGGCTGGGGTGAGGGTGAAAGCACTCCTCTCCACTCACTCCTCAGATCACACCCACAATCCCAACCTGATACAATCGCTCCCGTGCCGAATTTCATCCTTGGAGGGAACCACCCATGTTTGAAAGAGTTGCAGTCTTGGGAGTCGGGGCCATTGGCGGCATCATCGGCGGCTACCTGACCAGGGCCGGTCACGACGTCACCTTGATTGACCAGTGGGCCGCGAACGTCGATGCGATTCAGGACAAGGGGATCACCGTGTCCACACAGGAGGGCGACTTCACCGTGGAGGCCAACGCCGTCCATCTCGGAGAGGTCTGCAACATCGTCGAGCCGTTCGACCTCGTCTTCCTCGCGATGAAGTCGTACGACACCAGGTGGGCAACCCACTTCATCCTTCCGCACATGACAGGCGACGGCGTCATCGTGTCGGCGCAGAATGGGATCAACGACGAGCGCATAGGCCCGATCGCTGGTTGGAGCAAGGTGCTTGGGTGCGTGATTACCCTTGGCGCGGGCATGTACGAGCCTGCCAATCCCATCCGAACCAGCGTGGCCGACCGTCAGGCGTTCACCATCGGCGAGCCAAGCGGAATCCAGTCCAGCAGGGCGCACGCGATCGCCGACATGCTCAGCGTCGTCGGCCCCACCAAGGTGACCTCCAACCTGTGGGGGCAGAGATGGTCGAAGCTGGCCGTCAACTCGATGGCCAACCCCATCTGTGCGCTGACCGGCCTCACCTCTGGGGCGTCGCGCGAAACGCCTGGTGTCGTTGACGTGACGGTGAAGATCGGCGCCGAAGTGGTGCGCGTCGGCATGGCGCTCGGCGTAGACGTCGACCCCATCAACAACGTCCCGGCTCAGCAGTACGTCGAGGCGGCCGAGGACGCGACCGTTCTGGAAGACCTCAAGTCGCAGCTTGCCGAGACCGCACGTGAGCTGGGTGCGGGTAGGCCGTCTATGTTGCAGGACGTGATGAAAGGACGCAGGACGGAGATTGAATACCTGGACGGCTACGTCGCCGGCCGTGGACGGGAAGTAGGCATTTCGACCCCTGCGTGCGACCGGATTACAGCGCTCATCAAGCAGGTGGAGGCAGGCGGTCTGAAGTCCGAAGCCCACAACATCGAACTCATGAGCGACTTCATGTAGCCTCGACAGGGTTGGCAATGTGCGGTCAGCCATGAACGTCAATCAACAGACCCCCTCTCCCTCAGGGATCTGACTGGGCTAGGTCGAGTTGATCGTCAGGCTCGAACCCCAATCAACAGACCCCCTTTCTCTCAGGGCAGACAGGGGTATATCAGAGCGTACAGCCAGGCATGACTACCAACCGACAGACCCCCTCTCCCTAAGGGAGAGGGTTGGGGTGAGGGTGAAAAGTACGAATACCTGCCCATCGTAGCTCCCTCAGAGCCTGCCCCGGCGAAGGCCGGGGGAGAGGGTGATTGACACTCAGAATGAACGGTTAGAGAATGACCGTGCCGCGTCTGCGGCAGCGGAGTTCAAACTTGCCACAAGTGGCCCTCGATAGCGTACGCGTGCTGGAGCTGACCAACGGGATCGCTGGCCCGTACTGCGCCAAAATGCTGGCCGACTACGGCGCCGAGGTCATTAAGGTCGACCTGCCCACCCCCGTCGTCCAGCCATATCAGGAGATCAACGAGGCCGAGCGAATAGCTCTCCACCTTCACCTGAACACCAATCGGAAGAGCGTAACTCTCGACCTGGAACTGGAACGTGGGCGGGAGCTGCTTCTGGAATTAGCCCTGCGCTGCGACGTAGTTGTCGAGAGTATGAGGCCTGGCACGGTGAAGGGACTCGGCATCGGCTACGATACCCTTGCGGAGTCCAGGCCGGACATGGTGATGACGTCTGTCACTCCATTCGGACAGGACGGCCCCTACAGCCAGTGGAGCTACACCGAGCTTACTCTCTTCGCGATGACCGGCGCGATGCACAGGGAGGGGCTGCCTAACAGGTACCCGCTCAAGTACGGCGGCGAGATAGCCCAGTACTTCTCCGGCACTGTCGCTGCCGCTGCCACCATGGGCGCACTGGCCGGAGTCGCACTTACCGGCATCGGCGACTGGATCGATATATCCATCCTGGAGGCCATGGCCGGCCATCCCCATCAGATCGGACGCCGAGCCCCGTTCGCCTACTCCGGCGAGATGGACCTGCGCGTCGAGCCTCGAACGTCTGCGGCGGGCGGACGCGAGCCGTACGCAGTGGGAACGTTCAGGTGCAAGGACGGCTACGTCAGCTTCCTGCCCCTTGGCCCGAGAATGTGGCCTAACATCGCCCAGATGATTGGCCAGCCCGAGTTGAGAGAACACCCGAGATTCCTCACGTCCCAGGACCGGAGCGACAACCGCGTGGAATTGGAGAGGATATTCCAGGACTGGCTCGACCGGCACACCAGGATGGAGGTGTTCGACGCCGCCCAGAAGGCGGGCCTACCGGGCGGCCCGGTGCTGGAGGCCCTGGAAGCGGCGGACAACGACCACTTCAGGGCGAGGGACTACTTTCAGCAGATTGAACATCCAGAGCACGGCACACACAGCCACACTGGACTGCCGTTCCGCCTGTCGGACGCTCACATTTCGCCGCCGTCTCCAGCGCCCAGTCCTGGTCAGCACAGCAGGGAAGTGTTGACCGGACTGCTCGATGTGTCGGACGAGGAACTGGCGACGCTTGTCGCTAGGGGAGTCACAAGCTGTGACTAACTTATCGACGCCCCCACCCGGACCGCTGTCTGGAATTCGCGCGCTCGAACTCGCCGAGATCTGGGCCGGGCCATTTTGCGGCTCCCTCCTGGCCGACATGGGCGCAGAGGTAATCAAGGTCGAGGCGATCCAGCGAATCGCGCGCGGGTCGATCAGGCCCAGTCCGGACGCCTCGGGCTACCCTGACGGCGAGCCCGGAGAGAGGCCCTGGAACAGGAACGCCAACTTCAACGTCCTCAGTCGAAACAAACTGGGTATTACCCTCGACCTGACCACCCCCGACGGCGCAGACACGTTCAAGGAACTCGTGAACGTCAGCGACGTGGTGTTCACCAACTACGCCTTCGGAGTGATGGACAAGTTCGGACTGGGCTATGAAGAACTTCGAAAGGTCAAGCCCGACGTTATCGCGCTGTTCACCCCCGGCTACGGCAACACCGGTCCCTACAGGACGTTCCGCAGTATGGGCATGGTGATCGATGCGATCACGGGCCACACCGCACTGCGTGGATATCCTGACATGGACGTCTCGCGGAACTCGCTGGTTCACCATCCTGACGCGGTCGCGGGTGCGACTGCTGTGTTCTCGATCTGTCTCGCCATCCACAACCGCGCGCGTACCGGAGAGGGACAGTTCATAGACTTGTCGCAGGCCGAGGCGTTCATGCCCCACCTCGGCGAGGTCTTCCTGGAACACTCCATAGTTGGGACGTCTCGAAGTCGAAGAGGCAATCGACACCCCGGGATGGCTCCTCACGGCGCGTACCAATGCGCCGGTGACGACCAGTGGGTTACGGTCTCAGTTCGGACAGATGAGGAGTGGCGTGGGATGTGCCAGGCGATGCAGATGCCGCAGCTCACGCACAACCCCAAGTTTGAGACGCTGCCCGCCCGCCTCCGCAACCAGGACGAGCTTGACCTGATCATTAATCGCTGGACGCGGCAGATGGACAGGTATCAGGTCTCCAACCTGCTCCAGGAACATGGCATCGCCGCCGGTCCTGTCCTGGATTGTGGGGGCGACGCATACGACGATCCGCACCTGCAGGACCGCGGATACTTCCAGGCGGTGGACCATCCCGACGCAGGCGTCCACTTACTCAGCGGTCCCATATGGCGTCTGCTGAATCGATCAGAGGTGCGGCACGAGCCGGCCCCCGGTCTGGGTCAGCACAATCGAGAAGTGCTTGGGCATCTCGCAGGGCTGAGCGCCGATCGACTGGCCGAGCTCGAATCTACCCAGATCATCGGTACGGTTCCCCTGGACGGCGCCGACATGGGCGGAGTACGACGCGCCAGAGAACGCGGCCTGTCATCCTCCGACTCTTAGCTCCGTTAATGCTAAACTTCTAGACAGTGTTGACATTTCCCGTCATTCCCGCGAAAGAACGTCACCCCGTACTCAGATACGGGGCGGGAATCCAGGCGCCTTTGGAAGCAGACATCGCCTCCATTCTGGGTTCCAGCCTGCGCCAGAGTGACGAAACTGGGTTGTTGAGCTGCCTGATAATCAAATGTCAACACTACCTAGACA
>DAOUHG010000136.1:0-3442 GCA_034428835.1 Dehalococcoidia bacterium
TCACCCATCCCCCAGGCGGAGGACGCGAGACAACGACATCCGTCGGATGAACAGGATTACGCCGATGATTATGGCGGTGAATATCACTCCCATTGCGACAAACGTCACCAGCAGGTTCTGCCAGCCGACTTCGATCACGAACGGCGGCAGCACCTGGCCTCCGCGGTCATCGTGCCCCAGGAAGGGCATGATAGTCACACCGAGCCTGCCACCCATCCAAGTCCCGAGCGCCATGCCGACCGCTATGACGAGCGCCTGCTCCAGCCACATTAGCGACACGAGCTGCCGCGTCGTGAAGCCCATCGTGCGCATCAAGGCAAACTGGAGCTCCCGGTTACGGAACGAGATGTAGGCGTGGACCAGGAACCCGAGACTGCTGAGTACCAGGATCGCGCCGAACGCTATCAGCAGTAGCGCCCTCCATCCGGCAAGAACCAGTGGATCGATCTGTGCCACGGCGAGGTCCTCGACGGTGTCGATCGCCCTGCCTGTCTGGAACGGCCTGCCGTGCCTGAACTCATCGAGCAGTTCCGCGCGCTCTTCGCCCGCGACATCGGTCCGCAGCCACACCTCGTTTGCGGTGACCTCACCGCGCGACATGCCGAGGTTCGCGTACGCTCGCACAGTCTCGAGGTCGGCCACAATGAACCTGTCGTTAAAGCTGTCCAGGGTCGGGAAGAAGTCAACCGTGTCCACCAGAACCACCTGCAGCCGGCGGCCGCTGATAGACACCTTTAACTCATCACCGATCGCGTGTCCGAATCGTCTCAGGAACGACGCACTGGCGACCACTGGCACCGGCCGAGGCTCCGAACCGGGGAATACGCCCCTGGTCACAAGGGCGCGACCGGCAGACCACGCGAACATGAGCGAGCCATCGCCCCGGGCCGAGACCTCCGACGCGCGCGCCCTGTCCTGATTGGCGAAGGCGGACACTTGGAGTACGTTCCAGCCGGTCACCCTCACCCCAACCCTCTCCCTGAGGGAGAGGGAGCCAGTGTTTCTGAAGTCCTCGAGGACGGCGATCTCTCCGTTGGACTGGCGCACTCGGACCGTGTCGATAACTATCGAGCCCGGCCTGAGCCCCTGCTCAATGTCAGTCGCTCCGATGCCGACCGATACGAGTGTGAGCGGACGCGTGGGGAACAGCCTGAATCTGGGGCTGCCAACCTCGAACAGCTCCGCGCTGTAAAGACGCCAGTTGCTGGACTCCAGGAATCCCAGGCCATAGGTGAAGTAGCGTCCGTTGGCATCCCTCAGACGCGCACCGACTCTCACTGACGGGTACGGACGATCGGGCTTGAGCAGCACCTGAATTGCGCGCGCGTTATCCGGTAGCGGGATGCCGATGGTAGGGGCAGCCCCTACACCGCTGAGCCGGGACATGATCTCCGGGAGCGGGTCGTCCGAGAAGTCATCCCTGAACCACGCGACATCCTCGAATCTCTCAGTATCGACTGCGAGGACGTCGAACGTAGTGTCGCCCCCCCTGGTTCCGAGGTGCGAGCCGATCGACCGCAGGACCGGAGCCGCGTCCAGGACCTCGTCCATCTCCTCGTACGTCCTGGCCAGTGGCATGGAGGGGCCTCGATTGTTCATCGACACGTTGGTGAGCCGGATGTCGGATCCGGCGGCGTACAGCACGCGCTCGGTGAAGCTCCGCTGCAGTGTGCCGCCAAAGCTGGCCGCGAATATGCCGAGTCCCGCCATCAGGATGAGCAGCAATGCAAGTCGCGCATAGTGAGTCGGGTTGCGAGACATCTGCCACAGACCCATCACCAGCCCCGGAGAAAGGCGGCGAGCCAAGAGCCGGCTGGCCAGGTTCATTACCACGGGGAAGAGCCTGAGCAGCACCATTGCCGCGGCGACCAACGTGATCGCGGGCACCGCGAGCAGAAGCTGATTGACCACGACCTCCCCAAGCAGGTTGGTGCCAGCCAGTGATCCCTGCTCGATGAGCTGGCGGAAGAGCACGATGCTCACCACAAGGAGCATCACGTCGAGATAGTATCGCTGGAAGAACGACAGCCGGGACGGGCGGGCCATCTCCTGTCTGTCCCTGGACATAGGCGATCTGGATGCCTCGAACGCGGGAATCATCAGCGCGCCGAAGCTCAGAACGCCCCCGAGCGCACTCATTATGAACGCGCCCCTCGTCAGCGTGACGGGCAGAAGGGAGCCGCCGGAGAGGTCCGAGAACGCGGGCGTATATCCTAGAATGCTTATCGCGAGCGCCGCGAGGAAGGGGGAAATGACGATCGCGAGTCCTGAGATCGTCAGTCCCTCCAGTACGAACACCGTGAGCACCTGGCGCTCGGTCGCTCCTCTGCCCTGGAGCAGGCTGATTTCGTTCTTTCGCTGTTCGGCCACCAGAGAGGACAGGGTCACAACGTAGTACAGCACCACTACGGCGATAAAGATCAGCACCACGAACATCTGGAGCTTGGTGAACAGCAGTCGTTCGTCGTAATCGGCGATCGCGTCGTCAAGATCGGTAACCTGTCGGTACGTGAGGAACGTGCGCGACATGCTGCTCTGCATTCCAATGATCGAACGCAGCGCATCGGTGGCGTTGTTGGCGCGGAGCCGTTCCGTGTCCACCATTAGCATCCAGCCATAACTGGTGTCCATATCCGCAAACGCACCGCCCAACCCGCGAAGGAGCGTATCCTCAGACACCAACATCGGCACGGCGACGAAGCTGCCAGAGGCGAATGTGTGGAATATTTCGTCGTCGAGACGCCAGATCGGGTGGCCAGGGTCGACCCTGCGGTAGATGCCTGAGACCACCACCGAGGCGTGCGGAGTGGCATCCGCCCAGTGGGGAATCGACGACAGCCGGGACCCGACGGTCAGGCCGAGTTCACTTGCCACTTCGACCGGTACGGCCGCCTCCAGCGAGACCGGGGCGCCGTCGGGAGACACATCCAGCAGGTCAGAGGGCATGCGCCCGCCCGGAAGCAGCTCGATGTGCTTCCCGATATCTTCAAAGAACATGAAGTAGCTGCGCGCATTGTCTTCGCCGGCGGACTCCTCCGCTCCTGGAGGAGTCATAAAGAAGGTAGCGGTCCGGCCGCCTCGGACGGTCCCGTCGAGCAGCCAGCCCAGTCTCCGGCCGTATTCACCCTCTATGAAGTCGCGGACCGCGGCGGACTCCCGTGGGCTGGTCGGCCCCTTGGTCGTCTTCACGATGATATCGAGGTCCACCGGATCGTGTCGGGACAGGGCAGACTCGAGAGCCAGGTCCCGAAGCGAGTCGAAGTATATGACGGTTCCGGCCATGATCGTCGACGCGAGGACGACGCCTATGACGACGGACGACAGCAGCTTCCAGTTGGCCAGACTGCGTCTGGCGACCATCGGCCATGCTGAAAGAATTCTTGCGAGATTGGTGAGGATTTTCCGGCCCTCAGGGCTGTCTACAGACTGTCACGAGTATGTG
>DAOUHG010000137.1:0-58827 GCA_034428835.1 Dehalococcoidia bacterium
ATTGTTCTCACAGCCCTGATAGAGCTGACCTCCTCGAGACGAAAACGCCTGAACGTGGAGATGAATCTGTCCGCAATGCCCTTGATGGACGCCTTCCTGCGCGACTTCGCCTCGAAGTCAGGATGGAACGAGGCATCTACCGACAGGCTTCGCTCCGCAGGTGAGGAGACGCTTGCGAGCCTGGTGTCTGACGATGACATGCAGGAAGATGGCTCCGGAAAGCGCCTGATAGTAAATGCGCGTCGGGCCGACCGGTCCATAGAGCTTGAGTTCATGACAACGTCGGAAGGCGACAATCTTGAAGATCGTCTGGCCTATCTGAGCGAGCAGCCGGAGATACAGCACGAACGGGATATTTCATACCGGCTGCTGCGGCATTACGCCTCGTCAGTACAGCACAGGAAGTACCACGACATAGACATAGTTACTGTTCGAGTCGACGAACTCGGACGTTGAGGGTTCATACCCCTTCGCGCGACAACAGTGCCCATTCTGTTGCATAAGTCCGTCTCTGTTGATTTCAGCCAGTTTGGCCCCAATAGATGCCTCTGAGGAACGCTGCGGCTGCTGTAAAACGTGATGTTCCCTGGCCACGAATGGCGCCCTGCCCACAGTGCAACGACGGTCATCAGGGACGTTGCCGTGACACCTCGCCCCGCTTTCCTCTGAATCTCAGGTCAAGACGCATCAACCGGCAAACCCGGCCCACACCTCCGGCAGCCGGGCCATCGCCTCCGACGGCAGCGGCCCTCTTGCAGCGAAGTCAACCGCCTGCTCCAGGTGCTCCAGGCTCGAATAGCCCACCAGCACGCTGCTCACCCCGGCGTTGCCCAGAACGAATCGTAGGGAAGCCTCCACCAGGTTGTCCACGAACCCCTCCTGCTCCAGGAACCGGAAGTCGTCCGCCCTTGCAAGGTCCTGGCCGTAGTCGCGACCTGAACCAATGGGCGCCACGGTCGGGACGGCGACGGGATGTCTCGTCGCCTCCCCGGTCAGTGCTCCCGCCGCGAGAACCCGTATCACCAGCACTCCCATGCCGTTGGCTGAGGCACGCTCGATCAGGTTCCCATAGTCGAGCATATCACATCCGGGCGATACGTCAGATCCGGCGCTGGGATTGACCAGGTTATACACCGACTGGACAGTGTTCAGTGTTCCTGAGTCGATGACCCGGTGCAGGGCTGCGGTCTCCCCTACTGCGGTCATACCCCAGAACCTGACCTTGCTCTGGTCGCGCAACTCTCGCACCGCGTCTACCACCTCGCCAAGCACCTCTTCGGGAGCGACTGAACCGTCCTCCGTCATCGACGCGACATGGTTGTGCATCTGAATCAGGTCAACCTGCTCCCGTTGCAGCCGGGTCAAGGCTCTCCTCCACTGAGGCGATGACGTTGCCCTTGATACGCCCCGGCTCGTGGGTGGTGACCCGGAACTTGGCGCCAACGTGAACGTCGGCTGACAACTACTTCAACACCTGCCCCAGGTTGGTCTCCGATTGACCGTCGCCGTAGGAAGGTGCGGTGTCGAAGTAGTTGATTCCCAACTCCATGGCACGCGCGGCCGCCCTCACCTGATCGCTATGCTCGCCCCGAATCATCAGACCGCCGACGTTGCCGCAGCCAAACCCGATTTCGGACACTTGAAGCCCTGTGCTGCCCAAGGGTCGATAGTCCATCACACTTCTCCATTCAATCTTCAGTGTCCTTTGATGGTATTCCGCAGTCCGGCTGGGAGCAACCGTCCGCCTGCCAGTGCCAGAACCCGGGGGCAGCGGAGCAATCCTTGCTATTGAGCCATAATGCCTGTGCTGGTCGAGTCCAGAGACTTCGGTTGGTCCCCAGAGGAACTAGCTGCCCGGGAGCGACAATATCCCCTGGGACTGGGACAGCCGCCGCCGTCATGCCAATCTCGTCTACCGTACCTTCAGTGCGATTAGCCCGAGCGCAGTATCTTCTGAGCTAGCTTGGTCTGAGCGTCCCATCCGGCTGGAGAATGTGAAGGCGTGTGCAGTGATCACATGAATACACGGCGCCATCACTTCCAATATCTGGTCGGTCCACCAAAAAGAAATAGCGCTTCATGAATCCTGGTCTGCCAGCACACCCTACACCGTGACACCTTGCGATTATCTCTTTCATGCGTCCGTTCCTAATTCAGCGTGACGTAGGTACTCTATTGGCCCGTCTACTTGTTCGTCTCGTGGATGACCCATGACGACCGTTCGTATCCCGTCCTGATGGATTTTAGCATCGACGTGCGAAAAGGTCTCTGGAATACGTCCAGTTGCAAGAGGCACACAGAAGGGCAGCAGCGGTCAACCATGCGTGGGCCCCTGACGCATCATCCGGCAAACCCGGCCCACACTTCCGGCAGCCGACCGATCCGCAACTATATACTTAACCAACATGGTTGAGTTGTCTTCGGCAACTTGCCAGAATGACAGGGTGCCAAACGGGCATGTACGAGCGGGGACGTAGTATCGCCGCGAAAGGCGACCGGCGCGGGGTTCTAGCTTGAGACTCACCGGCACGCTGACCCGGGCTTCCACGCCTCTGGGTGTCTTCCGCCACCGCAACTTCTCCTTCGTATGGGGTTCCACCGCCCTGGTGGGCATGGGCACCCAGATGGAGTCGGCGGTGCTGGGATGGTTTGTCCTCACGCTGACCGACTCCCCGTTTCTGGTGGGTTCCATCGCCGCCGCGCGCATGGCGCTGAACTTCCTGGCCCTCTTCGCCGGCGCCATCTCGGACCGGCTACCACGCAACCTGCTGCTTATGTCGGTGGAATTCGTCATGGGTTCAATGGGCATTCTGATGCTGGCGCTGATCCTGACCGACCTGCTGGAGGTCTGGCACATCTTCGCCATCACGCTGTTCATGGGCGTCGTCCGCCTCTTCCAGATGCCCGTCGCCCAATCGCTGGTGGCCGACACCCTGCCCCGGGAGCGGGTGAACAACGGCGCGGCTTTCAACACCGTAGCCATGAACATCGCCATGCTGTGCGGCCCGGTCATCGGCGGGCTGCTGTACAAGGGGTTCGGCCCCCAGGGAGCCTACATGGCCATCGCCTCACTGTATCTGGCCAGCGGGCTGGTCACCCTGGGCATCAGGATTGACCGCTCCGAAAGCAGCAGCCGGCCCGAGTCGGTGCTGCGCGCGACAATCGATGGCCTGCGGTACGCCGTCGGCAACCAGGTTATCTGGGCCGTGCTGACGGTGGCAGTTATTATCAACCTTGCAGGGTGGACGGTACACACCGGACTGGCTCCCATCTTCGCACGAGACGTGCTGGGCACCGACTCGGCCGGACTGGGTCTGTTTCTCTTCGCCTTCGGTGTCGGAGCGCTGAGCGGGTCGTTGGGCCTGGCGATGGCGCCCAACCTGCGCCACGCCGGCAAGCTGCTGATTGTGGCCGCGATCATGTGGCACACGATGATCCTGGTCTTTTCCCTGTCCAGGTCTTTCTACCTGTCCATGGGGCTATTCGCGCTGGTGGGCATGGCCTTCGCATCCACGCAGGTCTTCATACTCACGTTGCTGCTGCGCACCACGCAACAGGAGTTCAGGGGCAGGGTCATGGGCCTGCGTTCCTTCGCCATCCTGGCCTACAGCTTCGGCAGCATGGCCGCCGGAGCCATTGCCGGCCTTTGGGGCGCGCCCGGGGCGGCCCAGATAGTGGGCTTCACCGGCATCACGCTAGTCCTTGCGCTGGCCGTGGTCGCACCGAAACTGCGACAAGCGTGATCCTTGTGGAGCCTCTGCCGAGATGCGGAACGACAGCGGATCGCGGGGACCGTCACGCCCTCGGCCGCCGTCAATTTCCCAGCGTGCGCTCGGGGTCCAGCCGCTCGAGTTCGAGGACATAACCCCCCGAGTGAATGACGAGGCATCACATTGCTGACGGTGAAGAGGACTCTATGTCCGGATGTGTGGCTACCCTGGACCGGCCTGGCGATCACGCCTGTCCCTGCCGCTGACCCAGGCCAGTATGACGCCTCCGATGAGTCCGAAGAGGTGGCCTTCCCACGATACGAAACCGCCGAGCGGCAGCAGTCCGAAGAACAGCCCACCGTAGAAGACGGCCACAGCCACGGCGATCAGGATCGACATGAAGCTCCGCTCGAAGAACCCGCGCGCGACGAGGTATCCGAAGTAGCCGAACACCAGGCTGCTCGCGCCAATGTGGACTCCGTCTCGTCCCACCAGCCAGACGCCCGCGCCCGCGAACACCGTAATGAAGATCGAGACTGCCAGCAGCGTACCCGCTCCACGCATGCCCACAAGGCCTCCCAACACCAACAGGGGGCCGGTGTTGGACAGCAAGTGGAAGAAGCCGTCGTGTACGAAAACATGGAGGGGTATGCCCAATACACTCGCGCTGTCCCGAGGGACGACTCCGAACCGGTGGAGGTCAAGGCCGGTGAAGTGGTCGAGAGCAGCGATAACCCAAAGCAAAGCGACGAACCCGAGAAGCCAGACGAACGCGCGCATTCAGACTATCCGTTCTGCTGATTCCGGCCGCCGCCGGAATGACGGCGCAGGATCTTTCGTGACTCCCGCAGTCCGCCGAAACGCAGTCTGAGCAGCCCCTTCATGTCTTCGACGGCGGTGCTGACGATCCTGACCCTGCTGTCAGGGTCGTCCACCCAGCGCACGGGTATCTCACGCACGCCGTACCCGTTCTTCTCGCACAGGATGAGAAGCTCGGTATCGAAGAACCATCCTGTGTCTTCGACGAGGGGAAGCACCTGCTCCACGACGCGACGGCTCACGGCCTTGAACCCGCATTGGGCATCGACGAACCCGGTGAAGAACATGCTTCTGAAGATGAGGCTGTAGCAGCGCGAGATGAACTCGCGTTTGGGCGACCGGCCGATGACCTCGGCTCCACGCTTGAGCCGCGAACCGAAGGCGACGTCGTTTCCATCGCGGGCAATAGCGTCCGCCAGCGTCGGCAGCGCGGCGAGACCGGTCGCGAGGTCCATGTCCATGTACGCCATCACGTCGGCGTCGCTCTGTGTCCATGCGTGCTTGAGGGCGCGGCCTCTTCCCCGCTGCTCAAGCCGGAGGTACTGCACCGCGCTCGATTGACCGGCGAGCCGGCGTCCGATCTCCTGGGTCGCGTCCGTGGAGCCGTTGTCGGCGATGACGATTCGCCAATCGTAGTCGGCCATGTGCGAGGCCATGAACTCAGAGAGCGTGTCGACGGTGTTCGCCAGAATCTTCTCTTCGTTCAGCCCCGGGATTACGATGTCGAGAGTAGTCATAGTCTTGTGGTTACTGATCAGTGGGGACGGGCTGCTGCCCGCCTCTTTACGGGTGCAGTGCCTGCCCCGCACTTGATGCGGGGGCGCGCCCTGCTCAGTGCCTGAAGTGACGGGCGCCAGTGGCGACCATCGCTATGCCCAGTCGGTTTGCGGCCTCGATGCACTCGTCGTCGCGGATAGATCCACCCGGCTGCGCTATCGCGATCACACCGCCCTCGGCCGCCATCTCGATATTGTCGGGGAATGGGAAGAAGGCGTCCGAAGCCAGTACCGAGCCTCTGGCCTTATCGCCGGCGATACGCAGCGCGAGGTGGACGCTGGTTACACGGTTCGGCTGACCGGCGCCCATGCCGACGAGGGTGCCGTCTTTCGCCAGCACGATGGTGTTGGACTTGATGTGCTTCGCCGCCCTCCAGGCGAAGGCGAGGTCGCGAAGCTGCTCATCGGTCGGGCCGCGTTCGGTGACCACCGTCCAGGCTGAAGCGTCCTCGTCTATGTCGTCGGCAGCCTGGACCAGCGCTCCGCCGGTGACCAGCCTCAAGTCGAGGTGAGTCGCCAGGCCTTTCTCAGGGTCGATTCGGAGTATCCGCGTCCGGCGGCGGCGTCTGAGGACCTTGAGGGCGTCCTCTTCGTAGTCAGGCGCGACGATTATGTCGTACAGCACGCCACGCATCGCGTCGGCTGTGTCCCTGGTTACCGGGCGGTTGAAGCCTACGATTCCGCCGTAGGCCGAGATCGAATCGCCCTCGAACGCGCGCTGATACGCTGTCGGCTGGTCGGAGTGGACTGCCAGACCACAGGGATTAGTGTGCTTGATGACGGTGACAGCGGGCTCGGAGAAGTCGGAGACGACTCGCCACGCAGCGTCGGCGTCCAGGTAGTTGGTGTAGGACATATCGATGCCGTGAAGTTTCTCTGCCCTTACTATGCCACCGGAGGATAGAGACGAGGCGTAGAGAGTGGCTTTCTGGTGGGGATTTTCTCCGTACCGGAGGTCTGCCACCCGGTCGTATCCAAACGTCAGCTCAGGCCAGGACGTGCCGTCGGTGTCTCCGGTCAGGTACCTGGCGACCGCCGTATCGTACAGTGCCACATGCTGGAACGCCTTCCTCGCGAGCTCGCGACGCTCGTCCATGCTGAACGCGGTCTCCGACCCCGTTTCGGAGTACGGGGCAGGCAGGCCGTGCTCGGCGATACGCTGGGACACCCATTCATAGTCGCCCGGGTCGACCAGGACAAGCACGGACGGAAAGTTCTTGGCGGCCGCCCGGATCATCGTTGGGCCGCCGATGTCTATGTTTTCCAGCGCGTCCTGAAGCGTGACGTTTTCGGCCCCCGTATCGTAGTACGGGGCATGGCTAACTGTCTCGACAAACGGGTAGAGGTTGCCGACAACCACGTCGATGGTCCCGATGCCGTGCGATTCGAGCTCGGCCTGGTGCGACGCGAGGTCGCGACGGGCGAGGATGCCGCCGTGGACAGTCGGATGGAGCGTCTTGACCCTGCCGTCGAGGATCTCCGGCGAGCCTGTGAGGTCGGCGACCTGGGTCACCGGCAGGCCGGCGTCGGCCAACGTCCCGGCGGTGCCGCCGGTGCTGACGAGCTCGCAGCCCGCGTCGCTGAGCGCACGCGCGAGGTCGGCCAGTCCGGTCTTGTCATAAACGCTGAGTAGAGCTTTCATTGGAGCCTTCCGAGTACGAAGTCTGCAAGCCTGCGAGCCATCTGGTAGTTGCGCTGCCAGTCCACGTCGAAGGCACTCTGTACATCCAATTGGTAGTCTGCGACGACTCTAAGACCTTCCAACTTTTCCAGCTGGCCTCCCGCGTATCTGTCGCGTCTGCGCAGCTCCCCAATCACCCGGCCGTGGATACGGCTTCGTCCACTTACTCCAAGTGTTTCTCTCGCAGTCAGGAACACTGCGTAATAGATTCGTCCAACCGCCGTTCTCAGACTGGCCTCAGACATATCCTGCAATACAAGTGAGTCCGCAACTTGGAGGAATTCCCGCGGATCGAAAGGTCGTATGGTCACCAATAGACGAGCACCCCTACGTCATCAAGCATACAAGCGGTGGTCCCTGGCATCTCCTTTTGGGCGTCGGTGATTGCGTCGGAGATCGTTTCCCAATACGAGAATGCAGCCTCATCTTCTGCTGACACTTGGATATCAAAGGCTACGTTTCCCCAGTCGTCTTCGATGTAGTAGTGCAGTCGAATTAGTATTCGATCTATATGAATGCCCCGACTATCCGCGACCGACGCTGCCAGATCAAGTATTGTATTTCGAATGTCGATCATATCCCCCTTCATCAAATGCATGACATCCGGGTCTATGACCACAGGGGGCTTTTCTCTCAGTTGCATATGCGATCGTCCTTCCTGAAGTCAGGTGTATGATCCCGCAACTACAGAATAACACGACCACCGTCCGCGGCCTCAACGACCTCTCCAACCTCCATCGCGCCCGGGACCAGGGCCAGCACATCGGATATGCGATCACGTTCGCACGCCAGCACCATGCCCAGTCCCATGTTGAACACGCGGTACATTTCGTCTCGTGAGATGCCGCCGTTTTCCTGTATCTGGATGAAGATGGATGGAACGGGCCAGGACGACGTATCGACGTAACACAGCTCAAACCAGATCGATCACTGACTCTCCCCATCGGCGGAGCGCGGCGCTAAAGCCCTGCGTCAGCCACCTTTCGAAGGCTGGACGAAGATCGCGCGCAGTGTCACTGACAGTGAACAGGAAGGGATCAGGGTTGCATACCATGAACTCGGTACCGTCAGCACGGTCATCATCGTCGTCATCCTGATCTGCCGGGTGGCTGTATTTGAGGAAGCTAGTGGCCGCCATGATGCCGGTCAGGCCACGCCCGACTCCATGAAGTGAAACCACGAACACCATCACCGGTGCGCTCGATCCTGTCACTCGCAAGGTTACCCTGATGAAGTAGCGCGCTTCCTGACGATTGAACCAGTGGCCCGCGTTCTTGGCAGTCTGGAGTATCTCATTGTTGTTGTTGTACTCATTGCCCTCTTCCGGTCCACCAAGCAGAGTTAGCGCTGTCAACTCCTTTTGCGTGCCTGCTTCGAGCTGTTCGCAAATTCGCTCTGACTGTTCCCTCAGGAAAACTTCAGCCTGTTGCCTCAGACCGGCGGCGACCGTCTGTACAGAACGGAGTCTTCGTTCATCGTCGAGACTCCTCTATCCAACCATTCACGTAGTCGATCGAGTCTCTGTGTGCCCGCAAGGTTGCAACAAGATCGTTCGGGGGGACGTTGGAGGACAATCTGTCGATGAGGTCGCTAGAGAACCCTTGCTCAATCAGTGTCAGGGTAACGCCGCGATCGAGGTCGTACAGGCCCTCGATGATCCCCGTCTCGATAGCCCAACTTCGGAACAGCTCTTCGTTGAACTGGTCGTAAGCTTTGGGGGTGGACTCTTCGACACTGGCCCTAACCTCCAACCACTGCCGATGCAGGCCATTAATCTCCCTGAAATCCATGTCGATCGAGTCCATGTCGAGCGGCTCGATCGGAGACCATGGGATGGAGGCTCCGTAACCTTGTTGAGCTTCGCGCACGACCAAGTCTTGCTCCCTCCGACTCCTTTGCGAGACCTAAAGGATAACACGAGCTCTGCCGGCGTCCTCAACGACCTCGCCAACCTCCAGAGAGCCGGGGACCTGGGCCAGCACCTCGGCCACGTGGCTCTGATCGCACGCCATCACCATGCCCAGTCCCATGTTGAACACGCGGTACATTTCGTCGCGGGATATGCCGCCGTCTTCCTGTATCTGGGTGAAGATGGGGGGTATGGGCCAGGACAACGGCTCGAACCTCGCAGACACTCCGTCGGGCAGCATTCTCGGAACGTTTTCGATCAGCCCGCCGCCGGTAATGTGTGCGATGCCGTTGACGATCCTGAACGCGGGCTCAAGCTGACTGAGATAGGGGGGATGCGGTCTTAGCAGGGCGTCTCCAAGGGTCTCCCCCAGCTCAGGCCGGTACTCCGAGAGGGGGGTCGGATCGGAGTCCAGCCCGTATACGTGCCGGACGAGCGAGTAGCCGTTAGTGTGCAGACCGTTGGACGGAATGCCTATCAGCGCGTCGCCGACACCGATCTGCGATGTGTCGATCATGTCAGAACGCTCGACCACTCCCAGAACGAAGCCGGACACGTCGAAGTTGTCTCCGGCGAATATGCCCGGCATCTCCGCGGTCTCTCCGCCTATCAGCGCACAGCCGACGTGCTCACACGCGCGGGCCATCCCCTCGACCAGCGTCAGGACCACATCAGGCCGTAGGCTGCTCATGTTGATGTAGTCCAGGAACAGAATCGGCTTCGCTCCGCAGACGATGACGTCGTTGACGCAGGCGTTGACCAGGTCCTCTCCAATGCCCTCGAACCGTCCGGTCATAACCGCCAGCTTCAGCTTGGTCCCGACCGGGTCTGTGCTCGTGACAAGCACTGGATCTGTGTACCCGGAGAACGCATACATGGCCCCGAAGGCGCCGACTCCTGCCAGAACTTCCGGACCATGAGTTCGCTTAACAATCGAGCCGATGCGGCGCTTCACGTCCTGCGACGCCTCGAGATCGACTCCTGCCTGTCTGTAAGTCTGTTCTGCCATGGAAAAGTACCGTGTTTCATTCCTTATATATGTCCAGCTTTAAGCTGGAGCTGGTCGAGGTCCACCTCTCCGGTGGCGATGCGCTGGATTGTCTCGGGGTAGAGAATATGCTCCTGTTCGAGCACGCGAGCCGCCAGCGTGTCAGGTGTGTCGTCGGGAAGCACCGGGACCTGCGTCTGGGCAACGACAGGGCCGTGATCGTACTCTTCGTCTACCAGGTGGATGGTGACGCCTGAAACCCTGTCGCCCGATGCGAGAACGGCTTCGTGCACACGCTCACCGTACATGCCCCGTCCGCCAAACTTCGGCAGCAGCGCCGGATGCACGTTCAGTATGCGGTTCCGGTAAGCGTCAAGTGTACGTGGGCCCAGCATCTTCATGTATCCGGCCAGGGCGACAACTTGCACGCCATGACGATGCAGGGTTTCGGTAATCGCCTCGTCGAGGAGGTCTGGGGCCGGGTGAGTGCCGCTGCTGAGGTGAGACGCCGGTATGTTAGCTCTCCGTGCCCGTTCCAGCGCCAGAGATCGAGAGTTGTTCGAGATCACCACCCGCACCTCAGCGTCTGCGGCGCCGCTGCGACATGAGTCGATGATTGCCTGAAGGTTGGTGCCGCCGTGGGAGGCCAACACACCGAGCGCGAGCTTGCTCACGGGCACGGGCAGATCAGTCCGCGACGAACTCTTGGGCCTCCATCACCAGCTTGTCCATCTCCAGTTGGACGGGGATCGGATACTCGCCGGTGAAGCATCCCATGCAGTGGTTGTTTCCCGCATCTTCGACGGCCCGCGACAGCCCCTCGACGCTCAGGTATCCGAGAGAGTCGGCGCCGACCAGTTGACGGATTTCCTCGACCGACATGTTGGCGGCGATCAACTCCTTCTTGGTAGCCATGTCCACTCCGAAGTGGCACGTGGACACGATCGGCGGAGCGGTTATACGCAAATGTATCTCCGCCGCGCCTCCCTTGCGCAGAAGCCTGACCACGTGCGGCGTCGTGGTGCCGCGCACGATGCTGTCATCCACAACGACCAGTCGTTTGCCGCGAATGATCTCTGGGAGCGGGTTGAGCTTTCGTCTGACGCCGAGGTCGCGGAAGTACTGAGTCGGTTCGATGAATGTACGGCCGACGTAGCGGTTCTTGACCAAGCCCTCACCGTACGGAATACCTGTTTCCTGCGCGTAGCCTACGGCCGCCGCGGTTGCAGAGTCGGGCACGCCGATCACCATGTCGGCATCCACCGGGTGTTCTCTTGCCAGTTCCGCGCCCATCCTCATGCGGTCGCTATAGACCAGTCTGCCGTCAAGAACGCTGTCGGGTCTGGAAAAGTAGATGTTTTCGAATATGCAGCTTGCGCGCCTTCCGTCCGAGCGGGGGCTCTTGACCGTCCTTAGACCGGAATCGTCGATCAACACGGCCTCGCCTGGTTCGATGTCCCGAATGTAGTCAGCGCCGACGTGGTCGAGGGCACAGGACTCCGACGCGATCACCCACCCATCCTCGAGTCGCCCGAGACACAGCGGTCTGACTCCCAGGGGGTCTCGTATGCCAATCAGTTCGTTCTTGGTGAGCACCGTCAGCGAGTATGCGCCCTTGAGTCTGCGCATCAGGTGGGAGATGCGGTCCTCCCAGCTCTGTGCGGGCGCGTTAGCAAGCAGGCTTGCGATGATCTCGGTATCGCTGGTCCCGTCGAACCGGAACCCCTGCTCCTCCATGTCCTGGCGCAGCTCCATTGCGTTGATGACGTTGCCGTTGTGGGCGAGCGCAAGCTCCATATCCGGGCCGCGGGCGACGACAGGCTGCGCGTTGACGATGCGATTGGAGCCGGTAGTGGAGTAGCGGGTATGGGCGATCGATATGTGACCGGGGAGGTCGACCAGATCATTTTCGGCAAAGCCCTGGCCGATGAGGCCCATTGAGGTGCGGTTGTGAACCTGGAGGCCGTCTGCCGACGCGATGCCGGCGCTCTCCTGTCCACGGTGCTGCAGGGCGTAGATGCCGAAGAAAGCGACGCGGGCTACGTCCTGTCCCCGGTGATAAACTCCCACCACACCGCAGGCTTCACGAGCAGTGTCCGCGTCAAAGACAGAGGGTTCTGTCCGCAGGCTCTGTTCCCGCGAAAGCGGGAATCTCAGGCTCTCAGGATTTATGGGACTCACTCCCTCGATCCGTTGCCATGAACTTCGCTTCGGGCTGAATCCGCTTAACGCCGCGCGATCAGGAGACCGCATGGGGATTATACGCGCCATATTAGCGGACGGTCAACGCGGGTTGGGGCTAATTGGAGCCTATCCGTCGCAAAGATCGCGGCGCCTGAGAAGGTTCCTGTGCGTGTTGCTGACACGGCTGCTGAGCTGTGTCGTGTATATGCGCCCCTGTGTACCACCGATGATCTGTCTGTCCCGGAAGTCGTCCTGTAGGGCATTGTCGTTCGTGAAGAGCAGTCGGGCACCGCTGACTTTGGCAAGCGCGACGACGTGTTCGTCGTTGGAACGGCAGATTCCTTGGGATCGAAGTGTCTCGGTTTCTGAGTCCACGACTTCATCAGAGACTCGCCTGGCGCGTCCTGTCCGCTGCGCCGTCCGAAGCCATCTTACGAATCCTGCGTTCCGTCCAAGCTCGACCAGGAGTCTGCCCCCGACTACAAGCGGCCTTCCTCCATGATTCAGCCAACTGAGTAAGAATTCGCCAGCTTCCGACTGACTGGGGCCGAACACCTCATGTCCGACGTTAGCGTCGACGATCGCACACATCTACAGGCCGATGGAGCGAGTAGTCTCTTCCATGAAGAACTGTCCATAGCTATCAGGAGCACCCAGCACGTTGCCCTGCTCGTCCAGCCTGATGGAGTGAATCTTCACATCCGACTCGCCGCGTTCGAAGTAGAGAATCGAGACGTCTTCGGGCTTGAGATCGGTTGTCCCGTCCCGGACGTCCATCCGAACGCGGTCGATGATGTAGTCGCTGTGTGTCTCCACCACCAGCCGCCGGTCAGGTCCTGCGATAGAGCAGAACAGGCTTCCAAGGGCGGCCTGCGCGCTGGGGTGCAGGTGTACCTCAGGCTGCTGAAGCAAGAACATTGGCGGTGCATTTGGGCGGAGAAGCTCGGTAATTATCGGTAAAGTCTGGCTGACGCCGTATCCCACATCGATCAGATTTCTGCGATTGCCCTTGAGCTTCCCACCAAACTTGCGAATCTGAATCTGGAACGGAGTGGCATCGTCCGTCCGACCAAAGGACTCGATGGAAATTTCGTCAAACAGCCCGGAGTTGCGGCCGAACTTCTCCAGCCTGCTTTTGAATTGGTTCCACTCATCCGGGTCTCTACGTGACATATTCGCGAGGTACGTGGGCACGTACTCTCCCTCTGGGTCTGGAATGAGCAGCGACGGATCATAGGTCCGCCTTGGTTTCGAGCGGACCGGTGCGCTCGCAAACGGTGCCTCTGAGTTGCCGACAAAAGCGCGCCATCTCTGCAATAGCCAGAGCACCAGTTGCTCCTGTGATTCCCTAAGACGCTCTATGTCATCTTCACCGAGTGAAAGTTCCCCGTACTGCTCGGCTGCCTCTCGAACCGAATCGGGCGATCCATTCTGCTCAGCTGTGTGCAAGGCGTCCCATATTGCTGACCCAACAGGAAGCAATCGTTCGCGACTGGAGCCCAACCGAATTAGCGGGGATTCCACTTTCCAGCTACGATTCTTGATTCCAAGCCTAAGCTCTCCACCCAGACCCGGTCGAGCGGCAATCTCGAAAGATGTTTCGCCCACCGATGTGTAACGCGAGACCGGATATGTCACTCCATCGACATCTTCGAATATGAAGCGGAACGACACGGTCTCGCTGGGGTTCACAACACTAGAGTCTCGAAACCCTGCCTGGAAAGCATCAGGCTGATCGCCCCGGCTGCTGTCGTTGTACACGATTTCGCTGAAAGCGCCGAGGTCGTACGGCTCTCTGCGGAAGTCCGGGACAACCTCGTTGACCGCAACCTCCCACAGCGCGCGCAGAATCGCGAGGAACGAAGTCTTCCCCGTGCTGTTCTCGCCGACGAGCAGCGTCAGCGGCGCCATCCGCGCCGTCTGCTCCCCTCGGAAGCAACGAAAGTCCTTGAGAGTTACGCTGTTCATGTTCAGAGTCTAATTGTCACGACGGCGCTAGACAACCTTGATTTCCGGTCATCCCCAGGACAGTCGCATTATGGCCGAAGTCAGCCTGATCACCCTCACCCCAGCCCTCTCCCTGAGGGAGAGGGGGTCTGTTGGGTGGCATTCATGCTTGGCTTTACACTTTTCCTGCCCCTGTCAGCCCTCAAGGGAGAGGGGGTCTGTTGGGTGGCATTCATGCCTGGCTTTACACTTTTACCTGCCCCTGTCAGCCCTCAAGGGAGAGGGGGATGTTGGAGGTGGGCCAGAATCTAAATGCGACTGCCCTGCCCGTAGTCACCCCACTATTGGCTGGGCGATTATCCATAGGCTGGTGGCAGTGTAGATGACCATCAGCGCCAGCATGGGTATCTGGCCTCTGAGTGCGTTAGACGAGGACGATGCGCGTCGCAGGGAGACCAGGTGCGCGAGATAGACCGAGATCACGTGGCCCAGCACGATGGCGATGAGGCTGATGAACCACACGGCCTTGGCACCGATGATGTTCAGGTTGAGCCTGTATTCCGCCGTGCCGAATATGTTCCACCCGAACCCGAACGGGTCTGACGCCAGTGGGATTATCAGCTGCCCCTGGATCAGCAGGAGCGTTATGAAGTGAGCGAGGTTGTACGCGAGAGCTATCGGAACGAGCGAAAACACGTACGCGCTCGCCACCTCCATCAGGCCGGCTTCATCACGGGAGAGTGTCCTGATCGCCCAGGCGAACCACAGATACACGATGGCAAACAGCGCCGGTGCGAGCGCAAGCGCGACCGTGTCGACCACGTCCGAGGTCGCGAACGACAGCATTTCGGTGCGCAGGTTCGCCCAGGTCTCCGTGTCCTGGAATCCGTCGAAGCTCACCGTGGCCAGCGCCAATACGACGAACGCGGCGGTCGCGACCTTTACATGTCCAGCTTTAAGCTGGCGCCCCTGGAGGGCCAGTCCCACGGCGAACGGACGCAGGTTTAGCTGCCTGTCTTCAGCGGCCGCGTACTCGTAGCAGTCGTAGCAGTCTACGCACTCGGACTCCAGCTGACACTCTGAGGCGCAGTCTCTGCACACCGCCCTGTTGGTCACTCTCAACTCCGTGGGAGAGAAGCGTGAGAAGAACCCGAAGAGAACAGTGAATGCCTCACCGTTTCTGAGCCAGACGTGCTTGCCGAAAGCCGCCATCCCGACCCACATGACAATCGAGTACAACAATACCATGACCGACAGCGTGAACGGCCTGAACGCGCCTGTATAGACGTTTTCAGCCCAGGCGAACAGGAAGAACAGCAGCAGCGCGGGCCAGACGCCCAGGCCCTGTGGGTAGGTGAACGGAGGGTCCTCAGGTTCGTCGGCGTGACCCCTCAGCCTCCGGTACCACTCGAAGGTGATCTTCCAGGGGTTGACGAACACCCACACGTTGCCGACCAGCGCGACGATGTACCCCATTCCGACCCACCAGATGATCCAAATGAACACGGGGGAGATGTTTTCGATTGCGCGGTCGGCGCCGAAGAACCCAGCAAACAGCAATAGTAGGAACATCAACACCGAAACGGTCCGAATGACCACATGGACTATCGGGCTCGATAGGACTGCTCCTAGAATCGGAACATTAAGCAGGTTTAGTCGCGGGTAGCCGAACTTCCCGGGACGCCTCTGAACGAACAGTCCGATCAGCACAAACGACAGGAAGACGGTCGCCACAGCCCCGACCAGGAAGTAGTTCAGGGGTATGGGGAGATCGTAGCGCTGTCCGAAGGCGTGCGCCGCGACGGGAGATGCTGTCAGAGCCAGCGCGCCGACGGCCACAGCCGCCGGAATCATCCGGGCCAGTCTCCAGGGTCGGTTGTTTCCGATTCTTACGTTGGACCGATTAGAGCTAGACTCTCGCACCTATCTCCTTTCAAGGCCACGCTGGGGGGAGTACAGATATGTCACAGCCGTGTCCAAAAGAGCGGTCATGCCCAATCTGGATTCCCGCTTTCGCGGGAATGACGGCCTGGGCGGGAATGACGGCTTGGGCGGACATCTATCGTTGCGACTGGACACGACACTACTTCAACGTCTGGATGTAGTTGATGATGTGCCATATCTCATCCTCGGACAGCTTATCACCCAGCGGCGCCATCGCAGTGCCTGGGATGCCCTCCTGGATGAACTCGAACAGCGCGCGGTCGGGGTGCAGCGGCACGTGGACGGTAAGGTCTGCCGGAGGAGGCTTCAGGCCCGCACCGGCGGGGCCGTCGCCCAGACCTCCGGCGCCGTGACATAGCTGGCAATTCTCCTGGTACAGCAGCATTCCGACGGCAACCGATTCCTGTGTCGGTGGGATCGGGTTTCGCGCAGGCAATTCCTCCCCCGCTCCGAGCGCGCCGAATAGTAGCGCTCCGCCCGCGACTACTACCGCCGTACCAGCGATCATCGCCGTAGCGCCTCTGCGTGAGTACCAGCCCCCAATCGGGATGCTGACTCCCATGAACACGAACCCCAGGAGCACGAACTCGATCCCAAGCAGCGTCCTGCCTGTATCAGCTTCCGGTGCGATAGCCAGGCTTCCTCCGCCTCCGCCGATGACCTCGAATCTGAACGCGGCGCGGGCGTCGAAGGCGTCCGGACGCTGAACGACCAGCTCGACCTGCCACGCTCCGGCGATGCTGATGAGCTGCTGGTCGAGGACGTACTCGCCTTCACCCACTTCCGTCGCGGAGTAGGGGGTCTCGCCGAAGTCAGCGTCGAGGTACGATAGCCGGACTCTCACGTCGGTCGCGTTGGTAATCGCAGCACCGGACCGGTCTGTCAGCGATACGCGGATGGTGTTCGGTCCAACCTGCCCAGG
This sequence comes from Dehalococcoidia bacterium, assembly GCA_034428835.1. Classification (GTDB taxonomy): domain Bacteria; phylum Chloroflexota; class Dehalococcoidia; order Lucifugimonadales; family UBA1123; genus VXRN01. Next base: position 16,881 of record DAOUHG010000137.1, read on the forward strand.
GTCGACCTCCAGCGTCATGTGAGTGCTCTCAGACACCTCCTTGAAGTAGGGGCGGGTTTCAAACCCGCCCCTACCGCCGATGCCCTCCCGCGACGCTACCTGGCGCGCCGGTTCGATAGCGGTCAGGAGGCCCACGATCAGGAGCACGAGGACAGCAAGCACGATCTCGGCTCCCACCAACCGTTTCAGCCAGAGGCCCGCTGTGCCGCCTGCACGCAGTCGCGGTCTCACCCATATGAGGTTCGCGGCCGCGACCAACAGCAAGCCTACGACGACAGCCACCTTTAAGACGAGGACCCTGCCGTATGGGACCTGCAAGGCAGGCACGGTGACCACCTGGGCCCAGGCGCTGTAGAGTCCCGTCAGTATGATCGCGACGACACTGATGCCAGCGACAAGCGAGAACCTGCGTACCAGGGCGGAGAGGGTTTCACGTCGCTCCGACTCGTCGCAGACTCTCAGAATGAGTCGCACCGCGAGCGCGAGTCCGCACAGCCCGCCGACCCACACGGCCACCGCGATCAGGTGGGCGAAGTCGTTGAGTATCGCCTCAGTTCTCACGTTGACGGTCGCGGCCGCGTGACTGGTCAGGCTGATCGCCAGCAGTGCCCCCGCGCCCAGCGCGACGCTGAGTACCACCAGCGCCAGGCTGTCCCCTCTGCGCCAGGCGACAATCGCAGCGACCCCGGACGCCGTGCCGAGCGCGACACGCCACAGCCACAGTCGTCCCCACTCGGTGTCGAACAGAAGCTCCCACACGGGGCCGCCAAACACAGCGGGAATAGAGGACTCGAGTACCACCGACGCCTGGACGATCATCTGAGCCACGGACGCCGCCAGCAGGACCAGGGTCGCAATGATCACCAGTCGGGCAAGGGAGCCGGTCAGGGACGCGATGAGAGGGGTGCGCTCGCCCTCTCCGTCACCGGCTTTAAGCATGGGCCGGGAGATCAGGAGGTGGAACGTCACGCTTCCCACGAGCGTCAGCCCTCCCAGCAGCACCAGCCATCGAATAACCGGCTCCGCCGGGGACTGGAGCAGCGGCTGGTCGGCGACTGCCGCAGCAGCGTCGCCGGAGATGGGTTCCCCCACGGAGAAGACGAATGCACCCCTGACACGATGGCCGTCCACGGTGGAAACGTTCTTCCAGGCCACCGTGTACGTGCCGTCGGCCAGCGGGTCTACCGACACCGACATCAGGAGCGAGTCTGACGAGTCTACCGCGCTGTCCTGCCTGTCCACGCGGATGCCTTGCGTGTCGAACACCTGGATCTCGCTGAGCGCAGGCTCAAGCGGCTCGGTGAACCGGACCGTGACGCGCTCCGGCGACTCCTCAACCACAGAGTTGGCAGCCGGGTCGGACTCCGCGTAGTTGGCGTGTGCCTCCGCGGTCGCCGGGGTCGGCACAAGCAGAACGAGCAGGGCCAGGACGACCCAGAACGAGGAGTGAGAACAGAGGAGTGAGAAGTGAGAACGCCGGGGCGGCGCAGAGGGGATCTCACTCCTCTTTACTCTCCACTCACTCCTAGTCACGCGTCGCTCACGGCGACATCTGGTCCAGCTGCGCGAGAATCATCTCAGCCGTCGGACGTTCGGTTATATCCCGGCCGACGTGATACGAGACGACCTCTCCGGCCTGGTTCAGGACGAACGTCGCCGGAGCCGCCACACCGTCGCCGTGCAGGTCGAATACACGGTAATCGCGCGCAACGCTCGCGTCGTCATCAGAGAGGATGTAGAAGCCTGTCCCGTACCCCGATACGGGATCGGCTTCCACAAACTCAGCCATGTTCTTCGCGTCGAGTACGTTGTCCGTGCTTATCGCGACGAGCGCCACGTCGCGCTTCTCGAACTCTGGGTACGCCTCTGCCAGCTCGCCGAGCTGGTTGCGACATATCCCTCAGAAGAAGCCTCGGTAGAACACGATGACGACGGCCTGGTGGTCTTCGAGCAGCCCGGCGAGAGACACCTGATCGCCGTCAGCTGAAGGTACGCTGAAGTTGGGGGCCATCGAGCGAGCCGAGGGACCGGCGCCGGAAGGCGGAGCGGGAACCGACGCGGTTGCTGTCGGAGCTGCGGCTGAAACGGCTGTCGGCGACGGCACGTCCTCAATTGCCCTGATCACAGCGGCGCGCCCCGCGGTCGGAGTTGGCGCCGGCTGCGGCGCGGGCTCCGAGCCGCAGCCCACGACCAGGGCGACCGCCAGGGCCGAGACAATGTACAGCCCCACTCTCAGTGGCGATCTCTGATTCTGTAGCGAGGCTGACATAGCTTCTCCCACATGTAGGGGCGGGTTTGAAACCCGCCCCTACGAATTTCTACTACGTACGTAGAGCGCCATCGATCCGCTGCCGACGGCGATGCCGATCGCGCCCAAGACTATGCCGATTATACCGAGCATAGGAGCGCTGCCTTCACCCCTGCCCGCAGCCGCGGCTTGCGCCTGTTGGGCCGCGTCTTGCGCTCCCCTGACCGCGGACTCGAGCTCTCGCGCGGATGCGACCGCATCGGGGAAGTGTATCGCAGTCGCCACCCGGACGTCGTCGAAGTGGCCGCCCCCGGCCCTCGAATCAAACGTAGCGTCGATCGCCTCACCCTCTATAACGCCGAAGAATCGGAACCGGTAGTGGCCCGGCGAGGTCGGGATCAGGTCGGCCGCGTAGTGACCGGGATCGTTGAAGACAGCTCTCACGTTCATCGTCCTGGAGACGTTCGACGGCACATGCGTCACTTCCACCTGAAGCGTGTCCTGCAACCCCTCGACCGCGACGGTCTCAGGATCGTGGCGCCCACCCATAGTCGACGACTCTTCCTCTGAGTCTCCACTTCCCTTCGTCACGCGGAGGCTCACCGCGTTCCTCTCTCCCTCATAGGCAGGCTCGTCCATGAAGCCCACCACGAGCTTGTAACCTCCCGCTTCTCTATCTTCGTGTGCCAGAGCCTGCCCCGTACCCGATCCGGGGACGGCGCCCACCATGACGGTTTGGGCCATCGCAACGAGCGCCGCGGCTATCAGAATTGCTGTCAGTGATCTGCTCAAGACCAACCTCCAAAGGATGAATTCCCCTCATCCTGACTCCCTCTCCCCTGACAGGGGTAGGTAAAAGTGTACAGCCAAGCATGAATGCCACCCTCACCCCAGCCCTCTCCCTGAGGGAGAGGGCTGGGGTGAGGGTGAAAGGCGCCGGAACGACTCTCCCTTATCCGAAGGGATTGTCTAGCCCGCTACGCTCTTCGGCGTTTTCCGCTTTGGCCGCTGGCTCTCTGCTTCAGGAATGCTCTCATGGACAGTCCCAGGATGGTCACGAACGCCAGCAGGGTCGCCAGGGTGATGATTCCGGCGATCGGGTTCGCGCGCTTCACGTCGTACGTGAACAGCGCCGAACCGCTGCCGTCCTCCCCGGACACGGTGATCGTGACCTCCCAGGGTCCTTCGTTCTCCAGGAAGGCGCGCGCCTCGTACAGTGTCGGATCGTACGAGTCGGGCCCGAACGCCAAGGGGACGCCCGGACCTTCAGGCCCCACCGGAGCCGCCCTGACGACCACGTTCTGTACGCGGACGCCGGTGTCCGGGTCAGCCACCTGGAGTATGAGGATAGCCTCGCCCACGATCGGCGGGTCCGGTATCGTGCCGAGCAGCAGCTCGTACGGACCCGCCTGGGCCTGCTTGGTGAGCTGGAACCCGCTCCCATGCGCACTGACCCAGTCAGCGGCAGACAGCCCGACGGCTGTCACCGACACGAAGATAGCCAATGTAAGCGCGTACTTCATGCAGGGCGCGCCCCCGGGTCTAGCCCGGGGCAGGCACTGCACCCGTAAGAGAGAAAACCGCACAAGCCCAACCTACTTACCCAATACCCTGGGAGCCTGCCCCGTTGCAGAACGAGGTCAGAGAGACAAACGGCCGGAAGGCCAGGCGCGAGGCGGTCTTTCGAGAGGGGATACGGACGCCGACCTCAGCACCGAGGGTGCCGGCGCGCGCAGGGTCAGGACCGCGTCAGGGTCGGGCGTCAGCCGGCTCTCCAGCTCCGAGTCGGTCAGCATCGCCACGGACGGGCCGGCTGAGAAGACCTCGAAGCTGTACAGCGCGATTCCGCCCCCCGATCCGGTCGGGGGCAGGCTCTGATGAGCGTGCAGGCTCGCGTAGTAGTGCTCGTGACCCACGTCGGTTCCGAAGTGCGCGTGGTATGGCTGGCGCTCAGCGAAGTGGTGATCGACGACCGGTCCGAGAAATGGCAGCACCGCCATCACGACGGCAAGGCCCACAGGCCACACTCTGACAAGCACTCGATTCATAGCAGGAAAAGTATAGCACCTGTCGGCATATTCGTTACCGTGACGATTCCGCTTGACCGGAGGGGGGTTTCTCCTGCCCCGCCGTTTTCGGGGACTTCGAGGACTTCCGAGACCTTTTTCGGTCGCCGAGAAATTTCGCGCCCGATATGCAGTTTCAGAGGGATCACAGCATTGCAGCGGATGTCTTCGACAACTGACTGTCGTACATCTACAATTGGATGAGGAGACAATCATGACCACAATGAACACACCGGATGACCTCATTCGGCTTCTCAGAGACGATCCTGGCTTCCGAGGGAATCATGCCCAGGATGCGGCAATTAAGGAGAGCCTGGACATTGCGGGCCTGTTCGCAGACAGGCACTCGCTGCCCTCACATATGGTCGAGGTCTGGCAGATGGGCAGGAGTGCGCTCAGGGATATTGTGAGGGATCACGAGCAGGCATTGATTTCACTCAACCTGGCGGGGGAGGGTGCGTTGAGGAGTTTCAGGCGACCGGACCTCATCGCAGGAGTGAAGCACCTCGCAGCAGAGGAAGATGCGGAGCCAGAGTACTACATCGCCATGGAGGCATCCTACACCGTTGAGGAAAAGGACCTGGTCAGGGCGACCGACAATGCCAGGATCATCCGACATGTGACTGGGCGGCCCGCCTACCCGGTGGTCGTGGGGGTCCAACTGAAAGACGGTCTGGATGAAGAGATGCGGCAAAGGATCTACGACAACGTTGAACAGTTCATCCAGGCCGGCGAGCCGGAAGCCGCCTACTGGCACCGACTCGACTCAGAAGACCTGAAACCGGACGAGGCTCAGTAAAGCAATCGGTGTCGCACTCACGCCCCCGCCGGTCATGCCACCGGTGGGGGCTGTTCACTTCTGATGGCTGGATGACCCACGCGATGGGTGAAAACGCATCGCTGCGGAAACTTTCACACGGCTCTCCTGCGCGAGAGACTTTCTAAAGTCCATGAGAATTGAGAGGACGCAAAATCGCGTGACGGATCCCCTCAGTCCAAGGGCATGTGGCTCCGGCAAATCCCCACTGCGGAGAAGATGGAAATTGGAGGTAACCGGCAAACTCAGCGGGGTCCCCATAGTCCACTGGGCCTATGGAGAGGCACAGGTCTCCCAAAGCCTTTCTGCGCCCCTCTGTGTTCAGCATACCCATTCACACGGACAGCGTTGTGGCGCAGGCCCGCGCTTTAGTCGCACAGACGATTGAGACCCTTCCTGAAGTCACTCGCCCAAAGTTGCAACTCACATGGAGTCGTTCGTTGCACCGGAGAAGACCCGCCACGGCAGACCGATCCCGCCGGCACCCCGAGGTCGCATACCCTGTCCCCCAGGGACCGGATGCGCCGGAAGTTGCAGACCAAGCGGGGCCGGTAACGTTACGCGCTGCGGATGCAGACGGTGGAGCCGGTATTCGGCCAGATCAAGCAGGGCCGAGGCTTCCGACAGTTCCTGCTGCGGGGCCTGGACAAGGTCAGCGGCGAGTGGTCGCTGATCTGCACAGGCCACAACCTGCTCAAACTGTTCAGATTTGGGGCGGCTCAGCCTCGAGAAACACCGACCAACGGGTTTGCCGGAAGTGTCCGGAACACCGGCGGGGTGGTCAGCATAGTGAGACGTCCGAAGCTATTGGTCCGTCAATGGCTGCACCCGGCAACAGTAGTTGTCGCCGTCTGACCTTAGCCTGTACCCAAGGCCCGCCCAGCTAATCCTCAGACGGGCTGCTAGGCAAGCGGTGGATTCTCCGGCCTGACCTGCGAAACGAGCGGGTGCGCAGACAGATGGACGCCCGCCTCGCACGTCTGATCGGTGACATCGACCTCTCAGGCATAGCCGAGGAGCGACAACCCAGGCGGGAAACCGAGAGTTCCGACGCGCCGCCCAGAGGTTGACTTGTCTTATTTGGCGTGTGTAGACTGCCCTCCGCACTGACCGAGGTGTAGCAAGCACAGAAGGACAAGGAGTCTGACTGAAACCCACAGTAAGGATACCTCTGCTCTTATTTGCAGTAGCGGCTATTGGAGTGTTGGTCTGGTTCGCTATGAGCCAGCCCTCTGCACAGGCGCAGACGTCCACTCCAGAATGCCCAACTTCGACATCTACTTCGACCGACCCTGGGCCAACACCCATACCGGACATGAATGCGACCTCTAGCTGTGACCAGGCCCCTGTAGGTGGTGCAGGTGGTGCAAGCGGAGCTTCTGGAAGCAGTCCTGATACTGTTACCGGCACTCTAGTTGGCGGCACGACCATCTTTTTTGGCACGACGACACCGTCGCTGATTGGACCTCGTGGAGCGAGCAGTCTGGCGGTTCCGGGCCAAGAGTTGTACTGCACACCGGATGGGAATGGAGGTTATGAATGTCCGTACGCGACATCAACTTCGTCAACCTCGACCAGCGGAGCTAGTGGCACCGCGGGTGGGGGTGCCAGTGGGGCTTCTTCCCACTCGGGGTCGCCAGACCGATTTGCTCGTGCGTCTCACTACCTAGATTGTGACAACGACCCGTGTGAGAGGACAGAGAGTACCGGTGCCTCCGAGGTATGGGTGAACCTGAGCCTTCGGGAACCACGTCTGAGGTACGACCATCAGAGTTGGGAAAACTACCACTACTACAACCGGGTGCACGTAGGGCATCCGGGCAAGCCGATGAACTGTCCTGACGGAACCCCTACGTACGAGTTCATCAGTGTGGGCTTCGCTAAAGGGCAGTTCGTTAGAAACACGTTTGATAACGAGATCATCATTGAGGCGTTCTACCATGCGCCAGCGAGCCCTGACGGATTAACGCCTGCGCAGACGCTCTGCCAAGAGATTCGTACTGGCATAAAGGCAGTTGACTCGACTGCGCTCACGTTCAAGGTACATTGGAGCTCAGACTATGGGATGGGCGGTCATTGGTTAAACGGCGCGTGGCATGTTGATGTGTGGCGTGGAAGATGGGACAACCTTGGCGATACTTCCCACTTCATGGGAAGTATCGCCGACCGTAGAGTATGGTCAGGAAATCTGGGCTAGGCGTTTCGACAAGTCCACTGTGATTGCGGCCCTCAACATTGGGCATAAGGCGAACATCAAGGACCACACGGGGAATAGCCTGCCGTGGTATGACACTCTCCTGCACACTGACCTTCAGGGGAGGTCTGGCAGCAATACTGACCAGCCCTTCTCGGTGACGGACCTGCGGACGGGAGACTATACGAGCATCGCCTCCTGTGTCCCTGTGGGGATCAAGTGTGAGTGACCTGATTTAACGCGCAGCCTCTAGTGAGAACAGCCCTGCTGTCAGGGCGCCTATTACTGCGAAGCCACCTATCACGCCCCCCGCCATCGTGCAACTCGTCTCCTGACTTCATTCTATCATCCTACTTGCCGATATCCGCCTGTGATACCTCTCTGAAGGCTGTATCAGGTTAGTCAGAGGCCTCGATAAGAGCGTTGGCCCCAGCCACATTGGATTGCCGAGAGGCGGGCCACTTCGTGGGTTCCGGTTTTCGCCGGAATCACCCATGCGGGTTGCAACCCGCAAAGCGAGCAATGAAAATGGGTTCACCCTCACCCCCGTATCGGGGTACGGGGCAGGCTCCAGCCCTCTCTCTGAGGTAGCTGCCAAGGGTAGGTATTCGTACTTTTCACCCTCACCCCAACCCTCTCCCTGAGGGAGAGGGGGTCTGTCGGTTGATACTCATGCTTGTCTGTACACTTTTACCTACCCCTGTCAGCTCTGAGTGAGAGGGGATTTTCATGCCAATGACGAGAAGGACGGCACCTACCAACCTGATATAGTCCTGTCCATGATGGTATTGGCAGGGAGAAGTTTGACATTCGGGGACTTCGAGGACTTTCGAGACCTTTTTCGGTCGCCGAAAAATTTCGCACGCGGTACGCAATTCTCTCCTGCACGCGCCCCTTGTAATTCTGCCGCGCATGTTGCATAATCAATACGAACGGTCGTGCTAATAACAGCGCGGCCACACATCTGAATACCAGACGGCTGGACCGTCCCCAACAGGTCTGTAAACGGCCCTCCCGAATTCGCTCCGGTGGATTCGACGAGGGCCGTTTGCTTTTTGTGAAGCATTCGAGGAGAGACAGGTGACATCTGACAACCGCAAACCTGCCGCGAGAGTAGAGACAAATATCCAGACCGCCACCGATCTGGACGCCGCCATAGCTGCCGCAGGACTGCGGGCCAGCGCCGAGGGCCACCGACGCCGCATTCCCTGTCCCGCGCCAGGTCACCCCGGAGACCGCTCAGGCAGCAACTGCGCCGTATGGGTCGGCAGCTCCGGCAGTATCGGAGCGGTGTGCCACTCACATGACTGCGCTTACGACGACATCCTCAGAGGCCTGGGAGCGATTTCGCAAACAGCCAGTCGCGATGGGGCAGGCCGGAGCGCTCGGAGGGGCAAGCAGGACACGGCGCGATCGCGGATAGTCGCCACGTACGACTACCGCGACGGGCGCGGTGAGCTGCTCTTCCAGGTTGTGCGCTACACTCCGAAGGGCTTCAGACAGAGGCGACCGGACCGAACAGGCGGCTGGACGTGGAGCACAAAGGGAGTCGAGCGCGTCCTGTACAGGCTGCCCGAGCTTCTGGCGGCCGACCGCGACGAGACCGTGTTCATCTGCGAGGGCGAGAAGGACGCCGACAACCTCGCCGCCCTCGGGCTCGTGACGACCACGGCCCCGGGTGGAGCGGGCAAGTGGGGACAGGTCTCAGACCTCTCGGCGCTCGCGGGACGCCGCGTGGTGGCGCTGCCCGACAACGACTCCGGGCAGCAGGGGCTGCGCCACTGCAAAGACGTGGCCGCGAGCCTTGCGACAATCGCCTCCAGCGTGAAGGTGCTTTCCCTGCCCGGCCTCGCGCCGACGGGAGAGGACGTCTCCGACTGGATCGGACACGGAGGCACAGCCGCGAGACTCATCGAGCTTGCGCGCGCCTGCCCCGAGTGGAGCGCGCCCAACTCTGAGTCGGGATCAGCCGGGCCTGCATCCGCTTGCGTTTCGCGCTTTGCAAAAGCGCCTCTGCCCCAGATAGACATATCGCGCCGTCACCTGCGGGACATCACGTCCGACGCCGTGGCCGCGCTGCTCGCCGCCAACGGAAACAGCCCAACCCTCTTCGCGCGGGGAGGACGGCTGGCGCGGCTCGTGACGAGTGAGGACGAGGTGAGCATCGAGATGCTCGGCAGGGATGCCGCCAGGGGAGTTCTGGACCGGGCAGCGGACTTCGTGAAGGTCGCCAGGGGCGGCGGTCTGATCCCCACGTCTCCGCCCCCAGCCGTCGTCGGCGACGTGCTTTCTCTGCCCAATCTCCCCATGCCTCCGCTGAGGGCGGTGTACCGAGGCCCCGTGTATCTGCCGAACGGGCGTCTTCTGTCCGAGGACGGTTACGATGCCGACAGCGGCATCCACGTATCGGCGTCCGGGCTGGGCAGGACGAGCGCCAGCATGTCCCAGGCCGAGGCGGTCACGCTGCTGAAAGACGCGCTGTCCGATTTCCCCTTCATCGATGCCCCAAGCGCCGCCCACGCGATGGCCATGATCGTTCAGCCCTTCATAAGACCGCTCATAGACGGACCGACCCCGCTGTACCTGATAGACGCTCCCACGCGAGGCACCGGCAAGACGCTGCTGGCAAACCTGGCGTGCCTGCTGTCCGACGGGTCAGCCGCGCGCGCGATGGCGATGCCCCGCTCCGACGAGGAGCTTGAAAAGCGCATCACGGCACTGCTCATCGCGGGCCACGGGACCGTCCTCATAGACAACATAGACAAAAAGCTCTCAGGGAGCTCGATGGCCGCCGCTCTGACGACCACCACCTGGCGGGGCCGCGTGCTGGGCAAGTCGGAGATGCTCGACATCCCCAACAACGCGACCTGGCTGGCGACCGGCAACAACGTAGAGGTATCCGACGAGGTGGCCCGACGCATAGCGCTCATACGGCTGGACTCGGGCGTCGAGCGCCCGGAGGAGCGTATCGGCTTCAGACACCCGGACCTGCTGGGGTGGGCAAGGAACAGACGGCACAAGATCGTATCCGCGGCGCTGTCGATCGTCAGGCAATGGCTCGACGCGGGCGCGCCGCGCGGACGGGCCGTCTTTGGAGGCTTCGAGTCCTGGGCCGCGGTCATGGGAGGCGTCCTCGACATGGCGGGCGTCGACGGCTTCCTGGGCAACCGCGACTATCTGTACGCCGTCGCCGATCTCGAAAGCCGCGAATGGGATGTGCTGTGCGCCGCATGGCACGTCGCCCACTCCAACCGCCCCGTCAAAACGACTGAGGTGCTTGCCGTCGCCAAAGACAACGCCCTGCTGATGCCCCTGTGGGCGGACCGCACCGAGAGAGGAGCGCAGACCAGCTTCGGAAGAGCGCTGAGGGAGAGACGTGACAGGGTGTTCGGAGGATTCCGCATCCGGTTCGCGGGCGAAGGCTCGGCAGCCAGAGTCTCCACGTACGTCCTGGAGGAAGTGGGGCGGTCCGCAAACCGCCCCTTCGCGCAAAAATTCAGCAGGGCCGAAAAAGGTCTCGAAAGTCCCGGAGGTCCCGGGGAGACTGCGGCCGCTAGATTATCAGGCTAGCCCCCTTCGGCCTTCTCTTGCCCCCGTGGACGGAGGGCTCGGCGCACCACTTGGCGGATAGTCTGCGGACGGCCTGATAGATGTCCTATTCATCACTCGCCATCTTCGTGAATCATCAGATTACGAGGGTTGGAGAGAGTCCACCGCTGACCCTCACACATCAGGTCACCCCTAACAGAAATCAACCGTCTCCGATCATGAGCGCCAATAATCCTTTCATAGTCCTCATGGTCAAGTCCCACTCTGACAGACCTTCTTGATCCGTTAATCATTCCCTTGACTGTCACATGGCCTTGATAGTCCGACTCCTGACGTGTAAGTGAAATAACATAGCCCTCGATCAGCGCGTTCGGGTGTTCCTGCCGATCCTTCAGAACCCGAGATGCTTCTTCGAGTATTGGAGTATCTGATTCGTCGAACTGAACTCGGACTCGGCCGCGAGGGTACGGGTACGTGAGCGCCCAGCTTACGGAGATGTCCAGCTCACTCTCGTTTCCCTTGCCGAGCATTCCCGCAACAGCGTCGCACAGGTTCGCGCTCACACCAACATCTACCCCATCTTCAAATCCCCTGAGATCAGTATCGAAATATTCATAGTCCGCGAGATCCACGGCTTTTCTGATGGCCTGCAATCCTGAACCCAGCCTACGCACGACCGTCCTGGGAAATGGCTCGGCTGTTGGAATACCCGCCATATTGGGGCCAAGTGCAGGGGGAGCAGGCGAAAGTATGTTAATGACGAAACTGCCCATCTCAGTCTGTCCAAAGCGCACAGTGGAGACGTAATCTTTTACCTTCTTAGTCTTGTTCGTCCTGAACGCGCGTCTTGGGCGCCAGGCTGAACAGGCTGCCGCCAGCATCATATTGCGGGACTGCTGAATCATCGCTGCGGCCGCGTCCATGGATATCGAGCCGTCTGCCCTAGATTCTGGCGAACGGACGCGAACCAGATCGACATCGGCCAGAGAAAGATCACGCAGGACAGCGTCTTTCTCACGCTCCTCCATGTTGGCCAGTATGGTGATCACCTGTCCTAATCTGAGACCGTAATCCGTGAATCTTGACGAAACGGGCACGATTATTTCAGGAGGCTCGTTGCCGAATGCGTAAATGTCTCCGTAATCACCATAGGGTTCTACTTTGTGCCAGCCATGCGCCTCCACGTATGCGCGCAGCGCCCGTGGTGTGACATTGGACAAAATGTCACTCTGACCGAATCTCCCATTCATGGCGCTCCTCCCCCAGTTGGGACCCAGGTCCGTGCCCACGACATAAGTGTTGTCAACGAGTCTGGGTTCAGAAACTGTGATTGAGGTATTACAACCGTCCTGGAGCTGCCCTCGTCAATTTCAGGGAGTCCAGAAATCGACATCCACCATGCCCGACGGTGCATTGTCAGCCCCTCGTCGTTCCAGTTGATCCATTCAGCCGGATCTTCAGGGAGTTCGAGAACTACGAGGATCAATGGACACCCCCGAGGAAACTCGCATAGATCATTGTAGTTCTTCGAACCTAACCGAAAGTGCAGTCCATCACTATGCAAGTTCGGCACCGAGGTGGCCTTCAGCTGAACATCGATCTGAGGCCTCATGGTTTCACCCGATCTGACAGAGGCATCAACGCTGTATCTATCCGGGTCAGGCCCGGATTGGCAGGTGTAACCGACGAAGGCAGACAGGGCAGAGATGTATGCGAAAGATAAACGCTCCTTGCGGTCGTTGTCGCTGAGAAGGGTTCTTCGATACGCCAGCGTCTGTCCCCTCTGTCCACAGTATTCCAGCCCCTCCGTCGCGTGAGGTGATTATCCAATCAAATGGAACACAAGGCAACTCTACGCTAGATCACCAGTCCCGCCCCCTTCGGCCTTTTCTTGCCGCCGTGGACGGAGGGCTCGGCGCACCATTTGGCGGATAGTCTACGGACGGCCTCGTACACGCTCTCGTCGAAGCCGAGCAGGTCGCAGATGACTCGACGGTCCAGGAGGGCGCGGAGGTTACCAATCTCGGACCCCCAGGCTGGTTCGACCAGCCCAGGTCTCACGATGTGCAGACCGAACTGATTCCTGACGCCCTGATGACTGTCAGCACTGACATCTCGGATCTCCAGCGCGGCTTTGGCAGCGTGCATGACTGCGTAGTAAGCTCGTGAGATCGCATCTGCATTCAGACCGTTATTCAGACATAGCAGTGCAGCAGTAAGGCATTCATTCGCTCGTCGCCACTCAGCCCGGGCGACATCGACGCTCATAGCACGCTGACGCCCTCACGCTCTGCCGCATTGAAGAAGATTTGGGCTCCGGCTAGCTTGCGCTTCTCCCACTCTGCCACCGTCAGTACTCTGATCAGAGGGCCAATGTAGAAGCCAGACATATCGATCGTGTGTCCCAGCTTGGTGATCTTCCTCTCGGTCTCCCACTCTCCATCTCGGACCAAGACCAGCGTTCTCAACTCGGGGTCATGGTCGGGACTGCGCACGATGACGTCCTCGATCTGTTCTGGGAAGCGCTCTAGTAGCTGCCGGACGTATTCCTCGAGCCAGCCCCTCTCGTTCGCGGTGAGCGTAGGACCTTCGAATCCGTCCACCGCGTCAACCATCTCGAGCAGCGCCTTCCTAACCTCCGCCGCGAAGCGAGATGTCCTGGAGTCGAGACTAGATCCCTCGCCGTCACAACGCCGATTCGAGATGCCTTCTATAGCGTCAATCGTGCCGATAGCCATCATCAGGAAGTCGCGATAGTCGCGCTCGGCAGATGATGGGCGACTATCAGTATCTCGTTTGCTTCGGGCTCCGCTGTGCAGTACGTCCTTGTGGGCAAGTTGAAGATAGCGTCTGATCTTGTCCACCTCGACCAGCAACGCCTTGCTCTCGAACTCGTCCTGGCTGCTCGCGCAAGAGTCGGCCCATTCATCCACGAGCCGCGCGGCATTGGCGCCTGGTACCTTGAGCCTGCTGTACGCGTCAGTGTTCACTGTCAGCGCACTCATTGATGCCCGCCCTCTCATTACCTGATTCCGGACCTAAGTCGGTCGAGACCGAGTGTATCGAGGAAGTATGCCCGGCAAATCAAGACTACAGCGGCGGAGATTGCTACGCCGATTATATGGACTATCATGGCATGGTACAGAAGTATCCCCCATGACATGACAGTCGACCTGTCCACAATGCGCGGGTAGTAGCGCTGGTTTACACTCAGGGAAATCCATCCTGGCAATACCACAATCGCCAGGATTATTATGGAGTTGAGCATATCCCTTTACTTGGATGGCTTCTTTGGCTGGGTGGAGTTCTCTGTATTCTCCACTTTCTGTTCCTGCATTTGTCGGAAGAGATCCTTGAACTTGCCCTTTGGCTGAGGAATCGTGTCGTACGACTTCCTGATCGTTCCGCCACGAGACCCTTTGTCTTTGGGAGTGCTCCCATCCTTCTTGTTCCACATTGTTGCTGACCTCCGTTGGATTGGTCGTGTTCTCGCCAGTACGTGCGCCTTTGGGGAGATTGCACACAACTAGATGATAAGTGTAACGTACCGTGGCCTGCGCTTGCCGCCGTGGACGGAGGGCTCGGCGCACCACTTGGCGGATAGTCTTCGGACGGCCTCGTACACGCTCTCGTCGAAGTCGAGCAGGTCGCAGATGACCCGGCGGTCGAGGAGGGCGCGGTTGGGGTCGGCGTCGGCGAGGAACGCTGGCTTGAGCTCCTTGTCCCGGAACTCGTCGAAGATGGACTCGGCGGTGGATAGCTGTTCGTCGGTCAGTGTTCGGAAGTCGAGGACGGGGAGGGATTCTACAGTACGCATGGTCAGCCTCGCCTTGCTTGATTGCTGTCGACTCGAGTGCCACCAATAGCTCAGCAGACCCAAGGTACTATTTCCCCAGATTGTGAAAGCATAGTCAAACATCTGGCAATCAAAAGTCACGTTGGGCCACGCTGTTCCTCCTATAGACACCTGTTCTGTAAATGCAATGGCTAGGGGCTGGGCACCAAATGTGAACTCTAGATTCACGTGGACGCGACTGGCAGTCGTCCATAGTTCCGCTGCTCTCGCCTCCATCCCTGCCTTTACCCGTAGACCCATATCAGGACGGCACACCATGAACTTCTCTGCTTTGGAGTGGTGATTCCATAGGGAAGGATAAGTAGCCGTAGGACTGGCTGGACCCTTATTAAACGGTCCCTTGTGAGCAGCGCTGACTATCAATTGATGGTCAACACCACGTTGCCCCAACTCTTGCAACTCTGCAACGGGTAAGCTTGTCGCATCCGGTTCTGCAGGGAGCCACACTTTGCCGATAGAGAGTAAATGCGCAACCTGGGCCACAGTGGCATCGCTGATTCGGGCTGCTCCCCACCCAACTGCGTATTCTTGAGTAGGAGCATCCAGAGACTCTCCAGCAACTTCATTACCGATTGTCAGTACCGCTCCACCGAATGGTCCGTCCTCAATGTTCCGTATAGGACTATCGTCAACCATTTCATTCACGATTGCGACAGCGTGGGCGAATCCTTGTGGGCGTCGCTTTAGAGATGTAAATTGCGTCCTGAGCTTTGAGGAGTCCTTCTGGCCAGTGCACTTTCGGCCAATCAGAAGACACTCCGCCATGCCAGTGTCCGATGAGAATGACATGTCCTTGCCATTGGCGGCGATACTGACAACATTCAAGTCTATGTAGTCGGTAGCAATTAGTCTTCTAAACTTGGCCCACGATGACCCGTTGATAGCGGTGAATGGGAGCACCATCGCGATTACACCGCCCGGATTAAGTTTGCGATGGCATAGTTGCACAAACGCTGACGCCAAGCCAGCGTGACCATGGTAAGTGCTATCTTTAGCCAACTGCCTCAGCCGAGAGGCCATCTGCTTCTGGTCGGCTTCAGTAGAATCGTATGCGGCGAAGGCTGCGTTCAGGACTCCATCGCCGGCATCGTAATGCTTCGTGTTGCTGGTGAAGGGCGGGTTCATGATTATCAGATCAAAGCTATCGTCGGGAATGTCAGCGACGACCTGCGTGGCGGTCTCTTCGCCGACGCTGCCGGTGCGGAGCGCGGGATCGCTCATGTTGAACAGGGTCATCGTGGATGACGACTGGAGCAGCTCCAGTGAGCCGATGGCGACGCTGCCGTCCTCCTGCCGACCGTAGGCGAGCGTGTACAGCCGTGTCTTGCCGAACCCGACGTTGGGCTGTGCTCCGGACAGCGTCGAACCGGTGATGTGGATGGCCGACGGCATCACGTCGCAGCCGTACAGCACCTCCTCCATCATGACGGGGTGAAGCGCGGCGAGGTCGCCGCCGGTGCTCTCGTGGCGTGTGGCGATCTGCTCGTACACCGCCGACAGCAGGGCTCCGGTGCCGCACGCGAAGTCGCCGATCTTGAGCTTGCCTATCGCGTCGGCGTCGGACCAGTCCACGTCCATCTTGGAGACCGCGAGTCGCGCGAGCAGCGCCGCGGACGCAGGGAGCGTGTAGAACGTCGCGAGGTACTTGCGGTCGGCTATCAGCCTCTGAAAGATGCGCCCGGTCAGGTCGTGCGCCTGGTTCGCGCCGGTGGCGGCCACGTCCTCGACAGTGGCGCGCAGGTTCGTGAGAAGCTGGGAGGCCTCAGCCGCCGGAAGCTGCTCGACGATGTCTCTGGCAATGGAGAAGATCGGCCAGTAGTTGACCTTGAGGATCTGCGTCCAGGCTTCGAGGATGTTCCCCTTGGGATTGGCGACGGAGGTCGAGCACAACTGCGACAGCGGCTTGACGCCGTGCAGTCCTGCGAGTCGCTCATGGAACACCATCGCGTTGGCGACGGTGGCCCCGGCCATGCGGTAGGTCTGGAGCACCTCGGACATTCCTAGCAGTCCCGCGATGCTGGTGACGACGTCGGGCTTGGACGAGGCAAGCTGCCCGAGTATGGCGGCGGTGCGGTCGATACCCTTCTCGAGCGCGTCGGCGGCCTCGTCCACCGCGCGCTGGGGCACGGACACCAGCCGGACGAGGTCTGCAAGCTCCTCGACGGACCCGTCCAGCCAACCGGACTCCGGGAACCGTGTGCCGTC
The DNA here is from genome assembly GCA_034428835.1 of Dehalococcoidia bacterium. Lineage (GTDB taxonomy): Bacteria > Chloroflexota > Dehalococcoidia > Lucifugimonadales > UBA1123 > VXRN01. The sequence continues at coordinate 33,816 of DAOUHG010000137.1, forward strand.
CTGGTAGCATACGCAGTAGGACAGCCGCGCATTGGAGACGGCGGCGGAGAGGTCGTCTGTGTCTGCGGTGCCGTCGGGGTATCGGAGCGCGATGGCGGCGTCGATCTGTCGTGCAGTGTTCTTGACCTCAAGGCCGAGTCTGCCCTTCGCCTCTTCTTCGGCGGTGTACGCGGGCATGAACTCAGCCTCGATCACCACCGGAGTGCGGCCTGGCGCGGTGATGAGAATGTCCGGCTGCAGGGCAGGCTGGCCGACGATCTGCCGCGTGTTCTCGTACAGGACGGTGTAGCTGGGCAGGATGCTGCCCAGCCTTCTGCCGAGGGCGTAGTTCGCGCTGGGCTCTGTCCAGTGGGCCGTGGAGGTCATGTCACTATCTCGCCTGGTATCGTCTAACCTCTCGAATCCAATTGACGGAAGTGAATTGGAATTTCCCCCGTCTGATGATTGAGAAAATTGCACTTATGCAATTTTCGAGGAGTGAGTGGAGAGGAGTTAGGAGTGAGAGCCGCCCCTTAAGCACCCCAACAGGGATGGACTGGGACTAATGCAATCGTCTCGATGATTAGAGACAAGTGCAAAGCTCCGTCGGAAGTGGCGTTGCACCTGAAATAGCTGAAAGTGGCCACGTTGCATCAAAAATACTCTGAGGTTCCATCTTACGGTGGTCGAAGGAGCTTTGCACGAGAAGTCCAGCTGTTCTGGAGAGAGAGGGGCAGAAGCAAACCGTCTTTGTAACCGCGGAAAGCGTGAGTAGGAAATGGGAAGTAGAAAGCCCCTCGGAATCCGAGGGGCTTTTGGTATCTAGGTGGTCAGTTGTTCAGGATGCCGGTTTCGCCTCTTCTGAGGGCGGAGGCTCGTCGAATTCTCTGCCTTCCCTTTCCGCCGCTTCCTTTTGCTTCAGCCAGTCGACCCACTTCCGGTTGGCTTCAGCTTGTCCTTCTGAATATCTCCTCTTCAAATATCTTTCTGCAATCATACGTATAACCTCCAGAATCAGTACCAGTACCATCGACTGTCCGGCTATGGCCAGGATTGCAGAGGATACGCGCCGTTCGATCTCTAGGTAAGTCGTTATTCGGTCGTCACCGTTAAACGTCACTGTTTCCTGATAGGTCACAAACAAAGTCACCAGAATAAGCTGGAGGATGAAGAAGGCGAAGTACGCCCAAGTCCACTTCTCCGATACGCTCCATATTGACGACCGCTCATTTGGCGTATCCACTGAAAGAAGCTCAGCGAGCTTCTTGTCGAATCCTTGGATGATCCTTCGTACACTGCGCTGTGAGTAGCACCATGGTAATCGTTCCTACTATGTGAATGTGACTGTAGCGTGAGTGTATGGGACTGTCAATAAATTGGCAACAGAAACATTGTCGAGCCTATGCTGAAAAACAGTCTCCGCAACGGTGCAAGGCCGTGACTTCACGAGAGGCTTCAGATTCGCTCATGTACACTTTCCACTTCGGATGGTTGGCCCACTTGAGCGTGTGGACGCAGTTGAGCTCATGCAGGGTGGTTGGAAGTAGCCTCGTCACTCCCGCGAAGCTTGTCCCCGTGAAAACGGGGAGCGGGAGTCCAGTATGGTGACGGCGGTTGCTGGCCTGTGGATTCCCGCCTTCGCGGGAATGACGGGTAGGAATTCGGGGTTTTGCACTTCTGTCATGGTTACCCAAAATTCAGCAGGGCCGAAAAAGGTCTCGAAAGTCCCGTAGGTCCCGGGAAGACTGCTCGGCGCTGATCTGGTCGGCCAGACGCACGTTGGACTCACGCACACTCCTGTGTTACAAACGAGCCTATCATGTTGGAGAGCAACCGCCTTCTCACTGCCGCCAGACTTCTGCTTATAGTGACGATCCTCTACAACGTCGTGGAGGGGGTAATCGCGCTATGGTCGGGGATCGCTGCGGGCAGCATCGCGCTGGTCGCCTTCGGCGCCGACAGCTACATAGAGGTGGCCGCGGCTTCCCTCGTGCTCTGGAGGCTGGGCATCAAGGACAGCGAGTACGCGGAGGTGGTGGAGCTCCGGATTGTGCGATTCATCGGCTGGACATTCCTGGGCCTGTCGGCGGCCATAGTGTTCAGAACGGTGTGGGCCCTCATCGAACAGAGCAGCGCCGAGGAGTCGCTGGTGGGCATCGGGCTTGCTGTGGTCTCCGTAATCTTCATGCCCCTGGTGGCCATCTTGAAGCTCCGGGTAGCGGCGAAAGGCAAGCTGCATTCCATTGCCATCGAGGCGAAGGAGACGATCGCCTGCTCGTATCTCTCCCTTACCCTGCTCGTCGGCCTGGTTGCCAACGCCGCGCTGGGCTGGTGGTGGCTGGACGCCATAACGGCCCTGCTGCTCGTGCCCTGGCTCCTCCGCGAGGGACTGGAGGGCATCCGCGGCGAGGATGACCACGACGAGGTGCAGCTATGCTCCTGTGGCGCCTGCCTGTTCGGTCTAAGGGCCTGTAAAGCCGCCTGCTGCGCAGCCTGACGGACTCCGACGGCTCCTCTCAACCCACTCCCGGAAAGCTGTATAATTGAGTGAAGCGCCAAACGCGCGGCGGAGTTCGTCGTCATCGGGTAGATCGGTCAGATGCAGCTGCCAAAAGTGAATGAGGCATGGTACCTCATAGTGTTCTTCACCCTGTCCGCCGCAGGGCTGATCTTGGCCTGGATGCAAGAGGTGAACGGGAAGACAGACGACGATCCGGTGAGCACCATCTTGGGCATCGTGCACCAGATGAACGTTGTGGTCGTAGTAGCAGGCGCATCAGCGTATACCGGAGTGGAGGGATGCAACATGTTAGCTGAAAGATATGCGCGCAGGGAACGCGAGATAGGCCGCCGGAAAGGCCTCCAGGAAGGTCGCCAGGAAGGTCGCCAGGAGCTTCTGGACAGGCTGAGTGGTCTGTCAGGCGATGAGCTGCTGGCCGAGACTCAACGCATCATCGACGAAACTCGCCGGATCGTAAGTGACAACCGTCGAAAAGACTGAATCCATTAAACCGCTTCCCTGCGAGGGCCGGGAGGACGCAGCTTGCCCCAGTTTCAGATAGTCTCCGACTTCCAGGCGACGGGAGACCAGCCGCAGGCCGTCGATCAGATCATTGACGGCATCGACAGGGGCATGGTCCACCAGTCGCTGATGGGCGTCACGGGCAGCGGCAAGACGTTCACCATGGCGAACGTCGTCGAGCGTGTCCAGCGCCCGACACTGGTCATCGCCCACAACAAGACCCTTGCCGCACAGCTCGCGACGGAGTTCAAGGAGTTCTTCCCGGACAACGCAGTCGAGTACTTCGTCAGCTACTACAACTACTACCAGCCGGAAGCGTACGTCCCGCGCACCGATCTCTACATAGAGAAGGACGCCGACATCAACGAGGAGCTGGACAAGCTCCGACACGCGGCGACACGCGCGCTGCTGACGCGCCGGGACGTGCTGATCGTGGCCTCGGTCTCCTGCATCTTCGGACTCGGCTCTCCCGAGGAGTACCAGGGATTCATGGCGCACGTGCAGCGAGGCGAGATACGCAGTCCGGGACGGCTCGCCAGGCAGCTCATCGACATGCAGTACGAGCGGAACGACTTCGACCTCGCCCGCGGACGGTTCCGAATACGCGGCGACACGCTGGAGATACTGCCCGCCTACGACACGATCGGCGTACGGATCGAGTTCTGGGGAGACGAGGTCGAGCGGATAGTCGAGCTGGACCCGCTGACGGGCGAGGTACTGGCAGAACGCAACGACGTCGACATATATCCGGCCAAGCACTTCGTCACCTCGGAGGAGAAGCTGAAAGAGGCCATCGGGAGCATCGAAGGAGAGCTCGACGAGCAGCTCAAGATTCTCAACCGCCAGGACAAGCTCCTGGAGGCGCAGAGGCTGGAGCAGCGCACTCGCTACGACATCGAGATGATGCGCGAGACGGGTTACTGCGCGGGTGTCGAGAACTACTCCCGCCACCTGGCCGCACGCGAACCCGGAAGCACACCCTACACCCTGATGGACTACTTCCCGGAGGACTATCTCCTGTTCATCGACGAGTCGCACATGACCCTGCCCCAGATCAGGGGTATGTACAATGGAGACCGCGCGCGCAAGGAGGTGCTGGTAGAGTACGGCTTCCGGCTGCCGTCCGCCCTGGACAACCGCCCGCTCAACTTCGGCGAGTTCGAGCAGTTCGTCAACCAGGCTGTCTATGTCTCCGCAACGCCTGGCCCGTACGAGTTCGAGCACTCCCAACAGATGGTGGAGCAGGTCATACGGCCCACCGGCCTGACCGACCCGATCATCGACGTCAAACCCACGAATGGACAGATTGACGATCTGCTGTACCAGATCAAGCTCAGGGTCGACAGGGGGGAGCGGTGCATCGTCACCACCCTGACGAAGCGGATGTCCGAGGAGCTGGCCGACTACCTTCGCGAGATGGGCATTCGCACACACTACCTGCACTCCGAGATAGACACCCTTGAGCGCAGCGAGATACTGCGCGACCTGCGGTTGGGGGTGTACGACGTGATCGTCGGGATCAACCTGCTCAGAGAGGGGCTGGACCTGCCCGAGGTCAGCCTCGTGGCGATCCTTGACGCCGACAAGGAGGGGTTCCTGAGGTCCACCACCTCGCTGGTACAGACCATAGGACGCGCGGCGCGTCATGTTGACGGTCGTGTCATAATGTATGCAGACCGGGTCACCGACTCGATGAAGCGGGCGATAGACGAGACAGAGCGGCGGCGCGAGATCCAGCGGGTCCATAACCTGGAACACGGGATCACTCCCCAGAGCATCCAGAAGACCATTCACGACATAACCGAGCGCGTCAGGGCCGTAGCGGAGACCCGGGCGACCTACGCGGTGGACTCGGCAGACATGCCGCGAGACGACATTATGCGGCTGATAAAAGACCTGGAATCACAGATGAAGACGGCAGCCAAGTCCCTCGAATTCGAAAAGGCAGCTTTGCTCAGAGACCAGATCACCGACCTGAGAAAAGTGATGGTCGAATGATTCTCCAGATGGAAGCGTCCACCAGACACCGGAATTCGTATTCATAAGAAACCAAAGACCCCCCTCTCCCTGAGGGAGAGGGCTGGGGTGAGGGTGAAAAGTACCAATACCTACCCCTGTCAGGGATACTGGGGTGAGGGTGACTGAGATAGCTTCTAATTAGGGAACGGCCGACTTTAGGCATGTCGCGGAGGCGACTTTGCGCATATACGCAACAGTTTTTGCGATCCTGTACTTCATCCTACTCGGAGTGGCGTGCTCATCCGAGGTCGATGAAGGCGGCGGCACTCTGCCCGCCGGTATCCAGGACGACCTCGTTCCCGACGTAGAGTACGACCTGTACCTGTACTTCAATCCCAACACTCCTGTCGCGGTAGATTTCCAACGCTTTCTGAGTGCAGACCGGGAGGAGATCCTGACGCTTGGGGAAGACAACGTTGCCCTTGCCGGCGTTTCGATGGTGGCGACTTCCCTGGAGCAGTTCGGCGGCTCCCTCAGATTCGCCACGTCCAGCGACGCGGCGCTTGTGGGCAGCCTGCTGGAGCAGAATCCGGCAACTGACCCACCGACCGTCGCCCAGGTAGCTTCCACCACTACGGTCCAGATCATGCGCGGAGACTCCGAGTGGACCGATGGGCTCTCCGAACAGCTCGAATCGGCAGAGCTGGCGTCGCTCAGTGAGAGAAGCCCGCAGGTGTGGAATATGCTGACCAACCTGCCTGTTTCCGAAGACGACCCCCCGATCGCGGCGGGATTCATTTCAACTGACGGCAATCTGATCCAGGAGATAGCCGACAGCGCCGGTATCGAGGTACCGGGTCTGGACACCGCGTTCGGGATCGTCCGGGTGGACAACGTCGCGTTCGGGATTTACAGCGACCTGCCGGAGACGATTCCCGAAGAGATAGACATAGATCTGCTGGATAGTCTGGACACCGGAGTCGTCCTGGTCGGCGGCGCCGGGTACGCCGGAGTCGCGGTCGCCTTCCTGGTGCGCTCGATCGCGGGGAAGATCGGGATGGATACCATAGACCTCGACAACACCAACGCGCGCCATCTGGCGCTCGAGGACGGGCACCTGATTATCAAGAACAAGGGAAGCCTGATCTACGCGACGGTCGCGGGCACCCGCACCAGGGCCGAGGAGCTGATGCTGCGAGCGCTGGCCGAGTAGGGGTAGGGGTGGGCCTTTCCACTCCCGCAAGCCACTGAGGGTATCCGTTCGTGGTGAGCATGTCGAACCATGAACTGACGGCCCTTCGACAAGCTCAGAGCCTGTCCCGGACTCGATCGGGGGCGGACGGAGACCATCACCACCGAAGGGTCGTCGAGGAATCCTGGGCCAAATGCCTTTTGGCCGGCGCGAGCTGTGATACACTCGATACTGCTATGGTCCAACCAGATAACACAGAGCCTGAAGATCACTCCCCGCCACCTACTCTGGAGGACTTGGCTACGTTACGTCAGCGGCCGGTGCTGTACCTACGTGGCGATATGGATTACAACTCTGTCAACTTGGTGCAGGCTGCTGCCCCATTGTTTGAGGAGTTCAAAAAGCTGTCCATACTGCTCGTATCCCTCGGTGGCGACATCGAGTCTGCATATCGGATGATTCTGGCACTGCGGGAGTCCGTGGATAACATTGAAGTGTTGGTGCCTTACTGGGCGAAGAGTGCCGCCACCTTCTTCTGTCTAGCCGCCAACTCAATACATATGGGGAAGCGCGGGGAGTTAGGACCGTTGGATCCTCAGTTGCTCGACCGGACCGGGAGTGCAAGGCCAGTCTCTGCGTTGGAATCGTTCCACTCACTGGAACACCTCCTCAGCTATTCGATAGACTCGCTCCATTCGATAGACTCGCTCCATAGGATAGTCCAGTTGGTGCGCACGATGTCCCCAATGGACGTTCCTAGCGCAATAGAACACTCACATCAGCCGTTTGCCGCAATTGTGTCCCCGCTGTATTCTCAGGTTGATCCACACGAACTCGGTGAAGCGGGGCGCGCGCTGTCGGAAAGTGAGGAGTACGCAATACGTGTCATGGGATGGGGTTACACGGATATTCCTAGCGATGAGCTACGACAAATAGCTAGAAGCCTCGTGTACGACTATCCAACGCATGGATTCGTTATTGATCTGATAGAAGCACAGGCCATTGGTCTAAAGGCAGAACGCATGGAAACGGTGTCAGACGCAGTCTGCCAAGCGATCATCGCCAATGATGACTATGATGAGATTGTAGGCTCCCCTCAGGAAGATAGCAGTTCCAGCATCAGTCCTGATTGTGTAGAATCATGTAATGAGGGTTGACCGATGCTGAATCACAACAGTACCCCCCCATCTCGCAGCTCCGCTAGACTCGCAGCCCGTCGGCGGTTCCAGCGAGAGAAGCCATCCGAGAGACCGACTCGCCGTATTATGGAGGAGTTGCGTAAGACACGGCTCTTTGGCACTGTCCGTCGTAGGGGAGTCAAGGACGTAAGAAGACGAAGAGACCTTGCATAAGGAGCACGCACCATGACCACACAGACACTAACCACCGAAGAGGTATACGAGGCGCTGAGGGACGTTTACGACCCGGAGATTCCAGTCAACGTAGTTGATCTGGGGCTGGTCTACGGCGTCGAGGTCAATGAGGGCAACGTGGGCGTCACGATGACCCTGACATTTGCCGGCTGCGGCATGGGACCCTACATTGCCCAGCAGGCCGAGTGGCGAATCGCCGAGATGGACGCCGTTGAAGACGTGAACGTCGAGCTGACCTTCGATCCTCCGTGGACCCCGGACCTCATCACGGACGAGGGTAAGAAACTTCTCGGTTTGGACTAGCGGCCCGATTTCCGGGGCGCGCTGCCCCGGTGAACAGATCCGGTATCATCGCAGGGGGCCCGACGCCAAGCATGCCCCGTACCTGGATACGGGGTCGCTTTAACGAGCGTGGGCTGGGTCGCCCCTTAGCTTTGCAACCGTAGGGGCGGGTTTCAAACCCGCCCCTACCATGTGACAGGAGAGTCCAATGAACCCCCATCAGCATCAACATGCGCAGGGGAGTCCGGGGGGTCCGCCGGGGGGTCCGCCGGGAGGTCCAATGAATCCCCAGCAGCAGGCACAGGCCAGGGCCAAGGTCGAAGCCATGCGCCGGCAGTTCGCGCAGAAGCGTGCGATCTCCGAGACGCTCTCGCAGATCAAGTACAAGGTGGGCGTCTACAGCGGCAAGGGCGGAGTGGGCAAGACCACCGTCGCCGTGAACCTGGCTGTCACGCTCGCCAACGACGGCGCCAGTGTCGGCATCCTGGACGTCGACATAGACTGCCCGAACGTCATCCGCGCAATGAAGATCACAGAGGCCCCCCTGGCTACCGACGACCGCAAGATGATCCCGCCGAAGCGTTTCGGCGTAAAGGTCATGTCGATGGGTTTCTTCCAGAAGGACGAGGAGGAGGCGATCATCTGGCGAGGGCCGATGATCCACAACGCGATCAATCAGCTCCTTCAGTCCACCACCTGGGGTGAGCTGGACTACCTGGTCGTGGACCTTCCACCCGGGACTTCAGACGCGCCGCTCACCGTTATGCAGGCACTGGAGATGGACGGCTTCGTGGTCGTCACCACCCCGCAGGAGCTTGCGAAGATCGACGCGATCCGGTCGGTGAACATGATAAAGAAGCTGCAGATCGACGTCCTGGGCGTGGTCGAGAACCTGTCCGGCGAGATCTTCGGCTCAGGCGCGGGCGAGGAGATGGCAGACCATCTCAGCATCCCGTTCCTGGGGCGCGTCGAGATGCGGGCTGACTACCGCGACACCTCCAGGCCCACTGTGCTCAACAACGACGCCGTACTCGCCGAGTACAGAAAGATCGCCGAAGGTGTCGGAGCGGCGCTGGTGGCGGCAGCGTAACGCGCATCGTCTCCAGTACGGAGACGAGTTTTAGCCGTGTTCAAAACTCAGTTGCCAACTGAGACCAAGGTAGGCGCATCCTGGGTCGGTGTTCCCATATTCGTCGATCCCTTGCTGCGCCAAGATCACTATGTTCTCGTCGAGAATGAAACAGGGATTCATGCCTTGGCGCGTAGAGCTTCAACGTACCGCTTCATTTCGTCTAGGTCGGTTTCAAAGAAGCTCTTCAGTCCCCCGTTGACTTGTCCCCGGTCCGTCACCTCGATTTCGCTGGCCGAGCAAACTCCATTCTTGTCCTTCTCGAAGGAGTAAATCGCGAGTTCGTCGGCGGATAGCCTGCCTTCTGCGACCAGGGTCAGCAGCCGTCCCACAACGTGCTCGCTATGGGTGGTAATGATCATCTGTTTGTCGCCAGATTTGGCTTCATCAGCCAGCACCGATGCTAGATCAGCCTGCGCCTTGGGGTGTAAGTGAATCTCCGGCTCTTCAATCAACACCGTCGCCCCCGGGGCAGTTCTGGCGATCTCGAACAAGAGGTGGACAAGGGCATTGGTTCCGAAGCCTTCAGCCAAAATGCTGAGGTCACCGGCAAGAGATTCCGAGACAGGCCTTGCGGATTGGGGCGGAACAGTGTCTACCCTGAAGCCGACGCCAGTAATCTGTTTCATCAGATGGGAAACCTTCTCCACCTCACGTCGGGAATAAGCCAGGGTCGTTGCGGTGTTGTCCTCCTGTGCATCTAGGCCACTGGCGCCTGAAATATCGTCGGAAGATTCGGGCCCCAACGTGTAAACGCCGCGAGTTAGACCTCTAGCCGCCGGAACCATCTTCAAGTCAGCCAGCGTTTTCTCAGGCGCTTGGGACAGTTGGTTCCACAAAGGTAACTTTGAATCTTCATTCCCTGAACTCGATCTGACTCTGAAGCTGTTGATTGGAGGCGACAGCTCGTAGTTTATTAGACTTCTTGGGGTTATGATTTGGTGAAGGATCCGGTCCCGGTTGAAAGAAATCTCATACTCTTCGCCGAACGCCCTCCACTTTGACGATCCACGGTCGGCGGTTAGATTAGCTTGTCTAGAGTACTCTAGGTCAACCTCGAAATTTAACGGCTCCTGGACTTCTTCTGAGTCGATGGGTGAACATCCGGACAACGATAGCCGAACGCCATCCAATCTTGATTCAGGTCCTCGCCACATAAACGCTTCTGGCTCAAACCGTACCAATTCGCCGTCCAAGACCAAAGGGTCGACATTGTTTCTCGACTGTTTCAGCAGCAGGAGTGCCTGAAGCACACCAGACTTACCAGTGCCATTCGGGCCAATGAACACCGTAATCAGCTTCGGATCGACGCTAATGCAGCGGAAGCACTTGAAATTCTGCAACGTAATGTTCGTAATCACTGTACTCACTCTCTGGCTGGATTATACCAGCAGCCAAGCCAGGTTAGCCTTAGGAGACTGCGAATCCGTGTGCCGTGCACGCCGACAAACGACGCCGTACTCTCCAAGTACAGAAAGATCGCCGAAGGCGTCGGAGCGGCGCTGGTGGCGGTAGCGTAACGTGCTTGCGGAGATGAATTAGCTCATCCCAGCCACAGACTTACTCCAGCAGAGCGGCGAGCTCGGTCGGGTGGCTCAGCATGGGGTAGTGGCCTGCGTCCATCTCGTGCCAGTCCGCGCCAAGCGTCTCGGCGGTGCGGCGCTGGTGGGACTCGGGCGGGTTGACGCTCAGCCGGCAGCGGACCACCCGCGCCGGTATGGTCCCGGCGGTCGCCCAGAATGCGTCCAGCTCCCCCGGCGCATCTGACGCCTCGACAGGGTGCATGGTAGCTCGCTCGGCCGCCCACACGCGCAGCTCAGGGTCGAGATCGGCGAACAGGCGCGTCTCAAGCTCGGACCGCGTCGGGCCGCGCGTCAGACCGGTCGTCGGCATAGCCGGCGCGTCGGGGTTGCGCTGGACGATGTCCGACACGCGCTCTCCCGGCTGGGGTGCAAGCGCGTCGACGAAAACCAGCCGGCTTATACGGTCGCGCGCAAGCTCCGCCGTCTTGCACACCACCAGCCCACCTGTACTGGTGGCGACGAGGACCACGTCGTGGAGGTCCTCGTAGAACATCATGTCAGCGACCTCGCGCGCCTGCGCGGCGATGGTGATACCGGGACGTATCAGCCGGTGTCGCTCGCCGCAACCGTCGAGCGTGGGCGCATAGACGGTGTGACCGGCTCGCCGCAACACCTCGGCGGTGGGCTTCCATATCCAGCCGCCCTGGAACGAACCGTGAACGAGGACGAATATCGACATAGGACTCTCTCTTTCACAGGGTTCCGGGGGCGCCGTCCGTGCAGGAACTACGCCTAGCTGGCGGAGCCGTTATCTGCTCGGCAGGGCCGCGACTGCGTACCCGGGCGTTGTGCGCTGGCCTTCATCGGTCTCCAGCCAGATCTCGCACTCGACGATGTTCTCGTCGTTTTCATGGTACTTCTTCTTGATGACGCCCTTGCCGAAGATCGGCGTTCCGGGGACGTCCATGCCCCTGTACTGGACGCTCAGCTTCTTGAGAGTGCCCCACTCGCCAACCCAGTCGGTCATCAGCTGCCCGAGGAAGGCGTTCTTCAGCGCCCCGTGCAGGATGACGTCGGGAAGCCCGTTGTTCTTTGCGTAGTTGAGATCGTAGTGGATCTGATAGTAGTCGCCGGATGCGCCGGCGTACTTGACCAGCTGCTGCGTCGTTGGGTCCTTACGCAGTACCGGCATCTCCATTCCCTCTTCGACGTCGTCGAAGTAGACCTGCTCTGCCATCGTGCTAACTCCTCGCGCTCTTGTGAGCCGACGATGATGTGCTTAGTACCGTTTCCATGTAGTTTCGTTAGACAGTGCTACGGGCTGCCCCACCCCTGGATTCCCGCTTTCGCGGGAATGACGATCAGCGTCAGGTATCGATCATTTTCATCTGGACGTGATCCTAGTCTATTCGTCCTCGCGCGGCTGGTAGCTGATCCCGGTTGTCCGCTGGATCGCCACCGTCCTCCCGAACTGGTTTACGTATTTGGACTCCCGCTGGATGAACAGCATGTTCCCCAGGCGTCCGGGACGCTCGAAGACGTTCGAGACCATCATAGTGACCGAGATACGATCTCCCGGTCGGACGGGTTCGAAGTACTCCCAATCGCTCCCGCCGTCCAGGTTAGCCGGATATGGACTCTTGACGTCCACCTTCATCGAGCCGGAGCTCATCGTACGGAAGAACGTCGGCGGCGCTATGATCCCGCCGTACCTCGAGTTTCGTGCCGCCTGTTCGTCTGTGAAGATAGGGTTCGTGTCCCCGATGGCGACCGCGAACTTGATGATGGCGCCCTTCTCGACCTCGTTCACATGAGGTTCGGACTCCACGCCGACAGCCGCCCGCATCTCGGGGGTGATTGCTGATTCCTGGGTCATTCCGTCTGCTCCTGAACATCGCCGGTGCTTCCGGCAAAATCTGGGCAAAGTTTAAGTGCGAGGCCGAAGAGTGTCAAGAAATCAGACAACCATCGGCTTCACACCCAAACGGGCGAACGTTGCGGTTCCTCCCCGATCTCCCATCGGCTACAATCGGATCGGCGCACAGCCCTTCAGTCCAGGAGTTGCGGTTCCTCCCCGATCTCCCATCGGCTACAATACACCGCCTGCCTGACGATACTTGGCTCAAAGCTGGTCTGGCAGGCCAGAAACCGCAGAAATCCGGCGTGAATGGGCTCAGAACAGTGTGTACTGTTCTGGATTTTTGTTGGCCGGCTGCCGCCTAGGGCCGTTGAAGCTGACAATGTTCGCGTACTGCTTGTCTGTCAGGTAGATGATCTGGACGTTGCCGGATGGCGGCAGCGCGGCTTGGACACGCCGTGTGTAAGCCTGTGTCTGCTCTTTACCGGCGCAGAAGCGCATATAGACGGACAGCTGGCACATGTCGAAGCCCTGATCGAGCAGGAACTTTCTGAACTTGTTGGCGTCGCGCCGCTCCGTCTTGGTGAGAACCGGAAGGTCGAACATCACCATCATCCACATTAGCCGGTAGCCTGAGAGCATTGAGCGGGGCGTCTTTCAGTATGCCACCTGGGTCCAGGCCACCAATGGGCGGGCTGGGAAGATGAGCGACTGCTTGCCGGTCTCGAACGAGTAAGCGAGCGACTGGGCGGCGCGTTCAATGCAGGTCTCAAACGGCGTGGTTCCCCGATCCGTGACCATATCCATTGTGAGCGTTCCCGCGAGCGCGGCCTTGGTCTCGGCGGTCAGTTCGCGGTGGCCGTCAGATACCAGGCGGAACACGGTATAGTCCACCAGCGGTCGAAATGGCTCGATCATGTCGTCGACCAGGCACATGACGTTGGCGCGGTTGCTGTGGTGAATTCCGAGAGAGGGGTGCAGACCGGAGGCCACGACAGCGCGCGCGCTACGGCGGCTCGCAGAACCGTGTAGCCGTAGTTGAGGAACGGGTTGGGCATGGCTCCGTAACGTTCGCGTCTGAAGTCTCTGCCAAAGAGCAGGGGCCAGTACCGCCGCGCGGCCTGCGCCTCCACGTTGTCCGGGTCGCCGGACTTCACCCGTCGCGCCAATGACTGGAATCCATCAGTGGGCAGATCGAGCATTTCGAGTATGTTTGTCTGCTGGCCTATCTTGTTCCTGACAATCGCCTGCCACAGCCGTTTGCGCAGGGGCAACCTGGCCTCTAGCTGATGACGCATTCGCAGGGCCTGGACGTGATGGCCCTCCAGTGGCCAAAGCCATGCGGTCGGGAGGTAGTTGGGACCACACAGCACCACGGCTGTACCCCGGCGGGCCAGCTCGGTCATCAGGTCGTTGGAGTAGGTGAGACCGCGCGCGTTGCAGAGCAGAACGCCGATGTCGTCGAGCGGGACTCGTCCATCTTCGGCGCCGTCATGGGAGACTGTCATGAGGCCGTGGTAACGGGAGAGGTGACGTCCCTCGCTCGCAACTTCTATTATTCGGCCAATCATTACGTTCTGGGACCCGGGTCTCGCACGCGGCCTACCTCGTCCACGCTGACTTTGCGGAAACGTAGTCTTTGGAGTCCCCGAGCACTGTACTTTTGCTCTTTTAAGCCCTCGTGTTCAAGATCATCCTTGCGTCGGCGTCGGATTTCTCTCAAACGGGCATCGACGTTGGTTTCATTGTGTTCATCAAGCCAGACCAAAGCTCCATCCCTAGAGTTGGATATCTTCCTTACGCGCACGATGCAACGGTCAGGCCCCTCTCCAAATGCCCCCATGTCATCTATATGAAGGCGCATGAGTCGTTTGGCGGCGGGATGAGGACGGAACTTGGATACATCAAAACTGGGCTGGTTGGCATGGAATTTTGGTATGACGACTAGCTTCCAGCTTCCGTCACCGTCAGGCATCCGCCATACGTCGGCGAACTCGTTGCCGCCCGACATGTATCCTTTGTAGGGCTTTCCATCGCGGTCGGTGATGGGTATGACAGTCTGTTCGTCGAGAACCCGCACGCGACGAACGGGCTGTGGCTTGCCTTTCAGCATCACGCCTTCGGTTGCGGCCCGTTCGGCAAAGTCCGCCGGTTTGCCGCCGTCAGCCAGGGTCTTGTCCCACAGCTCAAGCAGCGCTGCCCGCAACGCCGAATCTCGAACGGAGTCAAAGTCCGCCCGTTTCTTGAAGTCAGACAACTTCTTGCGAACCACGACTTTGGACGAGCCGCTCTCGGCCAATTCGACCAGGCCGTATGCCGTTTCGTTGTGTAGCTGTCCGGTGGTTTTGCCCTTTTCGCCGCGCGTTCCGTGGTCGGGCTTGTAGGACACGATCATGTGGTCCAGGAACGGTTGCAGGTCGCTTCTGTCGAAGCCTTCCCAGGGTGGAACCTGTCCGGCTATCGTCTTCAGCTTGCCCTCCGGGTCGTAATGGGATCCGGATGCGCGGGCGAAACGCTGGAGCAGTCCCTGGGTTGTGTTGGCGACGACGAAGGCATCTATGGCGTGGTGTCGGTGGTCGTCGCGCTGCTTGCGCTCTATTTCACCTGTTTCAGTGACCCGCAGAATTCCCTCCAGGCGCCAGCCGCGCCTGAGCAGGGCGGTCATCCGGCCCGGTATCACCCGCACATGTCGTCTGCCTTCGGTCTTTTCATCGTAGAGGTGGGCGAGATAGGTACGCGCGGTACGTGACAGGTAGCGGGTCTCGTTGAGCTGTCTGTCCAGGAAGCGGTCTTCGTCCTCGAAGTTTTGCATGGCGTTTGATTGGAAGCGCCAACGCTTGTTGGATGGGAATTCGGCTACTCGGTCGAGAATGGCCTGGTAATCGTAGCCGGGTGGGGCTGTGCCCGAACGCCTCATAGGGCGACCTGTCGCCCTTGTCGCGGTTGGCCTTTGCTATGCAGACCACCTTGTTGGCAGCAGAGTCGTCCAGAGTCTTTGAGAACGGGAGGATGTGGTCAATCTCGGTGGCTGCGGATACCGCCATTCCGAATGAGATGACGGCTCCAGTATAGGGACACACGCGAGCCTGAACCGAACCCCGTTCTTCCCACAGTCGGAGTTTTCTGAGAATGTCGGATGTTATGGGGACTTCGGCAGACTGCAAATTCTCCGTAAGACGCTCTTTACGCATTCCGCCCTCGCGCTGTTGTCGTTCGTAACTCTGTTTCTGCTTTCTGTTCATCTTGAGATCACGAGCCAATTCGACCACGATCTGCTCCGGTCTGCCGTAGGCTTGGATCAGCCGATTTACCATGCGGCGGAGCTGGTTGAGTCCGATGTGGACTGTGGGGTTGGGGATGCGCCCGTAGCGGGCTGTTTCGCCGTCTTTGTCAGGGTCTTTCTTTGGATCTTCGCCCACGACGGCGTCGCGAGGCAAGACCTGGCCGTAGTATGGCAAACTGTCGTGGGCCTCTTCGTTGCGGAAGTCCGAGTGGTGGCCGTATCCAGCCTCTTTGACAGCCTTGTCATACTGCATCCCACTTTTCATATGCGGCAGGATTTTGTTGATAGCCTTCTCGCTAAGGTTGCCGTAGCCGGGAGCGAGGGAGACATTGGCGACGGCTTTAGCCCGCACCTCGTCCAGTCCCCATTCATCTTTGGCCCTTCGTTGAACCGCCTCCGGGTCCTCTGTGTCCAGCAGGAACTTTACGATTTCGTTGCGTTCCTCAAGGGAAAAATCCAGCCACTTAGGGCCGAACAATGCTGGCTGCGCCGCCCTTTTCGCCGTCGCCGGCTGTGCGGAGGACACCAGTTTAGCGGTAGTCTCGTCCCCTTTGATTGCCTTGCGGCCTCCGGCTGCTAGGTTAAAGACTGCACCCGACGGTAATCCCAAATCCCGCGTCGGTTTGGCCGGCTTGTTGTCTTTGCCTTCCCACAATTTGATGTCATTGCCGGAGCGCAAGCGTTGCAGAACGCGCTCCCGTTCATCTTCCTTGAGCGGGCGTTCCGGCTCAGATCCCACCTGCACTCTCAAATTGTTGACTTCCTGGAACACTCGGAATTCCTGGAACACCGGCAACGCTTTGGCCGCCCGCCTTTCCTCGTTTTCGTACTCGAACTGGCACCAGCCCGGCTTGACGGGTTCCAAGGGCCGTTGGAAGAAGATGATATATTGGAGGTTGTCCCATTGCTCAGCGTTCAGGTTGTGATGCGGCTCTTGGGCTTTTCTAATGGCGTCGAACTCGACCTCGTACATCGCCCTGTCAGGGTACAGTCCCATATCGGGCCGGGCACGCACCATCTCGTGTTTGTCGTGCCGCCATGCGAGGAACTCGCCGAGCGTTCTCGCTCCGCTCTCCTCGATGCTCTGGCGCAGCAGGCTTATATCGGCGCGTGTCTTCCTGGCCTCGTTTTCGTCATCGGACGCGGCTTTCCGGTTGGACTTGAAGCCACGCCTCTGGTCGATGTGGAAGAGGGAGCGTCCCAGCTCAAAGGGGCTGAGAGGCCCATCCAGCGCACACGCCCTGAGCTTGTAGGGGTCAAGTCGTTCCAATGCCTTGCGCTCGTCTCTATCTGGGGGCATCAGTCCGTACTCGACCAGCGCGTCCATCAGAGTGGAGCGACGTTTCAGGTAGCGGTCCCGCCGACGTCGCTGGCCGCGCGCCAGACGGCGGTCGACGGCATTGGACGTCTTGTCGGTAGGTTTGCGCCCGTCCGGAAAGATGCGGACGCCCATGTCCAGCACGCCACAGGGGCTGTCGTTATCGTCGAGGACGATAGCGGCCCAGCCTATGGAGTTTGTTCCGAGGTCGAGCCCGAGGCGGTATTTCCTGTTGTTAGAATTTCTCATGGCGATCACCGTTTGCTATGCGATTCCACTGCTGATATAGTTCAGGAGCCAAGGGAATTCAACGGTATTGTAACCGATGGGAGATCGGGGAGGGTCCGTTAACAAGTTCCCATAGTGGCACAAGATTAAGGAGGCGGGCTACGGCCTGCCTCCTCTATTGTTTGCGCACTGTTAAATACCAGAAATATGATCGTGAGCCATGCTATAATTCCGCTTGCAGGGGCAGACATTTCCCGACTTTGTCGGGGCCGTTCAGCGTATGTCGCCGATCGAGCCGCCTGTCGTATGCCCCAGGTTGGGAAATCCAAACGCAAGGAGAAGATATTTGTCCTATGTAACGCTCCGGGAGGGTGAGGACGCAGAAGCCCTGCTCAAACGGTTCCAGACGGGCATGCAGAGATCGGGAATTCTGCGCGAGCTGCGCAACCGCCGGTTCTTCCGCTCCAAGGGAGAACAGACCAGGCTGGACAAGCAGCGCAGTCTGCGACGCATCCGGCGCCGACGCCGACGCTAGACACCCCACACCTCAGATCCAGGATCCCAGTCGGCGCTGACCTATCGACGTCAGCGCTACTCCCATACCCACTCGACTTCGCCAATTCGGATCAGATCGCCAGGGCCTGCTCCGGCTGCCTCCAGCGCGCCGACTACCCCGGACCGCTCCAGCCGGTTGTAGAACTGGAGCTTCGCGGCCCAGTCGTCCGGGTCGACCATCCCTGCCATCCGCGCCGCGGGCGGCCAGTCGACAACGAATACGCTGTCCTCGTCCACGTACACCTCCGGCCGTCGTCGCTGCGGTTCCGGACGCAGCACCGGCAGTTCCGCCTCGCTTGCACGTGACACGCTGAATACAGGCTCCGGCGCCTTCAGCAACATGTTCAGCACACCGTCCAGCAGCGACTCCAGACCCGCGTGGGTCACCGCGGAGACGAAGTACATCTCATCACCAACGAGCCCGCTTCTGAACGCCTCCCGTATGTCGTCCTGAAGCACGGATACGTCTGTCAGGTCCAGCTTATTGATCGCCAGGACCTGCGGCTTCGTGGCGAGACGCTCGTCGTGCCGGACCAGCTCCTCGTTTATCTGCCTGTAAACCTGGACCGGATCGTCCACGGAGCCGTCCACCAGATGAACAAGCACCCTGGTGCGCTCCACGTGGCGCAGGAACTCATGACCAAGCCCGACGCCCGCGTGCGCGCCTTCGATCAGCCCGGGAATGTCCACCATGACGAAGGTCTCGTCGCGGTGCTCGACAACTCCAAGCGACGGATCGAGCGTGGTGAACGGGTAGTCAGCAATCTTTGGCCTGGCCGCCGAGACTGCCGAGATAAGGCTCGACTTTCCGGCGTTCGGCGCTCCGACAATCCCGACATCAGCCAAGAGCTTCAGCTCGAGCCGGAGAGTTCGCACCGCCCCAGGCTCTCCTGCCTGGGCCAATCTCGGAAACCGGTTCGTCGGGGTGGCGTAGTGAGCGTTGCCCGCGCCCCCGCTGCCTCCGGCTGCCGCAAGCCACCTCTCACCGGGTTGATCGATATCGGCTGCGAGCGACGGCCGGGCGCCCTCCAGCCAGACCTGGGTTCCGACAGGTACTGCCAGAGTGATGTCCTCGCCCTTCCTACCGTACCTGAGCTTGCCCTCACCGCGCTGCCCGTCTTCAGCCTTGAAGTACCGGCGGTAGCGGAACGGCATGAGGGTGTTGAGATTCGGGTCGCCCTCGATGTATACACTCCCGCCATCCCCACCATCCCCGCCGTCAGGCCCTCCCCTGGGCACGTACTTTTCGTGCCGGCCACTGATGGAGCCGTCACCCCCGTTACCTGATGTTATATGAATAGTGACTCTATCAATCATAGGATCAGTATATCTAGTAATAGTAATAAGGGTGTTAATAACGTCGATAACTCTCGCCCGTTGCCCTTCACCTGCTTTGTGCCCCGCAGGCCCAGTCTGTACATAGGCTGTCGACAACTGGGAATGTTTGAGCGATAGAGTGTCTATACAATGTTCGGAAACCGTCCAGCCCGCCGAGTTATTGACATCAGCAGTGAGTTATCGACATTTAGGAAGCAGTTATCGACATGGTTATGTCAAGTAAGTCGATTTCTTGTCTTGATCGAGGTCGGAAATCTGATTAGGTGACATCGTAGAACCCTTGTCCGCCCAGAGGCAGCGTCCGTCAGTGGGCGGCCAGCGCTTCCCTGATGTTGATGATGTCGCGGCGAAGGTGCGGATCGACGTTCAACTGGTTGGCTATGCGGTCGCATCCGTGCATGACGGTGTTGTGGGCCTTGCCGCCCAGCGCGTGGCCTATGGCAGACTGGCCGAGCTGGGACTCCTCCCGCAGCAGGTACATAGCCACCTGTCGCGCCAGCGACGTCTTCTTGTCCCTCTTCCGTCCCTTGAGCGTCTCAACGGTCATGCCGAAGTGCGCCGCGACCGTGTCGATGACGACGGTCTCGGGTATCTGTCGCTCCGCGGCGGTCTCCACCATGTCCGCGATGGCGCGCTTGACGAGGTCGACGGTTACCGGAGTCCCCATCAGGTCGGCGAACGCGATCACCCTGTTCAGGCTGCCCTCCAGCTCGCGGATGTTCTTGTGAATACGCTCGGCGAGGTAGTGCAGCACGTCGTCGGAGATCGTCTGGCGGGCAACGTCGGCCTTCGCGCGGAGAATCGCGATGCGTGTCTCGATGTCAGGCGGCTGGATGTCCACGACAAGGCCCCCGGCGAGCCGGGACTGGATTCGGTCCTCGAGGAGCGTCAGCGCCTTCACCGGACGGTCCGACGTCAGCACGATCTGGCGGTTGGTCATGTGCAGGGCGTTGAACGTGTGGAAGAAGCCCTCCTGGGTCTGGTCCTTGCCTATGAGGAACTGTACGTCGTCGAGCAGCAGCACGTGCTCGTTCCGGTAGTAGTCGCGGAACTCGTCTGTGGTGCCCTCGCGAATCGCCCTGATGTAGGAGTTGGTGAACTCCTCGGTGGTCGAGTAGATGAGCGACATGCCGCGGGCGGCTATCTGGTGGCCGATGGCGTGCATGAGGTGGGTCTTGCCCAGGCCGACGTCAGAGTACATGACGAGCGGGTTGTATAGCTGGCCCGGCTGCCGTGCGACCGCGAGGGCCGCCGCGTGTGCGAGCTCGTTGGACTTGCCGACGACGAAACTGTCGAACGTGTACCTAGTATTCAGGACCGGCGACCGGCCGCCCGCTCCGCCCCTCATCTCCCTGTTTCCTATTGCAGTTCCCTCTCCCTCAGGGAGAGGGTTAGGGTGTTCAGCGGCCTGTTCCGAGGCGTCGAAAGTCGATTCGACAGCGAACCGCACCTCGACCTCGGCGTCCACGACGCCCTCGACCGTCTGCGCGATCAGCGAGTACATCCGCTGCTCGAGCATCTCGGCCACGAACGCGTTCGGCGTGCCCACGACAAACTCGTCGTTGGCATACGCCAGGCCCGAAGTGTGCTTCAGCCACGTGTCGAAGTTGGGCTTGGTGACCTGCATCTGCAACTGGCCCAGAACAGCCGCCCAAAGCTGCCCAGGGTCGGAGGAGGTCGCGACCATAATGTCCCCATCCTTGAGAAAGAGACTCGATAATACCACGAGGCGGGTGTGTGGCCGCAAGGAGGACGGGGGGGATTCTGTATGGTGTTCAGCACGAAGTCGGCCGCTGGAAGGGTATTCTCCTTATGTCCTATACCGACCAAGGCACTCACCACTCTTCTCAAGGTACTGCATCACGAGAGCGTCAGATTAGCGGGTTATTTGTCAGGGCCTTATGTAGAGTGACATAAGTAAGGTTTATTGTTCTGCCAGCACAGACAACAACTCGGTTGCGAGGCGAGGTGCCCAATGATGTGGCGAGAAGAACAGTTTGTATGTGTCAACTGCTTTGATGACCTAGGACTGGTTAAATTCATTCAGGCGAACGCAGGCTCCGATGAGTGCTCCTTCTGTGGGAGTGTGGACAACGCACCAATCGCAGCACCGATCGACGAGGTCTCTGGTCACTTTCAGGAGTGTCTGTTCACAGAATACGACCTCGCGGGCAACGAACTCGGATGGGACGGCTCAGAAGGGGGTTGGATAGGCACTTACTGGGACGCTGATGACCTGGTGAACTATGTATTAGAGTTAGAGTTCCCGAGGGACAACCGGGAACTGTTGCTACCTCATTTATTTGGCGAGCACAGAGAACAGGATTGGTGCGAGGCGAACGCTTACGGCCTAAATGACGATGAGGTAGCTAGTTTCAGTTGGAGCCGGTTCCGCCGCGTTACCATGCACCAGCGTCGGTTCTTCTTCCAAGATTACGGCTCGGATGCGTACGAACATGACCTCTACAGTCCAAAAGAGGTTCTCCGCACAATCTTCGAATATGCAGAACGTATGGATCTGTTTAGGCCCCTGCCGCAGGGAGCTCGGTTATACAGGGCGCGATTTGAAGGGTGTAAACCTCAATGGGAGGCTCCCGCAGAGTTGGGTCCACCCCCCCAAGAAACAGCTACTCAATCCAATAGAATGAGCCCTGCTGGTATCCCCATGTTCTATGGTGCTGACGATGAGGAGACCGCTCTCAAGGAGACCTACAGTTGTCCGGGATACTACGCTATGGGCAGGTTCGAGACTCTCCGACCGGCCGTGCTGCTTGACCTAACTGCGATTCCATCTATTCCCAGTTTGTTCGACCCGATACCCGACAGCTCGGAAATCCGGCCACGCAGAGTCCTGAAGTTCTTGCACCACGTTGCAAGACAGGTGTCAATTCCCATTGAGAGAGATGGCAAGGAGGATGTCGAGTACGTGCCGACACAGGTAGTCACGGAGTTCATCCGGGATCAACTGACTTGGGAGAAATTACGGATAGATGGGATCATGTATGACAGTGCGGTTCGTCCTGACCACGTCTCATATGTCCTCTTTGCCGATCAGAGCAACGTACTGTCGACCTCGGAGAGCCGCTTCTCACAGGATCATTGGCTCAAGTTAATCGATGTCAATCACATCTGGATGAGCGAAAAGGGTATAAGCACTTGAGACGATGCATCTCGGGGGCTACCGATATCTATTGGCTTCAAGCAGGCGAGGCGAGGGTGCCGTGGAGATGGCCGCACCGACCCCAACGACCACCAGACGAATGAAGGAGTTTGCCCCGTATGAGAATCTAAGATCGCCGCCACTGCAGCGCCTTGCGCAGAAGCGCGTTGACTATGACCCTCTGGCGTCGCTGGTCCGTCGCTCTCTGGCGGGCAAGTTCGGAGCAGCGGTCTTGCAACTCAGAGCGGTACTGACCGAAGCTGCTGACCGCGTCGTCGCACAGATCGTCTGTTGGGAGCCTGACCTGGCCGTCGCGGTGACACAGTGACAGGGCCTCCAGGAAGCGGGCGCGTGAGACGTTGCCCACGTCAATGACCTCGCCATCCCTCCCGCCGACCCGAATCGTGCCGACTCTCAATAGGCCGCCGGCATCCATCATCGCCTCGCCCACCTCGACCTCACCGGACGGCAGATCGAATAGATCGCCCTCGTTACGGCGCTGAACGAAGTCCTCCGGGAACTGGAGCAGGTCGAGAGATGACTCGTGCTCGGCCCACAGCTCGTCAGCGATGTCCTGTGGGGTGGTTGTGCCCCTGCGTGCTGAGCGGCGACGGTCGCGCTGAGCGATTATCTCCCGATCTCTGATCGACTGCTGCATGTCGGTTACGTCGCGGTAGATCCTGTCTCTCAGGGCGGCGCGCTCGTCGAGGTCTTCGACTCCAAGTATCTCCAGTGTCGCGTCGTCTAGTTCACGGCGGTCGTCGAGCGTGAACTCTTCGTACAGATAGCGACGCCCGTTTCGTCTCGACATCCGCTTGCAGGCGGCGACGGCTCTTTCGGCAGCCTCAGGCGGTGCCTTGCGAATGTCGGGGACGAGCATCATGTTCACGTCTACCACTTCCGTTTTGAGGTTGCCCTCGACACCGGCGGCCCTTCCGAACTGGTGCTTGGCGAGCACGGCAACGGTGCTGTTAAGAACTGCCCACAATAATTCCGAAAGGGCATTATCCAGTGGCCACACGTTGTACAAGTTGCAATTCACGGCCAGTTGGTCTTTGTTCAAAGGCACAATATGCCTGTATTGCTGCGATTTGGTCCAGAGAATAGGAGCACGATCGGACTTTGCCATTAATGCCAGATCGTACCAGGGGCGTGTGCGGGCGCGACTAGCAATTACTGTTCCTGTATGCCATCCTTGACGCTCAGCGTATGACACGTAATTGCCGAAGTGGGTTCGCCTGATCCTCGCTCTTGGCGCAGATGAGTTTATGACCATGCGAGCTACGTCTCCTCTGCGGACGACGCCACGCTTGACCTCCATCAGCGAGTGAAGCTCTGGCTCCAAGAAACGCCTCTCGACCAGGTGCTCCACGTTCGCGCCGTCGCGCACTATGCGGATACGCCGCGTGTCCTTGCGGGAGATGCCCCAGCGATCTATGAACGCCTGAGCGTCCTTAATGTTCTCTAGGTGTCGTTGCGTGACATCTCGGACGTAATAGAACTTATCTGCTCCGGTTATAATGCCAATTCGTATCTTGGCTAATTCACGAAGTGGGGCCATGAAACCTCGTGTACGCTCCATCAGCTCAAACCACGAGTCAGGGCCGCGCACGTACTGTCCCCATTTGCCGCTGTTGTAGCGTGGAGTGGCGTCGGTGTCACCGCCGTCGTCCGGCCGGAGCACGATGCCCTCCTCCCATAGCTCCCGCTGCGTCCGCACCTTCACCCGCCAGTAGTCGGTGGTCAGGTCAGTGTCGATCTCCTCTATCAGGTCGCGGATGGCGTCCATGTCGGACTGTCGGATAGCCTCGCCCTCGCCGCTCAGCGATCTGTCGAGCGCTTCGGAGTAGATCTCAGCCAGAGGTTTGCGGAGCTGGATGAAGCGCACTGGACTGGCGTCACGCTTCGCGCTATCAGGCTCCCGCTGGAGAATCGTCACGGCAGTGGTCACACGCGCGTCCTCAAACCACTTCTCCACCTGGGACTCGATGACCGCGACGATCCTGAAATTGCGCAGGAAGAACTCCTGGAGCCTGAAGCCGTACTCGGTGTCCAGCCAGCCGATGCTGGTGACGAAGCCGAGGTATCCACCTGGCCTCAGCAGATGGGCGGCGTGCGAAAAGAAGTAAGCATAGATGTCAGATCGCCCGGTTAGCTTGACCTGTCCCGGCCACTCCATTTCATGTAATCGGCGATAGTTGCCCTTATCGATCTTGTTGATGCTTTCCTGGCGGATGTACGGTGGGTTGCCGACGACCGCGTCCACTTCATCCAGCGCGATGCTCCGCATCGAGTCGCCGGTCAGTGGTATGTCGTATAGCGGAATGCCCGCCTGGGCGTCGAAGAAACTGGCCTTGGCCACGCGCGGGTAGTTCGCCTCGTCGCTGAGATGTCGGACGGCAAGGTTGATGGTGGAGAGCTGCGCAGGAAACGCGGCGATGTCTATGCCGAAAATCTCGCTCAGCAACCGTTCGTGTGAGACTGAGGAACTGTCAGCAGATTGCGCTAGCGCGCGCTTACGGGAGTACGCTCTTACCAGGAAGGTGCCGCCACCACACGCGGGATCGAGCACACGGTCGCCCGGACTGCGGATGCAGAAAGCGTTGATGAGGTCCACCACATCGGGGGACGTAAAGAACTGGCCGAACCGCCTGCGCTCTGCCGGGCTTATGAGTCGCTCGTACATCTGCCCGATCACGTCGAAGTCCAGGTTTGAGAAGTCGAACTCCTCGATGCGCTGGATCAGGCGCGCCCAGTCCCTGGGCGCGGTGGGCGGCAGAAATGGAATCGTGTAACCGAAATCGGTATCGTCG
>DAOUHG010000138.1:0-11583 GCA_034428835.1 Dehalococcoidia bacterium
CGGACCGCGCCGCCCGGCCTGACGGATTACGGCGTCATTTTTGATCCTCCAGGGGTGCTGCGAAATGTGCCCTGACACACATGATCGGACGCCCAGTCTACCCATCAGCCACATCCCGGTCGGCTGGCACGGTGTTTCCCACTCGGACGTCAATTAGTGGGAAATTCAGGTGCCGGGCAGCCTGTTGCACGGCGTCAAGTCCGCCACTCTCGCCAACATTTAGACGCCGGGAGGACGCGCCGTCCGGCGCTCGCGCCCCATGCGAGATCTCCTTTCAGAGATTGCCGTCCAGGCATGAGACCAGTCCATCGAATCGTCCATTCTGGAGGCGCTGGTACTGTGGTCCAGATACGACAGGGTTTCAACTGCCCGACAGCTGACCTTGAGATTATCCGCTTGGGCAAGCCAGGCACTGATCGCAAGGTATCGGCCCTTGCGTGAAAGTATCCTGCGGCCTACAGTTAGGTGATGATCGAGATTCGCCAGACCGAGGTCTACGCCCGCTGGTTCAGGAGGCCTCGGGACAGGCAGGCAAGGGTGCGAATAGACAATCGCATTCGACGGCTGTCCCTGGGCAACCCAGGGGACGTGAGACCGGCGGGTGAAGGCGTATCCGAGATTCGGATCGACTATGGACCGGGCTACCGGGTGTACTTAGTCCAGCGAGGAGAGGCCCTGGTAGTCCTTCTTGCCGGAGGCGACAAGGACAGCCGGGAGCGGGACATACGAAGAGCACTAGAGTTGGCACGGGGATTGTAGGAGGCAGCAACTATGGGAAAGACGCAGACGAGGCCGTGGGACCCGGCTGAGCACCTCGAGACCGAGGAGGACATGACGGCCTACCTGAACGTTGCGCTGGAAGATGGCGACCTGAGCGTGATTTTGGCGGCCCTGGGTGACATCGCCCGCGCCCGTAGAATGTCTGTGGTGGCGCAGGAGACAGGTCTGGGCCGGGAGAGCCTGTACAAGTCTCTGTCCGCCGAAGGCAACCCGGAGTTCGCGACCGTGCTCAAGGTGGTTAGTGCCCTGGGACTTCGGCTTCAGGCCACCACCGCGCCCGGAGCCGGTGGAGAGTGAATGGCGCATCTTGAGAGTACCACGCCATCTGTGTCCATTGGTGATCGACGACTTGGGCTATCTGACGCAGGGAGTCGACGCGTCTGAGGTGATGTTCACCCTGGTAGCAGAGCGCCACGAGCGATGCTCTCAGTGATCACCTCGGACCTGGTGTTCTCATAGCGGTGTGTGCTTCAGCCGAAAACGGTTAGAGCGGTGAGGTGTGACCGATTAACATCGGACCTGTGGGCGTCAAATAGAAGCCGCCAGAAGTTCGATAACACTATCCGGTGAGGCAACAGTCCCAGAATGATTGTCGCTGTTCTGCCAGTATGACGAAATAGTCGTGCCTACCCATCCGGGACAGGCTCCCTTGAGAGGTAACCGTCCCACAGTCGGTGGGTGAGTATGTCGGTAAGTTCGCTGTGCGCAATGGCCCTTCTTAGACAGATCGATCTATGCAGCGATCAGGTCGCCCAGGTCCAGTCCGTCTGCGCCACTCCACACCCACTGTGTGAGTCCCAGTCCGTTCATCATTCCCTCTTCGCTCTTGTACCCCCTGACTGTCCTGTACCTGATACCGGATCGAGTCCGGCACATACCTTGCTCCTTCCTATTGTCTGCTCAGTACAGTTGTTGGTCTGTGGCATCCCTCTCACTCGAAGGTGACATGTCAGAGACCGCCACTTCTCACATAACTCCACCACCAGCCTGTGAAGCTTCGGTTGTCCACGAACCAGAGGCTCCATGTCGAGCAGCTCTCGTCCACCTCCCTCGGACAACTCGGTCATCAGAAGCCATATCCTCGCCTTGCACCAGTCCCACCCCTCTATCTCTCTGAGTCGATTCCGCACCCACTTCCTCACATGTGCTATACACACCCCGTGTCAAGCACGGGGCAGGCTCTGGTGGTCCACTCCGATACGTTCTACCACCGGCTTGTAGGTGTTGAGGTCGTCTGTCACTATCGACTCCACACCGAACCTGCTCACATACCCCTCAAGCCACTTCACGAAGCCGTCACTGTCCCGTTGGACCAACACGTCCATTCCCACAAGCCGTCTACTCTCAGCATCTGTGACGAACCCGACCACGATCTGTCTGCCTCGGACCTTGAGCACAGTCTCATCTGCTCCCATCAATCTCACCCGACCACGATCTCTGCTCAACCATCCACCCAGTGCGCTCGTCCCGGCAGCCTGCACGTCACGCCATACGCTCATCCTCGACAGATCACAGCCCAGCGCGCCAAGAAGATGACTCACCGAACGCAGCGACAGTCCCAGGGCCCAGCTCAAAGCCGCCAATCCCCTGAGTCTGTGGCTCTGGTCATGACCGTCAACACCCTGTGGATAGTGTCTGAACGTGCGACCACAGTCGCAACATCGGTATCTGTGCGCCGTGACCTCGCTGACGTAGAGATCATTGACGCGCTGTGTGACCGGTCCGGGTCGATTCAGGTACACGCTGCCGCAGTATGTGCAGGCTGCCGGTCGAGTGTCGGGGTAGAGCTTGACCCCGTTCTGCAACTGGGCAGGCTCTGGGGGAATGTGAATCTTACTCTGGGCATCGGCGGGGCCTCTTGGCTCAGGTCTCTTTGGTTACCGAAACCTTACCAAGACTCCCTGCCCTCTTCATTCCACACCGCCTATGGGACGGTTACCACCTGCCCCCTCATTAGGGCGATAGGCGGTGTATAATGTCTAGTGAACCCAATGCGGTCCACTGAGGAGACACCTGTAATGAGCGAACGCCCCCTTGTCGCCATCACCATGGGCGACCCAGCCGGAATAGGGGCCGAGGTCACCGCTAAGGCACTTCAGGATCCTTGGGTCTATGAGAAGTGCAGGCCCTTCGTTGTCGGCAACACGGCCTCCATGAACTCCGCTCTTGACCTGGTCAACGGCGGCGGTCGCGCGCGCCTGGTCCACGACGTTACTGACGTTGTGGGTGAGTTTGGAGAAATTGACGTCCTTGACATGGAGAACCTGGAATCCGACCGGGTTGAATACGGTGTTCTTTCCCCGATAGCGGGCAAGGCGTCGGTCGAGTGGATCCTGCGCGCTGGGGAACTTGCCGCTGCTGGCGAGGTCGCGGCGATTGCTACGGCTCCCATCAATAAAGAGGCATGCAATCTGGCAGGTTACAAAGACGTCGGCCATATGGAGATATTCCAGAGCCAGACCCAGGCTTCAAACGTTGCCACTATGCTTATGGCGGGCACGCTTCGGGTAGTACATCTCACGACACACCGGTCGCTGCGGATTGCGTGTGACTACGTAACCCTCGATAACGTACTGGGCAAAATCGAGCTGACCAACAACTGTTTCAAAGCGTGGGGGTTCGCCAGCCCCCGTATCGGAGTTGCCGCACTGAATCCTCATGCATCCGATGGTGGGCTTCTCGGGACCGAAGAGGCAGAGCAGATCGCGCCCGCCGTCAAGCGTGCCTGCGAACAGGGCATCGATGCAACCGGTCCGGTTCCGGCTGACACTGTATTCAACCAGGCCATCGACGGAAGGTACGACGCAGTTATTGCCATGTATCACGACCAGGGACACATCCCGATCAAGGTCCACGACTGGGCCAGGAGCGTTAGTGTCAATCTGGGTCTGCCTTTCATTCGGACTTCCGTAGATCATGGCACCGCTTTCGACATTGCGGGCAAGGGAGTAGCCGATGCAAAGAGCATGTTGGAGTCGATCCGCGTTGCCGTTTCTCTCGCCAGCGATTCGATTCTGCCTTGATCCGTCGCTCTGCTGATATAGAGTCCCAACTTCCATAGCCCAAGGACAAAAGTATGAAGATTTCATTCGTCGGCGGAGGAGTGATGGCCGAGGCCATCCTCAGCGGAATCGTTGGAGCAAAGGTTGCGCCGAGTTCTGACATCTGTGTTGGAGAGCCGAGCGAAAACCGTCGTCGGCACCTCGAAGACACTTATTCCATAAGGACGACTTCCAACAATCTTGAGGCCGTCGAAGGCGCGGGACTCACCGTGCTCGCAGTTAAGCCGCAGACATTGCCGTATGTGTATCCAGAGCTCAGCGGCAATCTCTCGGCAGACAATACGGTGGTGTCCATAGTCGCAGGCGCGACTATGAGCAGACTTAGTTCAGGACTGGGACACGCTGCCATCATCAGGGTGATGCCGAATACTCCGGGCCAGATCGGTGCCGGCATGACCATGTGGATGGCATCCGATGCCGTCCCGAAGGAAACCGTGGACACTGCGAGGGCGATCGTTCAGACCCTTGGCAAGGAGATCTACACCGACGACGAGAAGATGATAGACATGGCGACTGCGCTTAGCGCGAGCGGGCCTGCCTACGTCTTCCTATTTATCGAGTCGCTGATCGATGCCGGAGTTTACCTCGGCCTCGCACGTGATGTCTCCTGGCAGCTTGCAATTCAGACCGTGTTGGGAAGCACACAGCTCGTTGCGGACACCGGTATTCATCCAGCAGAGCTCAAAGACATGGTCACGTCTCCTGGTGGGACGACCATTGAGGCGCTCCGTGCGTTAGAGGAGGGTCGATTCAGGGCTCTAGTGCTCAACGCAGTCAACGCCGCTTACGAAAAGTCCAAGGCACTGGGCGGGTAAGACGTGAACGAATTCCTGAAACAGTTTGTAAACCTTCTCGTTCCGGTGCTCTACCTCTCGATATTGGCCAGGGTGATAGTTTCATGGATTCCGATCAGCGAAGATAGCCGATTCGCCCCTGTCGTGAGAGTGATCTACCAGGTTACCGAACCTATCCTCGGCCCGATTCGGCGCCTGATACCTGGGCTGGGAATGCTCGACCTCTCACCCATGATCGCGATCATCCTGCTCATGGTGATTCAGAGAATCGTAGTTGCGGCGCTGTAGTCCATTTGGGGCGTACCGACAACTCCCCTTGCGAGTGTGAGTTGATGGCTAAAGCAGGCGTGAATCAATAGGTGTCGTGCTTAGTTTCTCCAGGCGACGTTTAGGCACTGGTTCGCAGCCGACGGACAGCCTCGGACGCTTCCATACCCTCTATTTGTATCGTCTTGACGCGCCCGGTGTTTCCCCTTGTGATTGACACGCTCGACTTGGACACACCCAGCCGCTTCGCCAAGAGTTTGGTCACCGCATCGTTCGCCTTCCCGCGCTCAGGCGCGGCAGTGACCCGAACCCTGATAGTTCCGTCTGCCGACACATCTACAGAGTCACGGTTCGCCCTTGGTTGAACTCTTATTCTGATGGACTTGCGTTCAGAGGTCACTTTGTTCGTTCAAATGGCTCCAAGGCAGTGTGGGCCGATGTTCGCGCTCTTCGAGTTCTCGCGTCTATGCGTGAGCCAGGGCACCGCCATCGATGAAGAAAGTCTGACCAGTAACAAAGTCGCAGTCATCCGACGAAAGATAGACCAGTAAAGCGGCGAGGTCGTTAGGGTGACCCCTGCGCCTCGAAGGCAAGTATCTGACCAGCAGCTCACGTTGGTCCTCTTCAGACGGCTCCTCTGTTGACATCCATCCTGCGCCTATGCCGTTGACTCGGATGCCATCTCGTCCCCATTCTAGCGCCAGCGATGCAGTGATCTGGTGAATTGCGCCTTGTGCCGCGCACGCGGCTACTGAGTTCCAGAGTCCGCGCTGAGAAAGCGCCGACCCTATGTTGACGATTCGCCCGCTGCCTTGGCGAAGCATCCGCCTCCCAACCGCCTGGCAAGTCAGGTAGATGGACTTCACGTTGAAGTCCATCAGCGTGGACCACTCGTTCTCAGTGACGAGTTCGAACCTCTTGCCAAAGTCGGCACTCGCGTTGTTGACCAGAATATCCACGCCGCCAAACTCGTCCTCGGCCCTGACGACCATTGCCTCGACGCTCACCCTGTCGGTCAGATCTGTCGTGATAGCTGTTGCGGTGCCGCCTTGTGCGTGGACTGCTTCAACTGCGTCTGCCATGTCCGACTCTTCGGACCCAGCTACGGCCACGAGCGCTCCGGCCTCAGCCAGCGCGCACGCTAAGGAGGGAGTCCAGCCCCTTCTATCCGCCGTGATTATCGCTTTCTTGCCGGTTAGGTCCCACTCGCCAGGAATACTCATTGTCGCCTCTAGCTATGTGTAAGAATCGTAGAATTCAGATGACTAGCGGTATCTCTGGTGCATGACCTGTGGGGGCAGCGCCGCCTGCGAGACCGCCTCCGTCGATGACGAATGCTTCACCATTCATGTAGGCAGAAGCGTCGGAAGCCAGGAAGACGGCGACTGCGCCCATCTCTCTCGGATGTCCCACTCTGCCGATGGGTATGAACTCTCCCCTCGGCAGAGTCAGCCTCGACTCATCTGTGCCTTCGGTCGGAATGAATCCAGGCACGATGCACGTGCTGGTGATCCCGTACCTTCCAAGGCTCGTCGCAAGAACTCGTGTCAGTTGCACAATCCCGCCCTTGCCCACACAGTACATGTAGTTGTCGCGCCCGCCTCGAAAGCCGAAACCGGACGACAGATTGATTATCTTCCCCTGACCTCGCTCCACCATATGCTTGGCTATAGCCCGGGCGCAGTAGAAGGCGCTAGACATGTTAACCTCTATGCCGATGCGCCAGTCGTCGTCGCTGATCTCCCAGATTGGTATCGCCCCTTGGCCACGAACAATCCCGGCGTTGTTGAGCAGCACGTCCACTTTGCCCAACTCGGCGATCGAGGACTCCATTAGTCTGCTCACCTGTGCCGTGTCGGTTACATCGGTCGAGATAGCGACCCCCTTGCGGCCAAGTGCGCGGACCTCTTCTGCCACCTCTTCAATCGGGCCGGCCCTGCGGGCAGCAATGACTATGTCGGCTCCGGCGCGTGCCATAGCCAGTGTCATCTCACGACCCAGCCCTGTGCCGCCACCGGTGATAACAACGCCCTTGCCTTCCAGGCTGAGCTTCTCTTCGAGCATATTCCGTTCTCCGAACTCTTACTTTTCTACTGCTGCGCCGAATTATACTTGCGACGTTACCTCGCCCGCCACGGCGCTTACTCTGGATCCGTCGCTTTGGACCACTACCAGATTGCCGCTGTCGTCGACGGATTCGGCAAGGCCCTCGATGACCTTGTCCCGCCACCGGAGTTGGACCTGTTTGCCAAGAGTCTCTAGAGTTTCGGCCCACGGTGCGGTCAGCGACTCTCCGAGGGTGACCCTGCCGTACCACTCGTCCAGATTGCGCAGCGCTGTCAGAAGCACTTCACCCCTGTCAAACTCACAACCGGTAGCGGTTCGCAAGCTCGTGGCCGTCTCAGCGATCTCAGGGTACTGTGTCACGTCCAGATTGACGTTGATTCCGATTCCTATAAGCGCGTGGTCCAATCTTGCGCCCTCGAACTCGGTCTCGATCAGTATTCCGCTCAGCTTCCTTCCCCCAATACGCACGTCGTTCGGCCACTTCACCGAGGTGGGTAGCCCGCTTGCGTCTGAGACAGTGCGGTGCACCGCCAGCGCAGCGGCCATGTTCATGTAAGGCAGATGAGAAGGCTGGGGGCGCAACAGCACGGTCATGTACAGGTTGAGACCGGGAGGGGAGACCCACGTCCGATTGAATCGTCCTCGTCCTTGTCCTTGCTGCTCGGCAATTACCACGACCCCCTCAGCGGCGCCCTTCCGGGCCAGGTCCCTGGCGTCGTCCATGGTGGAGCCGGTTTCCTGGCGGTAATCGATCCGGTGACCGATGGTCGAATCCGACATCGCCTCCTGGATGCGTTCCGTGTCCAGTAACCGCATCTGGAGCTAGTCTGAGTCCGGGATCAGTTCGACCAACTTGCTTCCAGCGACCCAGGGCTCGACATCAAGTCCCTGACCCTGCCTGAAAGTGGACTGAGCAGCTAGCCGGGTAAATACATCCCTACGCTCGGATTCATCCGTGATTGGGCGGGCCTTCACGGCGATGTCCGCCTTGACCTCGTCCTTGAGATGGAGCGTTACGTCGGCGTTCGCCGCGAGGTTCGCATACCAACTTCTGGGTCCGGGAGACGCCGCCAGGAACAGCTGACCATCCAAAAGGTGACACCATATCTCGATTCGACGACCTTCTCCTGTTCTGCGGCCTACGGTTGTGATGTCGACCACCATGTCTATACTGAGCGCGTCCCGCACCACGGGTTCCAAGTCCTGCACGATTTACCTCCACGCCACACGTTCTCCGTTTGTAGCGGGCTTGATTCTCTCACACACCGTTCTGGCCATACAACTGAGGCAACGCCGTTAACGTGTCGGACATCCCCGTTGAACTCAATGCCGCCCACTGCTAACATCTGACGCACCAAAACAGACTCACAGGAGGACGATGATGATTTATGAGTATCGCGTTTACGAGGCTGCCCCAGGCAAGATGGAAGCTCTCAATGCCCGCTTCCGGAACCATACCCTCGGTATTTTTGAACGACACGGAATCAAGAACATCGGTTACTGGACGTCCGCGGTCGGCGACTACTCCGACAGGCTTATCTACATCATAGCCTTCGAGGACGAAGGCCACCGTGAGCGGGCATGGGCAGCGTTCCGTGCCGATCCTGAGTGGAACAAGGTCCGCTCGGAATCGGAAGTCGATGGCGCGCTTACTTCGAGGGTCTTCAACACATTGTTGAGTCCTACGGACTACTCTCCGCTTCAGTAAATTGTCGCAGTTCCATGTAGCAGTCGATATCGGCGGAACTTTTACTGACATCGTCGTCCAGGACACCGTCGCCGGTGGACTGTGGACAGCGAAGACACCCACTACACCCTCCGATCTCGCCGAGGGATTTATGATCGGCGTGCGTCTCGGCCTATCCCGGGCCGAGGCAGAGCCCGGTGAAGTCACTCGGATGTTTCACGGAGCAACGATTGCTACCAATGCCGTCATTGAACGCCGCCCGGCCAACATCGGCCTGCTGACCACACGCGGCTTCAAATACCTGCTCGAGATTGGCCGGCATGACATCCCTCGAGGGAATAACATTTACGCGTGGATCAAGCCTGAGCGTCCAGTCCCGCCAAATCGCATATTCGAAATTTCCGAGAGACTCGATCGAGGCGGCGACGTGCTTACCCCGCTGAGCGAAGACGACTGTCGGGCCGCAGCTCGCGCTCTGGGAGACATGAAGGTAGAAGCGGTTGCCGTCTGCTTCTTCTACTCATATGCAAACGACGCTCACGAACGCCGTGCTGCCGAGATTCTACGAGAAGAGCTCAACGGCATACCGATTTCGCTATCAAGTGAGGTACTTCCTCAATTCCGCGAATTCGAGCGTACCGTTGCAACAACGCTCAATGCGTATGTCATGCCACGTGTGTCTCGCTATCTGACTGGGCTGGAGTCCGCCGCCCATCGCGACGGCATATCGGCGCCCCTTGTTATCATGAAGTCAAACGGTGGCGTAACCAGCGCCGACCTGGCGGCGCGTCAGGCAATACATACCGTTCTCTCTGGTCCCGTGGCTGGAGTCATGGGAGCGACCCGTGTCTCAGCCCTGGCTGGACGTCCCGATTTCATTTCGGTGGACGTCGGCGGTACCAGCGCGGACATCTGCCTGGTCAGAGATGGTCAGCCTGATGTAACTGTGGAACGTAGCATCGGCGGGCTTCCCTTACAGTTGCCAATGCTGGATATTGCGACCATTGGCGCTGGCGGTGGGAGCATCGCGCGCGTCTCCCCTACGGGGGGACTAGCCGTGGGCCCTGAAAGCGCTGGCGCTGACCCGGGTCCGGCGTGCTATGGCCAGGGAGGCGTCGAGCCGACGGTTACAGATGCACGCCTGGCGCTGGGCCACTTGCCTCCATACCTACTCGGCGGCGAGATGAATATCGACGCCGACCGAGCACGGGCTGCGATCCGAGACAGGGTCGCGGAGCCGCTTGGCTTGAGTATTGAAGATGCTGCCGCCGGTATTGTTGAGGTCGCCGACAACAACATGGCGGGCGCTATGAGGACCGTTTCCGTCGGTAGGGGACTCGATCCAAAGGACTTTGCCCTTGTTGCGTTCGGTGGGGCAGGGCCCCTTCACGCTTGCTCCTTGGCATCGCTCCTTGGCATGGATACGATCATCATCCCAGCCACTCCTGGCGTATTGTCGACCTACGGACTGCTGTTTACGGATCTTCGCAATGACTACGTCCAGACTTACGTTCATTCAGGCGAACCTTCAGTCTGCGATGTCGCCGCGATCTATGATCGGCTTGAACAGCAGGCCTCCAACTGGCTGAGCCATGAGTCAGCGCCAGAGTCCTCGCAGCAGATCTCCCGCTCCGCCGATTTGAGATACCAGCACCAGGGATGGGAGATCACGGTCGATGTTCCTGCGGGGGAAGTTACCCAGCAGATCTTGGAAGACGTCGAGACGACATTCCACGAGCTTCACCGACGCCTCTACACATACAACCTACCTCATCAGACCGTTGAACTGGTCAATCTGCGGGTAACGGCCCTTGGGAGTTTGCCAAGGCCCCCTTCCGACCCTGTTGCCGACCCTATCTTCTCCGCTCCGGATCCAATATCTAGGCGCATGATTAGGCTGTCCCGCAGTCAGGGATTTGTCGAAGCATCTGTGTATGATCGGCAGCATCTTGTTCCCGGAGTTGAGATCAGGGGTCCCGCCATCGTTGAACAGAGTGACACGACGACCCTGTTGGCATCGGCGTACTTCTCCAGAACAGACTCCTATGGCAACTTGGTTATTCGTCCCGTAGACCGCAACTCGGAGGGCTGAAACCCCATGTCAGCGGACCAGACAATTTCCGTCGATCCCATCACGCTGGAGATAGTTCGCGGCGCTGTGAGCTCCATCATCCGTCAGATGGAGGCCCTTATTGAGCGCACCGCAATGTCGCCTGTCATAAAGGAGAAGATGGACTACTTCGTTGGCGTCTACGACCTTGAGGGCCGCATTGTCGATGGATTTCTGTCCACTTCAGGGCCCCGAATCGTGGATCCGGTGCTCTGTGACTACCCGATTGAGGACATGCGACCCGGCGACCTCTACTGGTACAACGACCCGCATCGGTCCAAGGGTGCTATCCAGCACACTGGGGATATGTGCTTTACCTCGCCAGTGTTTCACGAGGAGAAGCTCGTCGCGTTCGCGGTCAGCTATGGCCACTTCTGGGACATCGGCGGGAGTGTCGCTGGCAGCCTCTCCCCGCACGCCTCTGAGATATTTCACGAGGGCATGTTGGTGCCTCCCATCAGGATCATGCGCTCAGGTGAGATCAATCGGGAAGCGTATGCTGTCATCCTCAATAACAGCCGGTTCCCAGAAATGCTGGAAGGCGACACCCGCGCGCTTATGGCCGCCTGTCGACTCGCCGAGGACCGCCTCGCAGAGCTTATGGACCGATATGGTCAGCGCACAATACTCGAGGCGTTCGACCAGATAGTGCAGCGCAGCATAGACGCGTATCGAGAGTTCGCTCGAGAGGTTATTCCAGAAGGCGAGCACCATTTCTTCGATTACGTAGATCGCGACCCAGTTGATGACCAGCCGAGGCTCGTGGACGTCAAGCTCCTGCACCAGGATGGCAGGCTTGTCGCCGATCTGACCGGC
>DAOUHG010000139.1:0-14451 GCA_034428835.1 Dehalococcoidia bacterium
ACTTTATACTTGATGGCAGCCATGTCTGGATACTCCCCCACAGAAAGATCATACCCAAGTATGACTGCCTTCTCATATTCTAGCAAATCTATCTGGAAGTAGTACTAGTATGTTGTCCTTGACCTGAAATTCCAGCGTTAGAGCATCGGA
Source organism: Dehalococcoidia bacterium (assembly GCA_034428835.1). Taxonomy (GTDB): domain Bacteria; phylum Chloroflexota; class Dehalococcoidia; order Lucifugimonadales; family UBA1123; genus VXRN01. Next base: position 151 of record DAOUHG010000139.1, read on the forward strand.
GGAGATACTGAGCACGCCTTCCGCGTTCGCAAAGCCCTCGTAGATTTGTGGGAACCGGACCGGTATCGAGTCCATGGCTGTCAACGACTCCTGTGTTACGTTCGGTTCGTCCGATGAGATGAGGACGTGGAAGAAAATAGGGTATCCAATTTCATCATAGCTTGTTCGACCTATATCGCCAAGTTGGGTTGGGCCAGGGACGGCGACCTCGATGAGTTCATCTCGGACGTGACAGTAGGCCGGCCGGCGGTGATAATCGACGCACGTAGTCCTCGTCTGCCCCCTCTGGACGAAGCGAACCGCAGAGACTGGGACCCTCAGCAGAGATATTTGCATGACCCCGCTGAGTTTCAGCAACTGTTCGACTTTGTGGAATCCGAGTACGAACTGTTAGGGGAGATCGACGGCTTCAGGATGTACGCAAGGAACAGGTCAGAGGAGTCCTGAGCCTTTTGCAAGAAGATACAGGTTGGTCGTGGTTGGTCCTTAGAGGGCTGGGACCTTACCTCCGAGAGATCGTCCCAAGTTGCAGCAAAGTTGTCCAGTTGAAGGGAGTGCACCAACTTGGGCGACCGCAGCCCAATGGGACAAAACGGCCTCTTTGTCCCACCTGATTCGCCCTCTGAATATCATGTCGCATAGTTGCCTTCATGGTAGCCCTTGGCGGCTGCCTTTGTATGCTGAAGTACCCACCAACAGTACATCAGATTCATAGGGGAGCCATCCTATGATTGATTACCCCACCGCATGTAGCAGAAAGCGTGCGAGAGCATGGACGGGAACGAACCTGTGTCTGACACTTTCACCCGGTACGCTGAGCATTTTCGATAGCACGACTACCGTGCTATCATGTCTTCGTGATTGTTTCGTTCAAGGATGGCGGCACCGAGGACGTATTCAACGGACGTAACACTCGACGCGCGCGACGTGTCTGTCCCTCTCCCGTTTGGAGTGTGACTCAGCGAAAGCTGGACCAACTCGATTCCGCCGCAGTCATAGGCGATCTCCGTGTACCTCCCGGCAATCGACTGGAGCGACTGGCCGGGGACCGAAGCGGGCAACACAGCATTCGCGTCAACGACAAGTATCGCATCTGCTTCGTCTGGACCGAAACTGGTCCCGTAGAGGTCGAAATAACCGACTATCATTGAGAGGGAGACCAGTAATGGTGCGTATCCCCACAGACCGGGAGCCGACTCACCCAGGCGAGATGCTGCTGCAGGAGTTCCTGCTGCCGCTCGGCATGACACAGCGCGATCTGGCCACAGCTATCCACGTCCCCTTCCAGCGCGTCAACGAGGTTGTCCGCGGGAGACGAGGGGTCACGCCCAGCACGGCATTACGGCTCTCCAAGTTCCTCGATACGTCTCCTGACTTCTGGATGAACCTGCAACTCCGTTGGGACCTGTACCACGCCCAGAGGGCCGAGGCGGAGCAGATCGACAGTATCCGTCCTTATGAACCGGTGATCGCCCCATAGAGGGCGGGAGAACGTCAGATCGCGATCGCCGACGTGTCTCGGTCTTAGCTGTCGTCAGAAAGTCTGGGATATGATCCGGGAGTCTGCTTAACGTCCAAACAGGCAGAACCAAAGGAGGGTACGAGAATCATGGATCTGTTGAAGAGAATTCTGGCTGTCTATCTTGTAGCGACTGGGGTCGCCGCGGCAGCGCTGCTCATAGCGACGCCGCTGTTTCACGACGGGTCGCCTGACTACCCTATTTGGAAAATACTGAACTGGTTCATGGCCGCAGGCGTGCTGATAGTCCTGGTCGTGAGCTTCCTGCGAAAACATAGTGGGGGAGCAGACGAGCCCAGCGTTACCGAGTACCTTCGACTCAACCTGGTCTATTACGGCGCCATCGCGCTTACCATGCTGTTCTTCTGGGAGTGGTTCTGGTCGCTGAACCCGGACAGCGAGACCGGTGACGCGGTGACTTCCCACATCGTGTACTTCCCGATCGTGGACGCTCTGTTCGTGGCCCTGTCGCTATCGGTCGGCCGCAGGCTCTGGAAAGAGGTTGGCAGTCCGCAGTCATAGTACGCGCCGCGCAAATCTCCATCTTGATAGATCAGCAATGGATTTGCACACACGCTGACGATACTTTGACACCCAATTTCACGCATATTTTCGTATACAGTTATAACGTCTGTGTATAATGTGACACGGAACACGAGTACGGAGTTGATGGGCCCGGATGCGCCGCGCTCAGAGGCGGTCGGGCAATAGGCGAGGAGGTTAAGATGGGCAGACTAAGACTGATAACACTGTTGGTCCCGGTGGTGCTTTTGGCGCTCTTTGCGGCAGCCTGTTCGGGCGGAGATGCGCCTGCGCCTGAACCCACTCCGGACTTCTCGGCTCTGATTCGGGATGCGCTGAGCTCGCAGTCCACAGGCGCAACCGAGTCGCAGATGGCGAGCGCCATAGCCGACGCGCTAACCAGGCAGACACCGGGCCTGACCGAAGCAGAGGTCACCGCCGCGATAACCAGGGTTCTGGCAGATCGCCCTGGAGTCTCCCAGGAGGACATCCGGAAGGCGGTCGAAATGGCGGTCGCTGGCGCCATGACTCCCGATCCGTTCAGGATCGGCGTGATGGACTCCCTCACCGGCGTGGGCGAGTCCTACGGCAACCCGGTTCACAACGCCAAGCAGTTGGCCGTGGACGAGATCAACGCCGCAGGCGGTATCAACGGGCGAGAGCTGGAACTGGTCGTCGAAGACTCGAAATGCAACGCGCAGGACTCGATCACTGCGTACAGGAAGCTGACTGATGTGGACGGGGTGAAGATCATTCTGGGCACGACGTGCAGCGGCGCGATGCTCGGCGCGGCCCCACTCGCCGAGGAAGACCGCGTTATCCTGTTCTCCCCCTCCGCCACCAACCCCGACATCGCCAACGCGGGCGACTACATCTTCCGCACTGCCATAAGCGATGTGCAGCTGGGCATCGATACCGGCAACGCGATGTGGGCGGACGGTATCCGGAATCTGGCGACCATCACCGAGACGACCGACTACGCTGAGGGCGTCCGCAGGACCTCTGTCGAGCAGTTCGAGAAGCTTGGCGGTGAGGTCGTGGCCATGGAGCGTTACGCCTCGGACGTCACCGACTTCAGGTCGCAGCTTACTAAGCTGATCAACGCAAACCCGGACGCGTTGCATCTGGCCACCCAGGGTGAGCTGGCTGGCGGAACGATCATCAAGCAGGCGCGCGAGCTCGGCTACACAGGCCCGATTTACACTGAGAGCGTTCCCACAGGCGCGACCGCGCTCGAAATAGCTGGAGATCACGCCGCGGGCGTCAAGGCGATCATACCCGCAGATCTCGACTCGAACAACAGAACGGCGCGGGACCTACTCGTCAACTTCCGCGAGCGCTACGATTATCTTACCCTCACTTGGTTCCTCGGATCGGCCTACGACACGGTATATATCGCCGCCGAGTGTTTGGGGCGCACCGGAGATGACCAGGATGCGGACGGCTTCCGCGACTGCATGTACGACATCACCTTCAGTGGCGCCATCGGAGTGGATTACAGCTTCGACGAGATGGGCGAAGTGGTCGGGCTGTCCTACGCCGTGGCGGAAATCCTGCCGGTGGCCGAACGCACTGAAGCCAACCATGGCTACATCGTGCTCGGACCGGCTCCGTCTATGGCCGACATGATGATGGGCGGTAAGCCCTTCAGAATCGGTGTGATGGAGTCGGTCACCGGTCCGGGCGAGACCTACGGCAGAGTCGCCGTGCAGGCGAAGCAGATGGCCGCTGACGAGATCAACGCGGCAGGCGGCATCAACGGTCACAAGCTGGAGCTGGTCGTCGAAGACGAGAAGTGCAACGCGCAGGACTCGATTACAGCGTACAGAAAGCTGACCGACGTGGACGGGGTGAAGATCATCCTCGGAACGTCGTGCAGCGGCGCGATGCTCGGAGCGGCCCCGCTGGCCGAGGAGGACGGTGTCATCATGTTCTCCGGACTGGCGACCAACCCCGACATCGCCGAAGCCGGCGACTATATATTCCGCACGGCGCTCAACGATGCGCAGCTCGGCATCGACACCGGCAACCTGCTCTGGGACGACGGCGTCCGAACGATCGCTACCATCACCGAGGCCACCGACTACGCTGAGGGCGTCCGCAGGACCACCGTCGATCAGTTCGAGAAGCTCGGAGGAGAGGTCGTAGGCGTGGAGCGCTACGCATCGGACGTCACCGACTTCAGATCGCAGCTGACCAAGATCATCGGCCAGAGCCCTGACGCCATACACATCGCCGCCCAGGCGGAGTTCACCGGCGGCACCGTCGTCAAACAGATCCGCGAACTGGGCTACGATGGGCCGCTCTATTCAGAGATCGTTCCTGTCGGCACCACTGCGCTGGAGATTGCCGGCGACGCTGCCACTGGACTCAAAGCGGTCATCACCGACCTCGATCCCGGCAACATGAAGGCCCAGGATGTGCTGGCAAGTTTCCGCGCACGCTATGGCTACGTCACCCTTCCGTGGTATCTCGGCTCGGCGTATGACGATGTGTACATTACCGCAGAGTGCCTGAAGCAGACCGGCGACGACCAGGACGCTGACGGCTTTAGAGACTGCATGTACGGCATTACCTGGAGCGGCACGATTGGAGAGAGCTACAGCTTCGACGAAAGGGGCGAGGTCGTAGGGCTGGCAAACGTGGTGGTCGAGGTACTGCCCCTGGCTGACCGCACCGATGCCAACCAGGGCTACAGGGTGCTCGGCCCGGCTCCATCTGCGATGATGCAGAAGTAGATTCCGTAATTCTCGTGGGGCCGGTCCGCGACGATCCGCTGGTCGGCCCCATGTTCTAGTCGATCGACACACCCGTCTCGCTTAGAGGAATCATTTGCTCAGATACCGTGGTCGCCATAGCGAGACCCTCGCCATCGTCCTGACTGCACTGGCTGTGCTCTACATCGTCTGGAAGATCACCCAGTCCCCTGACCAGGCCTTGCAGTTCACCTTCAACGGCCTTGCCGTGGGCGCAGTGTACGCTCTGCTCGCGATGGGATTCACCCTGGTGTACAGCACGGTCTGGTTCTTCGATCTGTACTACGGCGCAGCAGCAGCACTTGGAGCATACGGCGTCTTCTACCTGCGCTCGCACGATACCCTCGGCGGTCGCTACGAGGTCAACGAACCCATCCTGAACATCCTGTTCGCGGTGGTGACCGCCGGAGTCGTCGCGTGGTCGTTCCATGCGAGCTTCGGTTCCCGCCTGCGGAGCCGTCTCAAGCCGACCGTCGTTCGGACCGTCGGCTTGCTGATCGGCGCGGCAGCCGGCGTGTACATGGGGTTCGCGCTGACATTCCCCGCACAGATCAACACTGTGCTCAGTCCGGCCGTCGGCGTGGTCGTGGCGGTGGCTGTCGTGTGGGTCCTCTATGGCACGTATAGGAGCGTGTTCTCCAGGGCCAGCGCGGTCCCGGTCCTAGTCGTTGGGGCGGTTGCGGGAGTTGCGCTTGGAGCGTACTGCGCTCTTCTCGTGGCCGACTCGCCCGGCTCCGGGCTGTACCTCAGCTGGGCTGTCTCATGCCTTCTGGCCGGTATCGTGGGATTGGCCCTGTACCGGGGGCTGTACGTGTACATGCGAGAGCGGGCAAGGTCTCCGCTCGTTATGCTGGTGGCCACGCTCGGTATCCTGCTCGCAATTACCGCCTTCACTACGATCGTCTTCCAGAGCGCGCCGCGTCCACTGCCAGACGCATTCGGCAGCGCCCCCTTGAAGATAATGGGCGCCAGCATCAAGGGGTTCAACCTATTCACCATCGTCGTCGCGCTGGTCGGATTTGTCTTTCTCATCTTCCTTCTCAAGATGACCTCTTTCGGGAAGGCCGTGCGGGCGATAGGAGACGACGAAGAGGTATCGAAGATCGTCGGGATCAACACAACCGTGGTCATCGCCGCCGTCTTCTTCATAGGCGCGGTGTACGCCGCCGCAGCCGGAGTGCTGAGCGGACACGACACGGCCATTCAGCCCAGAATGGGCCTGCTGCTGCTTCTGAAGGGGTGGATCGCCTCAGTCGTCGGCGGCATTGGAAACATATACGGCGCGATAGTCGGCGGATTCGTGCTGGGCCTGATCGAGCAGTTCGGCATCTGGGACCTGGCCGGAGAGTGGAAGGACGCCATTTCGTTCGTCCTTCTCATACTCTTCCTGTCGTTCTGGCCCAACGGCCTGCTGCCCAGAAAGTAAATCTGTATCCTCAGAGGCGAGATAAGTGCAAAACTCAGTCAGCAGTAGTTTCGTCACTCCCGCGAAAGCGGGAGTCCAGTACAGTGAACCGTGTTGCCAGGAGATGGATTCCCGCGTGCGCGGGAATGACGGGTAGAAGTTCTGAGTCTTGTACTTCTCTCTCGAAGGGAAAAAGAATTGTTGATGAACAAACAGCTCTTCAATGACTTCGCGACCCTGCTCCGCGACCCCCGGAGCTTCTGGCAGTCGTCGAAGGGCAATGTCCAACTGTGGGCGAACCTGTTCGTCATAGCGTGGGCCATTGGGTTCATGCTGTGGCAGGGCAGGGGGTTCGCCATCACCGTGGGGACGGTCTTCGCCATCTGGGCCATACTTGCAGTTAGCCTGAACCTGGTCGTCGGATTCACCGGCCTGCTGTCGGTGGGGCACATCGGCTTCTTCGGCATCGGCGCCTACGCTATGGCCATTCTCAGCTCTAATCCAGACTACGAGCAGCTCCGCACCGAGGCGATACCAACCTTTGCGTGGCCCTTCTTCGCGGCGTTGCCCGTCAGCGTGCTCCTGGCGGGGCTGATCGCGGTCATTGTGGGAGTGGTGTTCAACCGATTCAGGGACGACATTTACGTACTCGTCTCATTCGGATTCGCGATCATCACATTCAACGTGTTCCTGAACTGGCGCGGCCTCACCAGGGGCGCGTTCGGAATCCACGAGATCGCCCGGCCCAAGATAGGAGGCTGGGTGCTCGACGGCGAGCTAGAGTTCCTCATCTTCGTGCTGGCAACCCTCGCTGTGGTCATGCTGATAGCGTGGTTCATAGTGACCTCCTCCTTCGGCAGGGTGCTCACCGCGATCCGCGAGGACGAGCAGGCGATAGAGGTCTTCGGCTACCGGGTAACGCAGTACAAGCTCGTCATATGGGTCATCTCCGCCATGATGGCGGGGCTTGCGGGCGGCCTGTTCAGCAGCTGGACCAGCTTCATAGACCCCTTCTCATTCGTCCTGCTCGAATCTATTTTGCTCATATCCATCGTGATCCTGGGCGGACTCGCCACGATCTGGGGCTCTCTGCTCGGCGCGATGGCGTTCGTCCTGCTCGAAGAGGGGATGCGCTTCCTGCCGTTCATGCCTGTCGAGTACATCGGCCAGGCGCGACAGGTCGTCTTGGGTATACTCCTGGTGTTGCTGATGCTGTTCAGGCCGCAGGGACTGGTTGGGAGGTACAGGCTATGACCGCAACTCGCACCGGCGCCTCAGACGACTTCGCGCTTGAGACCTCCGAGATCTCCAAGCGCTTCGGAGCCGTCAGGGCCGTGGACCAGCTCTCCATCTCCATCCCGCGGACGGGGATGACCAGCATCGTCGGCCCCAACGGTTCCGGAAAATCGACCCTGGTGAACCTGCTCAGCGGCACGCTGCCGCTGGATGGTGGAATCGTCATCATAGATGGTGTCGGTCTCAGGGTTGTGAGATCCTACGAGACTCCCAAACACGGCATCACCCGCACGTTCCAGGAGGTCCGGCTGTTCGATCAGATCAGCGTCTGGGACAACATCCTGGTTGTGCTGACCGAGAGGAGTCCGTTTCGTGCGCTGATGGAGCGCGGCAAGCCGGGCCACCGCGAAAAGGCGCAGCGCATACTCGAAAACGTCGGGATGTGGGAGAAGCGGGACTCGCTCGCCATGGACCTCTCATACGGCCAGCGCAAGCTGCTGGAGATCGGCCGCGCGATGGCCCTCGAGGTCAACACGTACCTGCTCGACGAGCCGTTCGCCGGTCTCTTCCCTCAGATGTTGGAGAAAGTCAAGGACATTATGAGGCTCATGCGGGACGAGGGCCGCTCCATCATCTTCGTATCTCACAATATGGACATCGTCCGTGAGTTGACCGATCACCTGATCGTGCTCGACAGCGGCAGATTGCTCGCCGAGGGAGAAGTCGAAGACGTCCTATCCAGCGAAGAGGTCATAGAGGCATACCTGGGGACATAGCGCCGTGTTCACTCAAAGATTACAGGTGCTTCATCCTCAAACCGTCATTCCCGCGAAAGCGGGAATCCAGTGATTGCTACAGTCTGGATCAAGGCAGAAATATCTGGGCACGGTGCTAGAGAATGTTGGACACACAGACAGATGTGAAGCTACTGGACCTGGTCGATATATCGGTCCACTACGGCGCGGTGGTTGCGCTGGACCGGATTTCGCTCGGCGTGCGCAGGGGAGAGGCGGTCGCGGTGATGGGGCCCAACGGCGCCGGCAAGTCCACTGTTCTCAAGGCCATCATGGGCCTTGCGCCCGTGGTCGGCGGAGAAGTGTACTGGCGCCAGGAGCCTCTTGCAGCGGCCACCCACGAGATAGTGAAAGAGGGCATCGCGTTCGTCCCGCAGGGCAGGCGGGTATTCACCCATCTCACCGTTGCGGAGAACCTCGAAATGGGTTGTCTCTACCTCAACGACCCGGCTGAGAAGGACCGGCGCATGGACTCGGTCATGGAGCTGTTCCCGGTACTCCACCAGAAGCGCGGAGACCTCGCCAGCCAGATGTCAGGCGGACAGCAGCAGATGCTGGCTCTCGGCCGGGGACTTATGGCAGGCCCTGAAGTTCTTCTGCTGGACGAGCCGACACTGGGCCTCGCGCCAATAGTGGTCAGCGAGGTGTTTCAGAAGGTCTCAGAGATCAACGACAGGCTCAACACCACCATCCTGGTCGTGGAGCACAACATCAAGGGCGTACTCGACATTGTCGACCGCGCCTACGTCCTGGATAAGGGAAGGGTCGTACATAGTGGCACTCCACAGTCGGTGAGGGACACCGACATACTGACCCGCGTCTTCCTCGGCCAGTACACCGCGCCAGAGGACTCGTAGCGCCTCGCGCAGGTCGTTACTCGCCTCGCAGACGCCGCAGTTCGGCCTCCATTTCGGCCAGCCGCGCTTCAGCGTACTCTCGGGCAGCGTGCTCTTCCATCTGATTCATTAGCCATCTGTCTGCCACGGGGTCGTAGTAGCGCAGGCGGCCATCGTCCCAGCACAGGTCCAGTCCCAACACCGGGCTGTGACCCCGCACCATATCGCCCGCTTCATGCTCCAGCTCTGTCCGATGGTACTCGCCGTCCACCAACCGCTCGCCCACCAGCGGCTCCCTGTAGAAGTCGCCGCCGGTTGAATCGAAGCGCCAGTACTCTCCTATCCCCAGGTCCGCGTACAGCTCCCGCTTGTTGACAAGGTCGGTCGTGGCCGTACTGGGAGAACCTATCTCCATCACGAAGTCCGGCGGCTTGCCCATCTCCCAGATCAGGTACGTGTTGTTCCTCTCAATCGACTCCATGCTGATGTCAAAGACTACGTCGCAGTCGGGAGATACGAAGCGACGGGGGTTGCCCTGCTCGTAGTAGATGAAGGTGTTGCCGTTGACGTGGGCGTTCGGGCGATCATTGAAGTAGGTCTCGAGTGTGCCCACGATCTCACGGAACAGCGGGCTTTGGAATTCTCCGTCGGGCAAAGGCATACCGTCCGATTCAGGATAGAAGACATCGGTGAGATTGCTGGTGGAGGCTGCATCAGCGGATCTGGTGGTCATGGTTTCCTCCTGTGCTTAATTCTAACACAGCACTGATTCCGTTGCCCAGTGACATCTCGCGTCGAATTCGTGCGAGACTGGCGCGTACCTGATCGGAACGCAGACATCCCGTCCGCATACCCTTAGAGACAAGTTCACCCCCGTCAGTCCATGTCTTAGCCGCGCATTGGGCTGACATGGACTCCGGGGGTGAACTGCTCGAGTTAGCGACTACTCTCCGCTTCTTTCGAGGATGGGGAGACTTACTCTACTTCGCCTGGCTGTCGGCCTCAAAGCCCGCGGGGCGGTGGGTGCCGTCGCAGAATGGCTTGTTGTCGCTGTGACCGCAGCGGCAGAGGGTCACCACGTCTCCCTCGACGGAGTACTCGTTGCCCTGGGCGTCCACGATCTTGAAATTCCCCTGAATCATGAGCGGGCCGTTCGCCCGGGGTGTGATTGATACGTCTGCCATAAGAAAACCTCCAGCTATCGGATGTGGGTAAGACGGTCCTGCGGCCTGATTTTATCACATGCCCAGGCGGCGCATGACCGCGCTGGTGAGCTCCGGCACTATCTCCGTCCAGTCTCCGAGTATTCCGAAGTCGGACGCTCGGAATATCTGCGAACGGGCTCTGTTATTGATCGCGACGATAGTCCCCGAGCGCTGGATGCCAACCGTGTGGTTGAAAGGCCCTCGCAGGGCGACCGCCACGTACAGGCTGGGAGCGACCGCCTTGCCAGACAGTCCTATCTGGTACTGACGGGGCAGCCAGCCGAGGTCGGCCACGTCTCTCGTCGTCCCGATAGACGCACCGAACGCCGCCGCAAGGTCGCGTATCGGCCCGAGGTTCTCAGGCCCGCCTATGCCCTTCCCGACCGCCACTATCCGCGTCGCGTGTTCCAGTTCTGCGCCCTCTGCCGACTCGTCCGACACACTCCGCAGCACCCTGACCCCGGACGCCGCCACGGACTCGACTCCTATGCGATTGACCATCGGCTCGATCGACTCGTCAGGCTCGCACGCCGTCAGGATGCCGGGTCGTACGGTCGCCATGTTGGGGAGTGTGCGCGACAGGATCGGCGCGACGATGCTACCCCCGAACGCCGGCTTGAGCTGCGAGAGTCGGCCCTCGTCGTCGATGTCCAGACCCACGCAGTCCCCGGTGAGTCCGAGCTCCAGCCTTCCCGCTACACGAGCCGCCAGGTCGCGCCCGTTGGCCGTGGACGGTACCAGCACTGCGAATGGTGAGTGGGCTCTGATCGCCGTTGTGAGCGCGACGGTGTGCGTCTCGGTGTCGTATTCGGCGAAGCTGGCATCGCCCGCGACGTGCACCGTGTCCGCTCCGTACGCGGTCAACTCTCGGATGCGCCCCTCGTTGTCGCCTCCTATCAGGACGGCCTCGACGTTGGTGCCTATCTGCACCGCCAGTTCGCGCGCGCGTCCGAGAAGCTCCAGCGTGACGGGTCGTACAGTACCGGCGATCACCTCTGCGGCTACCCAGATCGCGCCCTGCGGCCCGCGCTCCAGTCTCGACCCCCTGGCGACACCGCCGGACCGGGATGACGACTTGCCGTCGAACACCCCTCGCTCCTCCAGGAACTCCATGAGCTGGGACACCGCCTCCTCTGTCGGGACATCGCGGACCATCGTGCCGAGTCTCGCGGACTCCAGTGAGAAGATCTCATCGACCCACGTGGGCGAGCCGTCCAGACCGAACTGTGACATGTCGTCGGTCAGATCGATCGCTGACAGATGCTCGATGGGCCTGGAAGCCGCCTCCTGCATCTGCTCGCGCCTTGGATAGACCTCCGCAGCCGCTCCGTCTGTGATCGTAACCAGCGCCGGAAGCGGACACTCCAGCTCCTGGTAGCCCTCGTCGGTCAGCCGTGTCGCGGCTATAGTGCCGGCCGAAGGGTCCATGTCGAGCCTCGACACGGCCGTGATCTGCGGCAGACCGAGCATCTCGGCAATCTCCGGGCCGACCTGTCCGGTCTCAGCGTCTGTGCTGTTGCGCCCGCAGATGACGAGGTCGGGCTGCTCGCGCTCGAGGGCCAGCGCGAGAGCGCGGGAGGTGGCGAGCGTGTCGGATCCGGCGAAGGCGCGATCGTTGAGATGGACTGCGCGGTCCGCGCCCATCGCGAGCGCCTGGACGAGCGCGTCGGACGCCTGTGGCGGCCCCATGGTGAGCGCGACGACCTCGGTCCCGTGCTCCTGGCTGAGTCGCGTGGCGAGCGACAACGCCAGTACGTCGTAGGGATTGACCTCGTTCGGCACACCCTCACGCACCACGCGGCGCGTCTCGTTGTCGAACTTGAGCATCGAGACTACGGGCACCTGCTTTATGCAGACAGCAATCTTCATGACCTAACCACCGCGAATACGCTCGTAAACACGCTGCCTGAATCCGGCTGGCGCCGAGGATGCGGCAGTCGAACCCAGCAAGTCGATCGTGGCCCTGAGCGTTCTGACGAACGCCGTGCACGGACCGCACCGCTCCAGATGCGACCTGATCCTGGACGACTCGGCCGCGCTGACCTCGCCGTCGATGAAGTCCGAAGACGCCGCTCTGACCTGCCCGCAGTCAAGTTCGCGCCTGCTGAACAATCTGACTAGTCTTGAAATCATCCTGCCAGTCACCGCCTGGGAAAAAGCGCCTAAACTCTAGTCCAACCCCGTCCGACCGTCAACACAACGGACCACAGGCAGAGAAGTGCATCACTCCGAGCCCCAACACGTCATTCCCGCGCACGCGGGAATCCACAGGCAGGCAACCACGGTTCGTCACACTGGACTCTCGCTTTTGCGTGAGGTCGAGACTACCGGTGATTGAGTTACGCACTTCTCTTTCCAACCACTTCCCACTTACTACTAACCCATCTATCAGATACAATTGGATGCAATACACCTCCAAAAGGATTCAGATTGAGTCTCGTCAGACTTCCAGATGAGACAAATCGTGGCTGAAAAGTCTGAGGGTCCCTCCCAGGAAGACCGTGGCAGAACAGTCCGCACAGCAGTCCCAGCACCCGGCAATGGTCGCTGATTTCGACCAGGTCGTTGAACGGCACTCCGACTTGGTCTACAACGTTGCCCTCAAGATGATGGGCAGGCCCGAAGACGCCGAAGAAGTCGCGCAGGACGCCCTCCTCTCGGCGTACCGGGCGTATGGTCGGTTCAGAGGGGACTCCAAGATTACCACCTGGCTCTACAGGATCACGGTCAACGCCGCCCTGATGCGGCTGCGCAAAGAGAAAAAGGAGCGGAGCCTCACCCGTACCGGACTTGAGGATGTGGACATACCGGACTGGTCCGACACTCCTGATAGGTTCGCCTCCAACTCCGAGCTTGGAGACAGGTTGCGTGAGGGTATCGAGATGCTTCCCGAAGACTTCAGGGCCGCCGTCATTCTGAGAGACGTTGAGGGACTGTCCAACGCCGAAGCAGCCGATGTGCTGGACATCACTGTATCCTCCTTCAAGTCACGTCTTCACCGAGGTCGGATACTGCTGAGGAAGCACCTCGAAGAGTACCTGAGCCTGACCCGTACCTGACTCAGCCCACCTGTAACTGGCTTAAAATCCCCCCTCCCTCAGGGAGAGGGCTAGGGTGAGGGTCCGGCGCGCCGAGGCCCCCTCACCCTAACCCTCTCCCCCAAGGGGGAGAGGGGATCCGATTCCCTCTCTCCTGGGAGAGGGGGGTGAGGGTCCGGCGCGCGGCCGTTACACTTGCCGCCGGTACCGCGTCGGGGGAGCCCCACTCGGCGGAACCCCGGCGCGCGATCCGCAAGGGACCTGATGCAGTTCTGGAACTACTTCGCGATCCGGCTGATCCAGGCGTTCTTCGTCGTCTTCATCGTCGTGACGACCGTCTTCTTCGTCTCGCGCACCGTGGGCAATCCCGAGGCGACGCTGCTGCCGCTCGAGGCGCGGGACGTCGATATCGAGAACCTGAAGGAGACTCTGGGGCTGAACGACCCGCTGATCGTCCAGTACGGCGTTTTCCTGTGGAACCTGGCGCAAGGCGACTTCGGGACCTCGTGGCGGGGCGGGGGCACGCCGGCGCTCGGCGCGATCGGCGACCGGGCCGAGAACACGCTCAAGCTGGGGGTGGCGGGCGTGGTGTTCGCGCTCGCGCTGGCGGTGCCGCTGGGCATCCTCGCGGCACTCAAGCGGGGCACGGTCATCGACTGGCTGGCCCGCTTCGTGGCGGTGATCGGGCAGGCCACCCCGAGCTTCTGGCTGGGCCTGATGATGATCTTCTTCTTCGCCGTGCAACTGGGCTGGTTCCCGACCGGCGGCGCGAAGGAGGGCCTCCGTTCGTTGATCCTGCCGGCGCTGGCGCTGGGGCTGTTCGAGATGGTCGCGATCATGCGGCTGACCCGGTCGGGGATGATCGACGTGCTGGAGGCGGACTTCATTCGCACGGCGCGGGCCAAGGGGCTGAGCGAACGGGTGGTCATCGGGCGGCACGCCGTGCGGCACGCGCTGCTGCCGGTCGTGACGATGCTGGGCCTCTCGCTG
>DAOUHG010000140.1:0-23091 GCA_034428835.1 Dehalococcoidia bacterium
AATCTTGACTGGCCGGCCGGTCTTCTCCGATAGCTTTGCAGCAAGTGGCTCCAGGTACACTCCGCCCTGCCCCTTCCCCCCGAACCCGCCGCCGATCTCCATTGGGACCACTTTAACCCGCGAGACCGGGAGGCCGAGTATCCGAGAGGTGTGGTCACGGACACCGAAGTGGCCCTGACTGCTGCACCAGACAGTCACGTACCCATCGTTCCCCCAGTGTGCCGTGGCGGCGTGCGGCTCGATGTACCCCTGGTGAACGGCCTGGGTCCGATATTCACGCTCGACTACAACGTCGGCCTCGGCGAAGCCGGACTCGACGTCCCCGATGCTGAACTCGAAACGGTTAGCCAAGTTGGTCTGTTCGTCAGAGTCCCCCCAGCCGCCCGATCGTAGCGTCGGGCTGTGCACCGTGAGGAGACGTTCGTGCAGAATTGGCGCATCCGGATCCAATGCGCTTTCGGCGTCCATTACGTTGAGAAGTACTTCGTAGTCCACGTCAATCAGGTCGAGGGCCTGCTCGGCGGTCGCGAGATCGTTCGCGGCCACCGCTGCAACGGCGTGCCCCTTGTAGAGAGCCTTCTCGCGAGCGATTACATTCCGGCTGTAGAAGCCGTAGTTGACCATCGCGCCTTCGGCTTGATCGGTGAATTCTGCCGACACCTCCGGCATGTCGGCAGCTGTAACCACGGCCTTGACGCCGGTAAGAGCGAGCGCCCGAGTCGCGTCTATAGACCGGATACGGGCGTGTGCATGAGGACTTCTCAGCACTTTGCCGTGCAGCATTCCCGGCAGATGTATATCCGCGCTGTACCGGGCGCGACCGGTCACTTTGTCGAGGCCGTCCGGACGGATGGGCCGCGAGCCAACAGTGTCAAACTCCTCGTTGCTCAGCACGAGGTTAGGTTCATAAGTCTGGGTCGCCATGAATCGCCTCCGTGGCTGGTTCATTCGGATGTCTTCAAACCGTAATGTATCATGGGTGATGGGCAAGTGTTTAGTCGCAGGAGAAGAACCAACAGATGCCTACGGTAAGTGCCATAAACCTGGCGCCGGTGAAGTCGCTCGGTCTGCTCAGCGCGGGCAGTGTCGATATATCATCGAGGGGCATCGAAGGTGACCGGCAATTCGTCGTGCTGGACGGCTCGGGGCGGGTAGTTACACAGCGCCAGCTAGGCGCCCTCACGCAAGTAACCACCAAGTATTCAGCCGCTGAGAATGCGCTGACAATGACCTTCCCAGATGGTCGTGTGGTCGATGGTCACCCAGAGTCTACAGAGTCCACCGCGACCGTGCTCTGGGGGCGCGTAGTCGAGGGCAGCCTCATAGGAGGCAGATGGGCTGAAGCGTTGTCCGAATTCTGCGGAGCGGAGCTGAGCCTGTTCGAGTCGTACAAGGCCGGAGCGTGTTTCGACGAGTACCCTGTATCGATCATTTCCCAGGCGTCTATCGACCATTTGACAGGACTGACTGGAGGCAGAAAGACGTTCGAGGCGGAGAGGTTCAGGCCGACTCTCCTGTTGGACGGCTGCGAGCCCCACGAAGAGGACACATGGCTGGGCAAGGGAGTCCGGATCGGTGAGCGCCTCCGGATGCGACTCATCTCGCGAGACCCCAGGTGCGCAATCACTACGCTCGATCCGGCAACCGGCGAGCGCGATTTCGACACCCTCCGACTGATACTGAGCTACCGTCCAAGCGTGCGCGCCGCCTACTTCGGTGTGTACGGCATCGTGGAATCACCCGGACCGGTGTCGGTTGGCGACGAGCTCTCTCTGACTATTTAGCTCGCTGCGGCCTGACCGGGGCCGGGAGATCCGGCGACGGATGATCAGCAATGGTCCGCCGCACGTAGAGAGGGGCAAGTTCTTCCCCACTCAAGCCTAGCAGCCCGCGGAAGACATCGGAGTTGTGCTCGCCATACAGCGGTGACGCGGCTCTCACGACTCCGGGAGTCTCAGGCAGCTTCCAAGGCATTCCGGGATAAGGGAACACTCCCACTTCAGGATGTTCCATCGGTATGTAGAACTTGCGCGCATGGAAGTGCGGATTGCTCACTATCTCCCAATTGGCGAGTACTGGTGCAGCCGGGACGCCGACCTGCTGAAGTTTCGCCGCGGCTTCGTTGTGATCGTACTGGCGCGTCCACTCGGAAATGGCGTTGTCGAGTTCGTCATAGCGTGCTCTTCTTCCTTCAGATGTCGATAGGACTGGAGCCTCTGCCAGATCCGGCCGGCCGATGATACCTGCAAGAGACTTCCACTCTTCGAGAGTTCGGACGCACAGAGCCAACCAGCTATCGTCGCCATACGAAGGATAGCAGCCCTGGGGAGCGTACAACGGGTGGCGATTACCACGACGCCGCGCAAGACTCCCTGTGACGGTGTACTCCAGTATTGCCTCCGGGAAGAAGGTGATGCCGTTTTCGTGCAGCGACATGTCGACGTACTGACCCTCGCCCGTGGTCTCGCGATGGTGAAGAGCCGCCAGAATGGCTATCGCCGCATGAGCGCCCGTGACAGGGTCTGCGTAGAAGAGCGTGCTCCGATAGGGCCCGGTCTGTCCGAAGTGAGTTACGGATATGTGAACAAGTGCCGGATTCAGGCTCGACAGCGAAGTGTAACCAAGACCAATCGAGTCCAGATAACCCGGCTGGAAACTCTCCACGAAGATGTCCGCGCGTGACGCGAGGTCGCGCACCCTCTCGCGCCCGGTAATGGTTTCGATATCGCACACCACACTCCACTTATTCGCACCGTAGTACAGGAACAAACCGCTCGAATCGATGTCGGTGCCTGCCGAGTATGATCCCGCCTGGCGCAGCGGATGTCCGGAACCCGGGCGTTCCACCAGCACGACCTCTGTCCCAAGGTCTGCTAGCTGCTTGGTACAGTATGCACCGCCAATAGAGTCGCTCAGGTCGAGAACGTTAACGCCGGCCAACGCCTTCGGACTGGTCATCTATCAACTCCGTCCGGTAAAGTCTGGAGCTGAGGATAGCAGTGGGTGATAGTAAGTGGCTAGCAACGATGGCGGTCCAGAGAAGGCGCCAGCACCGACCCTGACTGCAGACCTCGATTGACTCAACTGGGATCCCATGGGTAGTTCTCTCGAACTACAATGCATACTCGGAGGCACACTGGATGACCACTCAGGCTGACGAATTCCAGCGAGTTCATTCGTACCTTCAGGCTCAGGGCGAAAGGTACACATTCTCAGAACTTTGGTCGCGTATGATAAGGGCACGCGTGTCGGTCATGGACGCGGTCGAGGGAGTTACCCAAAAGCAGGCAGAGTTCAGGCCTGACCCTGAAGAGTGGAGCATCTCTGAAGTGCTTCACCACCTGGTAACCAGTTCGGAACGTGTGGCCGAGACCGTGGAGTCACTTTCTCACGGCAAGGCGATTACACCGGACCGAATAGACCCCCCGCGAGAAGAGACCACACAGACCATCGGCGAGCTTACAACAAAGCTACGCGAGGACTCTATCGCTTGGACCGCGCTCACGCAGCGGTTGCCCGATGCGCCTCCGACCGAGCCGACCGCTCCCCATACGATGTTCGGCGAGCTGCACGCCCGCGCCTGGTACCTGTTCCAGCGCGTGCACGATCTCGACCACGTGGGTCAGATCGCCAAGAACAAGCAATCAGAGGGATACCCGGGGGCCTAGTCTCAACCGTGAGAATTGCCGTGAACGTAACGTCCGATTCTGCCGGAGACTGGGAAAGCGCCGCCTCGTTCGCGATGGAAGCCGAGCGGTTGGGCGCCGAGTCCATCTGGTCAGGCGAGTCCTGGGGGTTCGACGCCATAACACCCCTCGCTTACTTATCGGCAAGAACTGAACGGATTAGGCTGGGTACTGGCATAGTACAGCTCGGCAGCCGGTCCCCAGCCAACCTGGCAATGACCGCAATGTCCATGCAGTCGCTATCCGGCGGTCGGTTCCGGCTCGGCCTCGGCGCCAGCGGCCCACAGATGATGGAGGGCTGGCACGGAGTCCCATTCTCGCGCCCCATTTCCCGCACACGGGAGATAATCGAGATCGTCAGGATGGTGACCTCGGGCGAAAGTGTCGCCTACCGTGGAGACGCGTACAAGCTACCTTTGCCCGGGGGGAGGGACGTTCCATCAGGTCCAGCGCGGAGCCTATTCAGGTGCCAATCTACGTCGCCGCCCTCGGACCCCGCAACCTGGAGTTAACTGGCGAGCTTGCCGACGGCTGGATTGGCGGATCGTTCATTCCGGAGACTGCCGAAGTCTTCTTGGAGCATCTTAGGACCGGCGC
Source organism: Dehalococcoidia bacterium (assembly GCA_034428835.1). GTDB lineage: Bacteria > Chloroflexota > Dehalococcoidia > Lucifugimonadales > UBA1123 > VXRN01. The sequence continues at coordinate 4,284 of DAOUHG010000140.1, forward strand.
CGAACGGGCCGGAAGAAAGCTGTCCGATCTCGACCTCCAGATTCCCCTGTCGGTTGAGTTCACTGACGATGTCGCAGAGGCGGGCAAGAGGCACGCGCGTGGATACGGCTTCACCTTCGGAGCGATGGGGTCCCTCAGAAACAACTTTTACAAGGACGCGTTTGCGAGACAGGGTTTCGAAGAAGACGTCAACGAAGTCCAACGCCTCTGGATAGCGCGGGAGCGTGATCAGGCACGCGATAGGGTACCGGTCGAGTTGGCAATGAAGGCCAACCTGATCGGCACGCCCGATATGGTCTCAGACCGTCTCAAAATCTACCGCGATGCCGGGATCACCACCCTTCGACTGGGCCTCGCAGGCGCCGATATGGGAGAAAAGCTGGCCACCCTGGGCCAGGTCATGGACCTGTTCCGTGAGATGGAGTCACAAAACTGAGCCGTCCTAACTCTTTCTGCGCCTTCGCCTCGACCGTCTGAATCCAGAATGCCCCTTCACATTCACGATCTGGGAAAACACCGCAGCGACGCTTACGAGATCGCGCGAATACTCCATCACCATGTCGATATCCTTGTACGCCCCCGGTATCTCGTCGAGGAAGTCAGGTGACCGCTTCGCTTCGATGCCCTGCATCGAGCGATCGTAGTCTTCCATGGTGAATCGTTTGCGAGCCTCACCACGGCTGAATCGCCGACCGGCTCCGTGGGGTGCGGTACGGAACGACTCCGGCTCCCCGAGGCCCCGGACACAGTAGCTCCTCGTGCCCATCGACCCCGGAATCAGACCGGGTTGTCCCTCACTCGCCTCTATCGCGCCCTTTCGACTCACCCAGACATCCTCGCCGAAGTGAGTCTCCCGGGCCGTGAAGTTGTGGTGACACATGACGGTCTCAACCCTCTCGATGCCGCGGTCGTCACCGTGTACAGCGTAGCTCAGCTCCGTGAGAACCCGGTCCATCATTTCGGCCCGGTTGTGCAGCGCATAGTCCTGGCACCAGTACAGATCGGCAATGTAGTCGTCGAAGGTCGGTGTGCCCTCAGTGAGAAAGGCGAGGTCGGGATCCTGCAGATCGACTCCAGCTTCCGACATCTCGGATTTGGCGGTCCCAATGTGGTGCTCTGCTACCCGCGCACCAATTCCCCTTGAGCCGCTGTGCAGGAACGCCCACACGTCCCCTGTCTCGTCGAGCACCACCTCGATGAAGTGGTTTCCCGAGCCGAGAGTGCCAAGCTGCTCTCGCCAGTCTCGCTTGACCTTGTCATAGAACAACAGCCTGTCGCCCGCCTCTTTCTCAATCAGGGCTACACGCGCCGCAGCGCCCTCGGCCAAGCTCCTGTTTACGCCGCCTGCAGCCAGCGGAATTCGGCGTTCGATTCCCTCCCTGATGTCGCTCAGGTCTTCTGGCAAATCGTCCCGCTTCAAGGAGGTTCTCACGGCCACCATGCCGCAGCCTATGTCCACGCCGACTGCCGCAGGTATGATTGCGCCAACCGTTGGAATCACCGACCCGACCGTAGCTCCCTTACCCACGTGACAGTCGGGCATAACGGCGACGTGTCTGAACACAAACGGCATTCGGGAGACCGTCCCTATCTGCTTGAGGGCCGCCTCCTCAATCTCCGATGGAGGAAGCCACGCCACCGCCCTGTCGCTTATCTCGTACATCGAACATCTCCCACACGCAAAGATTCATTGTAGTAAATGACGTGGGCGGGAGCCAAGGGATCGTCAGTGTTCGGTGTCTTCGCCCTCGGGTTGGACTCGTGATCGGACGGATCTGACCTCTTCTCTCAGGTCGGACAGCATTCGGCGTTCCTCGTCATCCGTGAGTTCCATCTCGCGCATAACGGCGGCAGCCTCAGACATCAATTGGCGTCTGACTGTTGCGTAATCGGTGTCCAGCATATTTCCGAGCCCGTGATCGAGCTCTACGCTCGCCAGTCCTGCGGAGGCTGCTTCCCAGCGTCTCATCAGGTCCGCTTGCGGAGCGCCCTCGTCATAGTCGAACTCGTCTCTGCGAGAGCCGAACAGGAAGGGCCATAGGATGAACGCGGCCGGTACCAGCGCCAACAGAATGCAGATCAGGACCAGCACTCGAGCTATGCTCTCGCGGGCCGAGCGCCCGTGCCGACCGGCGCCATGGCAGGCGCCGGTCGACGCCGTGGCGACAGCGCCAGCAGTGTTCCGAGAACGAGGACAGGCCCCGACGCCCACATCCACCACACCATAGGATTGATCAACACGCGGAAGATCGCCTGACCCTCGCTGTCGAGCTCGGAGGGCACTATGTAGAAGTCCTCGACAAGTGTGCTGTGAATCGCACCCTGGGTCGAGGCGATCCTGAAGTCCGGGTATTCGGCCCGCAGCGCCTCCATGATTCCCAGGTAGCTTTCACCCTTGAAAACCTCGAAACGCGCATAGTCCTCCTGCCTGTCCGGGAACGACACGTGTCTCGTGCCTATGAACGTGAAACTATACTCTCCAACCGACGCCGTATCACCCGGCCTCATTGCGAAGTCCCGCTGTACGCTGTAGAAGGACGATGCGATGGCCCCGCAGGCGAGCATTATGATCGCCAGGTGAACTACATATCCGCCATACCTCGGCCTGTTGGCCGACAGCAGCCGCACGAACGCAATCGGGTACGCCTCGCCGCTTCTGTGTCGCACCAAGGTTCCGCGAACCCACTCGTATAAGACTCCCGTGACTACAAGCGCGCAAGTCATGAAGGCCGCCAGGGCCACTGGACGAGTGATTCCAAGAGCCAGCAGTACAGCCCCGGTGACAAGGGCCCCAACGAGAGGTACGCGAGTCAGCCTGAGTACATGAGAGATCGAGGCGCGCCGCCACGGCAGCAGCGGTCCCACGCCCATCAACAGCACTATGGCTAGAATCATAGGGCCATTCACTCTGTTGAAGAAGGGCTGCCCCACAGTGACCACAGTGTCGCTCGCGACCTCGGAAAAGATCGGGAATATGGTCCCCCAGAGGGTGACGAAGGCCACCATGAGAAAGAGAACGTTCTGTGCCAGGAACACGCTCTCACGTGACAGCGCCGACTCCAGCCGGCCGCGGCTCCTGAGCGTATCGGACTTCCAGATGAACACCGCCACCGACCCGACAAGCGTAACCACCATGAACATAAGGAAGAGCCAGCCCATCGTGGACTGTGCGAAGGAATGAACGGAGGGCACCGGTCCTCCGCGGTTTATGAACATGCCCATCTGGGCCATCGTGAAGCCGACGATGATGATTATCATGTTCCACATTCGGAACATGCCCCGGCGCTTTTGGACCATGATCGAGTGCACGAACGCGGTCATTGCCAGCCAAGGCATCAGGGCGGAGTTTTCGACCGGGTCCCAAGCCCAGTAACCTCCCCATCCCAGGATCGTGTACGCCCACCAGGAGCCGAGTAGAAGCCCCACAGTGAGGATCATCCACGAGATCATCCCCCAGAGCCGGCCCTGGTCGACCCACTCGTCGTTCCCCCCCCTGTTTGCCAACAGCGCCCCGATGGCGATGGAAAATGGGATCGCCACCGAGACGAGTCCCGCCATCTGCAAAGGCGGGTGGATGAACATTCCGAAGTGTACGAGCAGAGGGTTGATACCCTGTCCGTCTGCCGGAGCGATTGCCAGCCGTGCTAGCGGATTGGCGAGAAAGACCATCACTCCTATAAGAAAGGCAATTACCAGCGCCATAATGCCCGTGGCATACGGCGACGTGTATGGAAGCGCTTTGCGGATTCCAACAACCGCAACGACCGCCATCATTGAGAAGACGACAGCTATGTATAGCATGGACCCGGCGTTGCCGGCGTAGAAGGCGACCCACGTATATGCCTGCGGCATCGCGAGGTTGCTGTTCTCAGCCACGTAGCGCACCGAGAAGTCGTTGGTCACGAAGGCGTAGACAAGCGCTGCAGTGGACACGAGCAGCAGGGGCAGAACGCTGTAAAGCGCAAACCTGCCGCTGACCAGCAGCTCCGATGATCGTCTCGCCACTCCTAGGATGGATCCGGACGCGGCATAGATCGACGCAATCAGGGCCAGGATCAGCGCGATCTGACCACCCTCTACAATCACCGCTGGGCCTTGCCTCTCTGCTGTTCGTCCTCCCGCGAAGTCGGTGGGACGTCAGATCGGCTCTCCGATCTCAGCGCGTCATCAATTCTGGACACATACTCGCGATGTTCGTTATCTTCCCCCTCGGCGCCCTCGACACTTGCCGCCGCACTCATTCGCATCCACTTGAGAGTCAGAAGCAGCGCGGCAATGGCGAGTGCGAATGCTACCGGAGGGAGAATCCACGCCGCGAGACTGAATCCGGTCGTTGGGGGTTCCAGCAGGACGCTCGGACCATACCGTTCCACAAGGAAGTCCTTGACTTGCTGCTCAGACCAGCCTTCGGCCAACTTCTCGTGCACTATTGCGCGCATCTGGACCGCCAGCGAGTTCTGACTCTGGTCTATCGACTCACCCGGACATACAGGACACATGATTGTCTTGTTCAGTGAGGACGCCCTCTGCTCAATGTCAGGTACTCCTTGATCTGAAGCAGTGACGCACGACGCGATTAGCGCCCCAACAATTAGCAGCGCCGCAAACCATGCGATTGTGTGTCCGTGTTTCACAGAAGTCAATTATAGCCCACCGGCAATGAGCAAAGAGAGGGGGGCAAGCTGCGCTGGTGATGCATCGATGGCACGTGCTGCCAATGCACTAGCCACTGGCCACGAACCGCAAGTATAATCGGGCTGGTCTTGGACAATGTCCGGGATCGCTCCGGACAACCCGGCCTCAACTTGTACATCAGGAGTTGACTATGTCTGTCCTATTGGTCGTATCTGATCGTCCAGGCGCAGGAAAGACGTCAGTAGCATTGGCGCTGGCCGAGGTGTCCAATCGCTCGGGACATACTGCTCAAGTGTATTACCCATTCACGGCCGGAGACGACAACAGGGACTCCGAGGTATTTGCACAACTGGCGAATCCCAGTCTCGAGGGATGGCCAAGGTCAGCAGGTTCCAATGGGCCGGCAGCCGACGACCTCACCGACCTGGCTTCCGTACTGTCGAGCGACGACAACGCAGAGTCCTTGAATATCCTTGAGGTCCCATCCGAGGTCGGAGCGGCAGGTGTGGCCAGCATCGCTGAAGCTCTGAACGCGCGCGCACTCGTCATCACGCCCGCTTACAGAGGGCTACGAGCTACGGATATTTCAGCATGGAGCGACGCTCTTGGCGACCGTCTGGCAAGCGTACTCGTAAACGGCGTCACGCGCTACATGGGCGTCGAAGCTACCGACGGCATCGCCCCATCGTTCGACGAGGCAGAGATCGAACTGATCGGAATGATTCCTGAAGACCGCGCTCTTTTATCCGTCACCGTGGATCAGGTCAGGTCGGGCCTCGGAGGCCGATACGCTGTGGATGAAGGGGACATTAACAGCCCAATTGAACAGTTCCAGGTGGGCTGCATGAGTCTCGACTCCGGCGAGCTCAGGTTCGGCCTCTACGACAAGAACGCAGTGGTCGTGCGCGGCGACCGTCCGGATATTCAGATGTCGGCGTTGAACGCTTCTGTCTCATGCCTCGTGCTGACCGGAGGCATCGACCCCATCGAGTACATCAGCTACGAGGCCCAAGAGGAAGAGACGCCGGTAATGGTAGTCGAGTCGGACACACTGACGACCATGTCGCTCCTGAACAACGTTACCTCGTCGGCCAGGATGGACACGGTCGCCAAAGTAGCAAGGTTCGGTGAGCTACTTGAAGCTCACGCAGATTTGGATCGAGTCTGGTCAGTCCTCTAGGCTGCCAGGGAAGGCGCCCTCGAACAGATCGCCTTCTGCCGGCCATTCGTCCTTGGGCATCTCGTAGTATGCCTCGATCTCGTTGCCGTCCGGGTCGGAGAAATATACCCCTAGCGAGATTCCGTGGTCTCCCACGTTGTCGACCTTGATGTCGTTCTCTTTGATAACTGTGTAGAGCCTCTTGAGGTCGTCGAACGACTGCATCTCCCACGCCATGTGGAACAGCCCGACCCTGGTGGACTCCGGGCCCGGGGCTTCCTCGCCCACAGGTACCAGCGCCAGTTCGTGCGACATACCCGCGTCTGCGCTCATGAACGTCATCACGCCGGGCCGCTTGTTCATCACTTTCAGACCCAGCACGCTGGTGTAGAACTGCTCTGACTTCTCCAAGTCCCTTACCCTGATTACGAGGTGCCCAAGCTGCTTTGGAGTTACCATTTCAAGACCTCCGAATCGGTTTTGTACCTTGGAACGAGTGTACCATAGGGGTGATAAATATGACTGAGAAGCATGACATCAGACTCGCAACCGAGGCCGACGCCAAGGCAATGCTGGCAATCTACGCGCTCGTCGTGCGGAAGACTGCGATCTCGTTCGAGCTTGACCCTCCGTCTGTAGACGAGTTCAGGTCTCGAGTCCGGTCCACTCTGGAGCGAGCGCCTTGGCTCGTCTGCGAGATCGGCGGCTACGTGGCAGGCTACGCCTACGCCGGTCCACTCAGGACGAGGGAGGCATATCAGTGGTCTGTCGAAGTGACCGTGTACGTACATCCCGACTACAGGAGACATGGCGTCGGGTCGGCCGTGTACACGTCGCTGTTCGAATGCCTACGCTTCCAAGGATATATGAACGCCTACGGCGGCATCGCGCTGCCGAATCCAGGCAGCATCAGCCTACATGAGAGCATGGGCTTCTTCCACATCGGGACATACAGAAACGTCGGCTACAAGCTCGGCGCATGGCACGACGTCGGCTGGTGGCAATTGGAGCTGATATCTCCAATGGACAAGCCTGCCCCTCCAAGACTCTTGCCAGAGGTACGGGACACGGACGCGTTTCGTGAGTGCTTGTCGCGTGGCCTGACGAAGCTGAGGTCGTAAGTAGTGCACTGCCCATCACAGCTGATACATGAACTAAAGAGCTACCATTGACTAGAGTTGCCGTCCTTGATGACTACCAGTCTGTCGCGCGCGACATGGCAGACTGGGACTCGCTTCCATCAGAAGTCGTTGTAGACGTATTCTCAGATCACTTATCAGTCGAGAACGACGTAGCAAGTCGACTTGAGCCATTCGAAATCGTTGTCGCCATGCGGGAGCGGACCCCGTTCCCGCAGTCCCTGTTGGATCGGCTTCCGAAACTCCGGCTGCTGGTTACAACTGGAATGCGAAACGCCTCAATCGACGTCGTCGCCGCACACGACAACGGTGTCACAGTGTGCGGCACGGATGGCGTGCCCTACCCGACCGCGGAGCTGACCTGGGGCCTGATCCTCGCCCTACTCCGAAAAATCCCGACGGAAGATCAGGCAACGCGCCAGGGACATTGGCAAGTGACAATGGGCGAGGGACTGCACGGCAAGACGCTTGGCATGATCGGACTCGGCAGGCTCGGTTCTCAGGTGGCGACTGTCGGCAACGCGTTCGGCATGAAAGTAGTCGCGTGGAGCCAGAATCTGACCGCTGAACGTGCCGCAGAGTACGGCGCGACCCTCGTGACGAAGACCGAGCTGTTGTCCGAGTCCGACGTTGCCACGATCCACCTTGTGCTCAGCGGACGGACACGCGGCCTGATTGGAGCCACGGAGCTCTCCTTGATGAAGCCCTCCGCCTACCTGGTCAACACATCACGCGGACCGATCGTAGACGAAGCCGCCCTGACCGATGCGCTGACTAGAGGCACGATAGCCGGAGCCGGCCTGGACGTGTTCGACAACGAGCCGCTGCCAGTGGACCACCCTCTCAGGTCTCTGCCAAACACCGTCCTCACCCCGCACATGGGTTACGTTACATCAGAGACCTACGGCGTCTTCTACGGCGACGCCGTCGAGGACATCAGGGCATTCCTGAGCGGAAACCCCGTCCGAGTGTTGACTGCTCCCTGAGATGCCCACAAGACTAACTTCGTGGCGCGCACGGTCAAGACACATCCGGTCATGCAGCATGGTCTTTCGGTTTCCCCAATCTGTCACCTCCGGATCGAGTCTGGGGCAGGCTCTGAGGGAATCGAAGGGTCTGCTGACCAGATGCTTCGGCAAGCTCAGCATGACAATAGAGAAGCAGGCCGGAACGATAATCGAAAGACCCGGGGTCACGCGGTTGACGCTGCATCGCCATAGTATGAAAAACACTCCCATAAGGCAGCCTAAATGTACCGAGCCAGTTTGCAGCAGATCGATCCAGATGATCCGAAGTGGGGTCCGCCTCCGCCGCGCCCACCGGACGTGTTCATGTCCGTGCCGGCTGCCACAGGAGACGAACCTGCCTCCCAACTCGTTAGGCGATGGCCCGGAAGCCTGATCGCCTACGATTGGACTGTCGAGGGTCGCGAGGAGTCGCTCCGTCCTGAGGACCCGTTCGATACCTCCGATATCGACACGCTTGCCATCGAGGAAGTTGACAGGGTGAGGTTCGAGATTCACAGCGCGGCGATTCCCACATCCATAACGGTGATGCGGATATTCGATCTGGGCGCTGAGAACCCGTCCGACTTCGACCCCGTTCTCGAATGGCTAGCGCTGGGGAATAGTGAACCGGAGGGCTACGAAGTCGTCTTCGAAGAGGCAGACGGCGGCGGCTGGTGGTGGCTGGATATCCAGTTACCTCCAATGCAGGAGGCATCCTATGTGGTGCTGCAAGCCAGGTGGTTCGGGATCCTGTCGCCAGGCAGCACACACCACAGCACCTCATGGGCGTTCGGGATCAGAGCGGATTCCAGAGGCCAAACGCGGGCCGAGAGAGTCACGGTCCGAGACCGCAAGCGCGCCGAATCCGGTATCAAAAAGCCCACAGTGGGTGACGGCGGGCCGATTCAGTGGCGTGCAGACGGCGGAACGCGCAATCTCGATGAGAAGCTCGACGCGATGCTGACCTCCCCGGTTGGTAGAGCGTTTGCTACGGTCGGGGCAAGATCGGGGATGAGTACGGAAGATCTGGCTGTGCCGCAGACCAGCGTCTGGCTGTGCACGGCAGCATCGGACGAAATCGAAGTGTGGCGTGGTGACAGGAACGACATACTCGCCTACCTCGACAAGGAATCGCCCAAACACCGGGAGTTCTTGCGTGACGTCATGGGACAAGACAGCGCGTCCTGGTGGTTCGAGCCGTTGGACAGAGATCGGCAGATCTGGGTATCGGACGATGGAAGTCCTCCCGAGAGAGAGTCGCTGATCGTTCCCTTAGAGCCTTCCGACGGCTGGGAGCTTTACGCGCAGAAGACCCGGGATGGAATGTTCACATCGACGCTGATCGGAGACATATCGCCAATGTCGGCGGCGATCTGTGACGGGGTTGGCGACTTCCGACCCGGATTCGGCAGTCCACCGTATGCGGTCTGGAGAATGGTCATCGACGATGCCGCGCGCATACTTGAGATCCATAGCGCGCACGACTGGCACAGGCTATGTGTCGAGTACCCGGCGTCCGGTGACGAACGTCATCCCGGCGCGACCCCGGACTTCTCAGGCACCCCGGGACGACTGGAGGCGGACTGGTCGAAGGTCGCTGTGGACTGGGACGCCGTCCACCTGCCGTTCGGCGGATACCTGACCACAGACCAGGTGCGTGTCGAGTCAGAAGCTGGCTGGACATACCACTGGGCCTGGGACTGCGAATGTACACTGTGGCTCCGGTGGATGTTCACGGGATTCGAGCGGGTCGAAGACCACTATGACACGGGGGATGGGCTGGATTTCGGGAACAGTCTATTCTTCGCAATGAGTGATAGATGAAGCCTGAAAGTCACCGCCCGCCAAACACTACATGCGACCTCAGGAAGTCCATGTCGATCTCCACCCCCAGGCCGGGAGCCTCAGGCACGAACAGGTCACCATTGCGAATGTCTAGCCCCGGCTCTATGAACGCTCCGTACGCGCCGAGGTCGTATCGCATCGTTTCGAGCTTGTAGAAGTTGGGCGTGGTCATCATCACGTGCGCTCCGGCGAGCACGTTTATCGGCCCGCTCGCGTCGTGCGGTGACACCGGAACGTAGTACGCTTCTGCCATCGTCGAAATCTTCTTGAGCTCGGTGATCCCACCAGTCCATGTGACGTCCGGCATAATGAAGTCGGCGAGATTGTTCTCCAGTATCGGGACGAACTCCCAGCGCGTGTGAAGACGTTCGCCAACTGAGATCTTGACTGGTATTTCACGCCGCACCTGCTGCAGAGCGCGGTAGCTCTCCACCGGAACCGGCTCCTCGAACCAGTGAATGTTGTGCTTGGCGAGGCGTTGAGCCAGCTCTATGGCGGTCGGCACGTTGTACATGCCATGCGCGTCTATCAAAATCTCGATGTCCGGCCCGATCGCGTCTCGCACCGCCCCCACGATTTCGTCGGCAGTGGCCATCCCTTCCCGGCTGAGCTGCCCGTCCAGGAAGCCGTCATTGCCACCCGGGATGAAGCGCATCATCGGATCGAACTTGAACGCTTCATACCCTGCATCGACGATTTGCTGAGCGTCGGCGATAGCGTCCGGTATGTTTCTCGGTTCGGGCGGATGAGTGTACAGCGCGATCCTGTCCCGTACCGGTCCACCCAGTAACTCGTAGATTGGGAGTCCAAGCTCTTTGCCCCGGATGTCCCACAATGCGATGTCGATCCCGCTGATGAGCGCGGTCGTGGCGCCCCTTGTGCCAACGTAGGTAAACGACCGGAATATCTTCTGCCACAACCGCTCGAAGTGATTGGTGCTCTCCCCTTCTAGAAACTCGCTGACCTGCCCTATCATCGCCGCGACCGCCCTGTTCGCCACCGGACCCGGGTAGGTTGTTACCTCGCCCCAGCCCGTAATGCCCTCGTCCGTATCGACCTGTACCAGCACGAGCTGACGGTCATGCACTATCGGCTCCTGGTCGACGCCAATTCGCATCTCCCAGGGGAAGCTGATAATCCATGGTGTTACTTTCGTAATCTTCACTTTGGAACTCTCCGAGCGTCAGATTCTGGCGCCAATTGTACTCGAATGTTCGTGAAACCGAAGTTCTGAATTACCTTTGCGTAATAGAAGAGTTTCTGATAGATTGGGCCGCAGGCCAGCGACTATGGCTCATAGAGCGCGTAACACGCGCAGGATTTCTCTTTAAGGAGGGGATTGTTGTGGCTAAAGCAGTAAGTCATTACATAGAGCGTCCAGGCAGAAAAGTGGGGCACGCTACCTACACTATCCCGGTACCGGAAGACTTGGTAACCACCCCGGGAATTCCGACCAGGGACAAGGATGTTACCTTCTTCAGCAGAGAGTATCCGATCGAGAACATGGCGATCGAGGAGAGCGCGTCTGTTGACTGGGCTCGCCAGGAGCGCGAGTCCTACACTCCTGAGTCGATAGAGTTCTTCGACGAGCACCAGAAGGAAATGGAACCGATCGTCGAGTGGGTGAGGACAAGCGGCGAGCTTGAGCCGATGGGAACCCCCACCGGTGAAGACGTCACCGAGCTCATTCGCCAAAGGGCGCTGGAACTCGGCTACGGCGAAGTCGGATTCACCAAGAACGACGGTCACTACGTCTACGCGAGCCGAAAGCCTCAACTGCGACGCGATCTGCCCAACGCGATCTGCCTTGCACTGGAGCAGGACTACCGCAAGACTCAGACCATCCCCAGCATGGAGGCCGAGGACACCCACTTCGGCACCTACTTCAACCAGGGTCCGCTGACCATGGAGCTGACCGAGTACATCAGGTCGCTCGGCTACAACGTCCAGGTCTCCGGCCCGACGTGGCACTACGGCCCAATGATCCCGATGTTTGTGGCGGCGGGCCTCGGCCAGCTTGGAGCGAACGGCCAGCTTCTTTCGCCGCACTTCGGCTCAAGGGCACGACTGCAGATCATTTATACGGACGCAAACGTCACCCATGACCAGCCGATCGACTATGGAATCCACCAGTTCTGCCAGGAGTGCAAAGTCTGTGTGGACCGGTGCCCTGGTCGCGCACTGATGCCGGACAAGGTCTGGTACAGGGGCGTCGAGAAGAACAAGCTGGTCTTCAAGCGCTGCCGACCTGTCATGGCCAGGTACGAGGGCTGCGGCGTCTGCATGAAGGTCTGCCCGATCCAGAAGTACGGCATGAAGCCGGTCATGGAACACTACGTCGCCACAGATGGAGAGATTCTGGGCAAAGGGACGGACAACCTCGAGGGCTACGCCCTGTCTGACAAGGGCTACTTCGGCCCCGGTCAGCTTCCGAGCTTCAAGAGGGACTTCTTCGACATGCCTCAGGGCAGGGCCGAGGACTGGATCTTCGTCGAGTTCAGAAACAAGCTGATGGACATCCACGGCGGGACCAATGGCCATGGCAACGGCAATGGCAACGGTCACACCGACGACGAGATGTGGGACGAGTTCAGGAGCCACATGGAAGAGTCGATCGAGACGAGGCAGGAAGCCGCTGACATGGGAATGGACCGCGGTATCTAGCCCCCAAGAGCGTCCACCTGAGTAGGCAATTTCAGGGCATCCTGGCAGGTCGGGTCGAACAGGCCCGCACGGACCAGGATGCCCTTGGTCTTTTGTCAAAGAGTTGATTCGGTCGGACCGATTATCTTTTGAGGTCAGCCATGTTTGATGTAATCATTTCGGGCGGAACCGTAGTTGACGGAAGCGGCAGGCGCGCTTTCAGGGCGGACGTGGGAATCGGCGGCGACCGAATAACTGCCGTCGGCGATCTGGCCACATCGGAGGCGCGTCGCGTCATCAACGCGATCGGACTCACCGTCGCGCCTGGATTCATAGACACCCACGCGCACTCCGACGGTGTCCTGCTGATCGACCCTCAACACGCCAACGGACTGCGCCAGGGAATCACAACCGAGATCCTCGGACAGGACGGCCTGAGCTATGCACCTATGTCTCCCAACAACTACCGCACGTACAGGCGATACCTGTCCGGCATTCTGGGCGAGCCGCCCGATGACCTGGACATGTCGAGCGTGGCAGCGTTCAGGTCTCACTACGACGGCAAGGTTTCCATAAACACGGCCTACAACATCGCGCACGGGGCGATCCGATTGGAGACCGTTGGATTCAACGACGTCCCGCTGCGCGGAGACCCTCTGGCGAAGGCGCTCGATATGGTGCGCCAGGGCATGGAAGAGGGTGCCGTCGGATTTGCGACCGGCATGTCGTATCATCCCAATGCTTGGAGCGACACCGACGAGTTGGTGGCGATCTGCGAGGTGGTCGCCGAGTATGGCGGCGTTTACACCACACACCTGAGAGACGTGAATACCGACCGCGGCTTTGGAGGAGGCGGTGTGCCGGAAGCACTCGAGATCGGACGTAGGGCGGGTGTCAAGGTCCACTTCTCACACTACCGGACACAGGCGTCCAATGCCGGTCAGGTCGCCGAGCAGATGGCGCTGATCGATCAGGCCAAGTCCGAAGGTGTGGACTGCACTCTGGAGCTTTACCCTTACCCGACCGGAAGCTCGTTCCCACTCAGCTTCCTTCCGAGCGACGTCCACGAAGGAGGCCCCGACGCGATCATGGCCAGGCTTCGCGACGGGCGCAGACGGAGCCGCCTGGTCAGGGAGTTGGAGGATAATCCTCGGCGAAGCCTCAACGACGCGGTCTTCACCTACATGAAGGTGAACAAGGACCTCGAGGGCATGAGCCTCCCGGACGTGGCTGCGCTCCGGGGCAGCGACAGCCTTGGAGAGACTCTGATAGACCTACTCGAAGAAGAGGACGGCCAGATCTGCTATCGCGGCGCCCCGCCCGACAGCGTACGCATCTGGGACCAGATCAGCAGAGACGCAATGGAGTTCCTGTCACGCACAGACTACATGGTCGGCAGCGACGCCATTCCAATCGGCTCAATGCCCCATCCACGCGCCTACGGCTGCTTCCCACGGTTCCTGGGACGACTCAGAAAGAAGCATCCCATCATCAGCTTGGAACAGACTGTTCAGCGGATGACCGACAACGCCGCCCAGAGATTCGGCCTGACCGACCGCGGCCGAGTAGAGCGCGGCAGGTACGCCGACATCGTCGTCTTCGACGCTGAGCATGTGATCGACAACGCGACCTACGACGATCCCGTCCAATTCCCGACTGGGATACCATTCGTCTTGGTTAACGGCCAGGTGGCTGTGGATAGCGAGCGATGCACCGGAGTACTCGCGGGCAAAGCCGTACCGTAGCGTGACATAGGAAACACTGGCCTTACATGCCAGGTCTGATCGAGTCCGCAATCGCGGCCGTCGTCATGTTCTTGGGATCGACTGTGCTTTCCACAGTCGGGTTCGGAATAGGGATGACGACCATTCCGTTACTGCTGTTCGTCTTCGATCCGCAGACTGTCATAGTAGTCGTCAACACGGTCTCCCTGTTGCTCTTCGTCCTGATCGTCGCCCAGAACCGGGACGAGCTTCCTGTCAGGCGCGTAGGCCCCATGGCGTTGGCCGGCATCGCGGCCGTTCCGGTGGGCGTATTCGTGCTCAAAGAAACGGACTCCCACCTACTTAAGATCGCGATCTCCGCTGTGACTATATTGCTGACGATCATGGTCGTCTCCCGGGCTGAGGCCCCCATACCGCGAGGAATGATCGCCGGCCTGGTGGTCGCATTCGGAGTCTCCATCACGTTGAACGCACTGGGTATTGGCGGCCCCGTGATGGCGCTGTACGCGTTCTCACAGAATTGGAGCAGGAACGCCGTGCGCGGTGCACTGTCGCTCTACTTCCTTTCCGTCGAGGCCGCAGGAGTAATCGGCTACGCAGTGGCAGGCCTGATGACACCGGAACGCCTATGGTTGATCGCATCAGTCGCCGTTCCTGTGGGACTGGGATTCTATCTTGCAACGCACTTAGTGCGACGCATGAATGAGTCAGTCTTTCGCAACGTGACCGTAGCGGCGATACTAGTCATGTGCGGAATGACACTGGCGAGAGAGATCATCTCTCTGGTATAGGATAGGGCGGTCGCATTCCATCTAGGGAGAGAATCACAGATGAAGATAACCAAAGTGGAAGCAATCGGCGTCAGCAGGTACCTGTTCGCCAAGATCCACACCGACGAGGGCATCACCGGAGTCGGCGAGTCAGGAGCGTGGGGCTATCTCGAGGCGTCCAAGGCAGCTATAGAGTTGTATGGTCGCTACCTCGTGGGCAAAGACCCTCTGCGAATCGAGCACCACTGGCAGTACATGTACCGGTTCTCTCACTTCAGAGGCGCCGCGATAATGGGCGCGCTGAGCGCACTCGACATCGCCATGTGGGACATCGCAGGCAAGAACTTCGGCGTGCCGACGTACCAGCTTCTTGGAGGCAAGGTGCGCGACAAGGCACGAGTCTACTACCACGTCTTCGGCGACACAAGGGAGACCCTGGTAAAGGGCATCAAGGACGCCAAGGAGATGGGGTTCACCGCCGTCGGACACCTTACGCCCTTCTTGGACGAACAGCGGGACGTTCCCTACTTCAAGACCCACGCCAACAAGATCAAGGAAGCAATCGAAGCCGTCGGAATGTACCGCGACGCAGTAGGCGACGATGTGGACCTGTGCATCGAGATACATCGTCGTCTGTCACCCGCCGAAGCGATCGCACTGGCTAGAGGCATCGAGCAGTTCTATCCCTTCTTCTACGAGGATCCGATCCTGCCCGACAACTTCGACGCAATGGAGCTGGTAGCCCAGCACATCAACATCCCCATCGCCACCGGCGAGCGACTGCACACAATCCACGAGTTTGAGATGCTGCTGAAGCGTGGCGCGGTACAGTACGTCCGACCCGACGTGTGCATGGTGGGCGGCATCACACACGCGAAGAAGATCGCCGCGTTGGCCGAGGCCCACTACGTGGGCGTTGTGCCCCACAATCCCCTGAGTCCTGTAAGTACTGCCGCCTGTTTGCAGATTGCGGCCTGCATACCCAACTTCGCGCTCCAGGAGTACCCAACCGGCGAGCATGAGCCGCCCAAGTCAGAAATAGTTAAGTCCGCTGTTGTCCAAGAGAACGGCTACCTGATCATCCCCGACGCGCCCGGCATCGGTATCGAGCTAGCCGAGGACGCCGCCGAACGACACCCGTTCACTCCCAGAGCTGTATCCACCCGCCTGCACGAGGACGGGTCGGTGATTGATCAGTAGGCCCGGTTTTCATGAGTCAGCGTGATGCTTGATATGACTTAAGTGTCAGTCTGACCGTACTTGATGTTGAGGCTAGGACGACCTTCGATCATATTCCTCAATCGCATTGAGGACAATTTGCTGGACAGCATCTCTGAATATTCGTGTCTGTTCACTAATGGCGATGGATCTGATAGCCGGAGCCGCCCTGTTGTAAATCTGGTCAATCTCTTCAGCTCTCGAGTAGCTGGATCCGACCCCTGAGAATTCATAAGCAGTATTCCACGCGCTGAGTTGGCTGCACAGGCGATCGTTTGCTAACTTCCGTATTGGAGCAGACACCAACTGTCGCATCAGGTTGATCGCCGCGTCGCGCTCTGACTGATCCTTAGGCTCCCCGGTCCAACCGTCTGGATTGTCCAGTAAATGGGATATGTAACTTTGGAGTTGCGTTGCCATATCCCCGACAGGCATCAGGTCGTCATACTCAATATCCCACGCGTAAGCCAGACGACGACTCAACGCCTTGATGCGCGTCCAGTGTTCCTTGGGATATCTGCTGGAGTATTTTATGCCAAGACGACCATCCCATATCTCAAAGAAACCGTCCACCGCATCCCTGATCGCCATATCTAGTCTGGCGACATTGTATTGAGGGACAACCGGTACCGATTCTTCAGAAGTCTGAGCACTCTCTATGCGGTTCAGCAGTTCCCTCATCTCATCTGTGAAGACGGGAGGTATCCTGCTCGCGGAGAGATTCAGACCAGCAAGGAAGAAAGTATTGTCTCCAATCTGGCGCTCCAGCATCTTAGCAAGCGAATCACCCAAGGACTCCCGCAAACTACTGGCAGCATCACCTACCGTTCCCATGACGTGATCTTTCATGTCTCCGAAAGAGGATAGGTTAGGACCCCTGACTTGGTCACAGTGAGTAAATGCAAGTACCAGTTTGTCGGCATAGCCACTGTCTCCGATCGCTCGCAAGAGTTGCAGTGGCGCAGCCTGCATGGGCTGTTTAGCATTGTCAACTAGCATCACCACGTCAACCTCAGAGAACCGGCTTGTGATGTGTGTCGAAATGCTGGATACAGACTTTGCAGTGTGCCCGAGCCCTTGACCGTCAATTAGTACAAGGCGAGTAACACGACCTAGGTCGAAACTTGGATAGAACGCACCCTTTACACGTACACCATTTACCAGAGGAGTCAACAAGCGACCAAACTGCCCTTTGTGGTTACTTGAGAACCACCGAACCTGCTTCAAGAATGTGTCACGGTTGTCATCTTCGTAATACCACAATGTCGGCCAGCCCTTGGCTCCCTCGCGACTGAATTCTCCCGAGTCTATCAAGTTAAACCGTCGTTCGATGTCATCCATGATGTCGCGCAACAGTGATTCAAACTGCTCATTGGCGAGAATGTTCTCAGACAATAGTGCGATCCAGGCATCGCGATCATCAGCCTTGTCTATATCAGCTAAAGGACCCAGATTTGCGGCGGTCGCATCTTCGACCGCCGATGCGGCTTCCTTCACACTTGACACATACTCGCGAAGCCTCCGGTTATTTTCATCTCGCTCATCAGTTGTTACGCTATCCCCTTCTGGCAGTTCGTCCTCAACTTCCTCAAAGTCAAATGAGAAGTCCGGTTCGGACGAAGACGCTTCCATATTCCACGCGCCTAGTGTGTAGGAGAGTCGGAATCGCTGCTCTCGGTGAGACAGTAGTTTATTCGCGATCTCCTTATCTTCTGCACCCTCAATGTAAGCGAGGCATGCTGCCTCCAAGCAATCGCTGACATGAATCCTAATCTCATGCTCACGCATGAATGTGACTGCCGCTTCGAACTGGCCATCGGCAGTGATGATCTCAATGTCGGCCGTCGTCGTCCTGCCTGGTGCCGTCGATGGGAATCGGTCACGTCTATGATCGGAACCGATAAGATTACGGAGCAGCGTAGTCTTGCCGGCCCCGGTTGTGCCTACTAACATGACCCGTGCATAGCCGTCGCCTCTGGTAGGTAGTGGGATGTACGACTCACGCAACTCAACAAAGTCCATCCTGCCAACCTCCATATGGTCGAAAAATGCGGATACTATGGCGCTGTCGAATTTCCGCTCAGCCTCGTGCCGCCTGTCGATACTCCACCATCCCCGATCACTTAGCAGGAGATTGAGTTGATCGACAAGTCTGTCTGCCTCGTCTGCGTCTGTTGTGCCAAGACCTCGCCGGACTTTCAATCCACGCTTACCATTGGAATCATTGCGAAGAGGATGTCGAAAGGTCACGCTCCATCCAGGACGGTTTGAACGAGTCTTGGTAGCTGTGTACTGTGCTTGCGTTGCTACTTTCTCTATTGTTGTTCCACGTTGTACCATATGGTTTAGTGTAGCACACTGAAGATCAACCGTCCGATATTTGTGGGATGGCTGAAACTTGTCACAAATTGGTAAATACGCCACCTATGGAACACGAGTGTATCGTCCGCATCCGTGTCATGGTGAGCCCGGCAGAAGGACAACTGCATTGAGTTGCCTATAGTAGGCATCCTGTCCGCGCTCCCAAGGACGCCTGCTAATACCAATTCGCTTTGACTACGCCACAAATCTACCATGACACATTCTCATGCGTAGACCCCCGTCCGTCATTCCCGCGAAAGCGGGAATCCATCGACCCGGGTGAGGGAGAATACGGCGGCATTACACG
>DAOUHG010000141.1:0-9610 GCA_034428835.1 Dehalococcoidia bacterium
AGAGACCAACCCGGCTTTGGAATCGTCAGACGAACTGGTTCATGAAGTCACTGACGCATTTTCCAAATACGCCCAAGCGTCCGTTGGAGTTTCAGGAGGTTGGGTCAGCCAGACACGCGTACCGTCAGACCCGGAGGCACTGTCCTATCACATTGCCAACTCCATTCAGATGGACTTGGGTGAGAAGCAACGACTCCTGGAGCAGGAATCTGCCGCCAGCAGGTTGACCGCCGAGCTTGAAGTATTGAAGCGAGCCTACGCGGGCCTCCGCCGGCGAATGAACTTGGAGATGATGAACCGCTTCAGCCGGCAGTAAGGATCTCCTGCCCAGTGAGCCGAACAGGCTTTTAGGCGTCGGCTGCGGACCACAATCCGTTCTGCTGCGGACTTGTTACCCTTTTGGACATGTGAACTACAGTCGCAAACAGAAGTCCGCGGATGGCTGATCTCCAAAAAGTTCAGGTTGCACGATCCGAGCCAGAACCTCTAGGCCGTCGACCAGCCTCGGGCCGCTGCGACTGAACAGCGCCCCGGAGTCCACGACGTAGGCGCGTCCATTCCTGAAAGCAGTCAGGTTCTCCCACTTGGACCGGTCGGGTAGGGCGTCGAACTCCGCTTTTGCCTGTTCCACGTCCATCCCGCATGGCATCAACACCACCACGTCGGGGCTGGAATCGGCCAAACGATCGAAGTCGAGTCGGGGTGATGGAGCGCCTGGTTCCACCAGCGCGTCGATTCCGCCCGCGATCTGTACCATCTCCGGTACCCAGTGCCCAGCGGCGATCACTGGGTCCATCCACTCGATGCAGGCTACGCGGGGCCTAGCCTCTGAGCTTGCGACTGCCCTCCGAATCACATCGATTCTGGCCCGCAGGTTGAAGACTGCGACGTGGGCCACGGACTGTGTACCGGTGTGCTGACCCACGCGCAGGATGTCTTCGAGAACATCACCCACACTGTGCGGGTCCAGGGACAGCACAGTGGGTGAGACTTCCAGACGTCCGACGGCCTCTTGAACGTCCTCGAAAGAGACTGCGCACACTTCGCACAGCTGCTGCGTTACGACAAGATCGGGTCGACCGTCGGCCAGCGCGTCCTCATCCACTGAGTAGATATTCTCGCCACGCATCATCATGCCCGTAACGGCTGCGTCGATCTCCTGACTCGTCATTGAGGAGGAGTCGATACGACTTCGGACCACCTTCTGCTTGTCGGAGGCTCCGGGTGGAAAGTCACACTCGTGACTCACGCCGTACAGCGCGTCGCCCAGTCCGAGCAGGTAAACTATTTCGGTGGCGCTTGGAAGAAACGAACAGATGCGCATGGGTAACACCTCGCCCTATTGCTATCCGTCGCCGGCAAAGTCAGAAGCGACTAAGGATTGGTATGTCAGAATGCCCCTTCCTTCTCAAATGCCTCTGCCAGGCGCGCGATGCCCTCGTAGACCTCGTCGGGCTGGTTGTAGCCGAAGCACAGTCGTGCGTAGTTGTGGCCCGTGTTGCCCTCAGGTGAGAAGTTGACGCCTGGGAGATATCCAACATCGTAGTCGTTCAGCACCGTGTCGCGAATGGATGTCAGATCGCTGCCGTCCGGCATCTTCAACCAGACGAACAGACCTCCGTTAGGATTGCTCCACTCGGCACGGTCTCCGAAGTTCTCTCCAAGCGACACCACCATTGCATCCCGCTTCGTACGCTGAATTTCGTTGATCTCCTCGATGTGCGAGTCAAGCTGGCCTATCGAATATCTATGCACGGCGTAGGACGCAAAGCTATTCACAGAACCGCCGCTCTTTGCAACCAACGTCCTGTCGAGCACCTCTGAAGGCCCAGTGCCGTAGCCGATCCGCATCCCAGGAGCGATGATTTTGGAGAACGATGCCACGTACATTACGCTACCGGTCTCGTCTAGCGAATGGATCGAAGTAGGCGACTCGGGGCCGTCTAGCCGGAGATCGACATAGCAGTCGTCTTCAAGAATCGGCACACCGTGACGGTTCGCGATCTCGACCATCGCCTGGCGCCGTTCCAGCGTCATCGTCCAGCCCTGGGGATTCTGGTACGTGGGGATAGTGTATATCAGCTTCGGCTTTCGGCCCTGGCTCGTCGCACGTTCGATGGCTGACTCGATCGCGTCTGGAACCATTCCTTCCTCGTCGGTCTCCACGCCACGCACGTCCGCGCCGAACCGCCTGAGCTGCCCGAGAGTACCGGCGTACACATAGTCCTCGGTCAGTGCGACATCTCCGGGGTCAATTAGAACTTCCAGGAACATGTGAATCGGTTGACCGGAACCGTCTCCCAGTATGATTTCGTCAGGCGACACATGAATGTCGCGTTCCCGGGACAGCTTGCCTGCAACGAACTCCCTCAGCGGCCTGTAACCTTGCGGGTGGGCGTACATTGCCAAGTCCTCTCCCTCTTCGGAGAGTGCCTGTTGGAGTCCGTCCACAAGTCCGTCGAACGGTATCGACTTGGGGTCAGGGTAAGCGACGGCGAAGTCGTACTTCCCGCGCTTGACCGACCCAGCCCTTGGCCTTCCCTCCGGCGCGTGCTTGGAGTACAGACTTTCGAAGCTGAATTTGCTCTTTTCCGGCATTAAGTTTTCTCCTTATGGACGTCTGGTCACAGGTGAACTGGCGACTATGCCCGCGTAATTCTACACGCCGCTAGGCAACAATCTACTCTTCAGCACCTAGGCGTTGTCGAACATGCCCTCTCGCTCGAACACGCCTGCTAGGATCTCGATACCTTCGGTGATCTCGTCCGTGCTGTGGTAGCTGTACGTAAGGCGCATGTAGTTGTTAGGGGACCTGGTCGCCCTGTACACGGCTCCTGGGTTGTACTTGACGCCGGCCTCTACCGCCTTCTCCAGCGTGTTCCACGTGTCGGCGCCTTCCGGTAGACGACCCCACAACATCATGCCGCCGTGCGGATCGCTCCACTCGCAACTGGGCGGGAAGTGCTCCCCGAGAGCCGCAAGCATGGCGTCGCGCTTGGCGCCGAGTGACCGCGATACAGCCTCGATGTACTCGTCGCCGTTCTGTCTCAGATACTCGTACACAGCCATTGAAGTCAGGTGACTTGGCGACGTGCCGAACCGTAACTTCCCGACCACTTCCTTCACCTGATCGGGCACGACACCGAATCCGAGTCGTAGGCCGCAACCCAGCAACTTTGTGTATGCGGAAACGTGAGAGACACCGTCTTGATCGTCCATGCCGAACATCGACTGTGGAAGCGGGTCGCCGTCAATTCGGAAGTCGGCGTAGGACTCATTCTCCAATATTGGTATGCCATACGTCTGAGAGATCTCCACCATATGCTTCCGGCGGTCAGCGCTCAGTGTCATTCCCATCGGGTTCTGGTACACGCTGATTGTGTAAATCAACTTGGGACGCGTGCCCTGTGCCACAAGGTCCTTTACTGCCTCTTCGAGGGCGTCGGTGTCCATGCCGTTGGCGTCACTTCGAATGTGGACGACATTGGCGCGCTTCCCAAGAAGCATGCCAAGCGTGCCTGAGTAGCAGAACTCCTCGACTAGCACTGTGTCCCCGGCGTCAATGAAGGCATCTAGGATCGTCCCAACGGCCCCTCCCGCGCCCGCGGTGAGGAAGATGTTGTCCACCGGCACGTTCATGCCCCTATTGTTATGGAGCGCCTCTGCTATGTACTCGCGCAGCCCGACGTGTCCCTGCGGCGGAGGGTACTTCGCAAGATCGACTCCCTCACGGGGCATTATGTCAGCCAGCGCGTCGACGAACCCCTCGACCGGCATTGTGTCGCGATCTGTGTAGGTCACCGAGAAAGTGAACCTAGTGTCTTCTGCCTGACCGGGAGGCCCTTCGATTTCCGCGGGCATGTTCTTCGTAAATAGGTCTGTGTAGTCCACGTACGCTCCTCACTTCCTGAGTATCAAGATCAGGACTTACCCCAACGGCAGGGTTACCCGCTCGCCGGTCTGTATGCTGATTGTCACCGCGTCAGTGAATTCCATGTATCGAACACCATCGAAGAAGTTTGTGTGGGTGATCGGCTCCAGTCCTCGGATCGCGTTGATGAACTCCTCCTCAACGCGCCAGCCGCCCTGCTTCTCAACAGGAATGTCTATCTCCGAAAGCTCACTGTCTCCTCTACGACCGCCCTTCATGGTCATGGAAGCCGAGTCGACATGGACAGTACCCTCAGAGCCGAAGATCCATACCCCGTCTGCAGGAGCCAGACCTGTTACAGTGCTGACCCGCAGGCGCGCTACCGGACCGGAGGCGAACTCAATCAGTATCTCTACGTGGTCCGGGATGGTGGTGTACGCGAGACCACCGTCCCACCCCTTCCTCTGCTTAACAGTGACCCGGCCAATGGCTGAAACGGCCGCGGCTGGTCCGAACCAGCGCATGATTGCCTCATACCAGATTCCCATCTGCATGATGTTGTTGCCGGAGAGGTCCCGGTTGTGCCTCCAGTGGAGCTCCGAATCATAGTCGACGAAGTCGCCTTGGTGAACCGTGATGTCTGCGGAAAGCACGTCCCCAAAGTACCCATCGGAGATCATATCCTTTATCGTATTGTCGACTCTGAGCGTGTGTGGGGCTGGAACGATCTGTGTCACCAGATCAGGATATGCCAGCGATACCTCCAGCATCTCGCGGGCGTCGGCCGAGTTCATTGTCATGCGCGCCTCGGTCATGACATGCTTGCCAGCGGCGAGCGATGCGAGAACCAATGTCTTGTGCATATAAGGCCAGGTCCCGATGCAGATGGCGTTTGTGTCGTCCGCGTCGATCAACTCTTCCCAGGAGTCGTATACCGTGCTCAGACCGAATTCGTCAGCCACACGCTGACTCGACTCGCGGCTCCTGTTGGCTACGCTGACGCTCTCCACGCCATCGATCTCAGCGAATCCCGGAAGGTGCCTGAGCCTGGTGTTGCCTCCCGCTCCCACGTAGCCGATGCGAATTGTATCGTCTGCCATATTGTCCGCTCCTGATTCTGAGTTAGCTGAGGATGCTAGCACGGATTATAAAGTGTCCCACCCGTTAAGGCTATTCGAGAAGAACCCGGAAGTGCGTTCTTCAGGATGAGGCCCTGCGCTCACTGTCCTTGTGTCCTGGAATCTAAGAACACCGACAGCCGTGAGAGACGCTCTGGACCTTGCAATGCACTCGCAATCCGGCCCCTTGAGTGTCACAATGTCACAACAGTTCACTAGTTCACCGAGTACACGATGCCGGAGGCCGAAAGATGAAGGGCGCAGATGCCATTGCGAGAATCCTGAAGCAAGAGGGAGTGGACTTCATGGGCGTCATTCCCATGAATACTCTGGAAGAAGCCGGGGCTGTACACGGCGTCAGGCCGATGATCTTCCGACAGGAGCGTGTTGGCGTCAACCTTGCCGACGGCTACAGCCGCGTCACGAATGGTCGGGGCGTCGGGGTCTTCTCCATGCAGGCAGGTCCCGGTGCTGAAAACGCCTTCGCTGGTGTCGCTCAAGCGTACGCCGACTCGGTTCCAATACTGCTGCTGCCAGCCTCGGCTCCCAGGGCCAGAGCCGGAGTTCATCCGACATTCAGCCCGAGTCAGAGCTATGCCGGAGTGACGAAATGGTCCGACCAGATCAACATGATCGAGAGGATCCCCGAGATGATGCGCCGGGCCTTCAGCCAAATCCGCATGGGACGGCCTGGTCCGGTATTGCTGGAGATACCGTCAGATATTCTCAGGGGCGACTTCCCCGATGATCTATTGAACTACACCCCGGTCACGCCTCGCGTGTCCTCGGGAGACCCAGACGACATCAGGGCGGCTGCACGGATGCTGTTGTCGGCCGAGCGTCCCATCATCCAGGCAGGCCAGGGTGTCCTGTACGCGGAGGCGTGGGACGAACTACTTGAGCTCGCCGAGCTCACGCAGACTCCAGTGATGACCACTATGGCCGGCAAGAGCGCCTTCCCAGAAAACCACCCACTGTCGCTCGGTACCAGGAGCGGCACTACGACCGGGCCAGTGGTCCACTTCCTGGAACGGGCCGACCTTGTGTTTGGAATCGGCTGCAGCTTCACCAGAATCCATTTTGGGGCCGACCAGTTCGATTCGAAGGTCATCATCCACTGTACCAACAGCCTCGACGACGTGAACAAGGACTATGACCCCGATCACGCTGTAGTCGGCGACGCCAAACTCGTGCTCGCCCAGATAATTGGGGAGGTCAAATCGCAGCTTGGCCAGGCCAGCCGTGTCGAATCAAGCGGAGTCGCCACCGAGATTGCGGCTGTTCGCAAGGAGTGGATGAGAGACTGGCTTCCTCTGCTGACCTCAGACGAGGTCCCAATCAACCCTTATCGTGTCATCTGGGACCTAATGAATACAATCGACCGCAAGAACTCGATAGTCACCCATGACTCAGGCAGTCCCCGAGACGAAACCATACCGTTCTACGAGACCATATCTCCTAGGGGATTCATTGCCTGGGGCAAGTCCACTCAACTCGGATATAGCCTCGGCCTTGCGATGGGCGCCAGAATGGCTGCCCCGGACAAGCTCGCCGTACACATCATTGGCGACTACGGTTTCGGCATGGTCGCACTGGACATCGAGACGGCGGTACGTGAGCGCATCCCGGTTCTAAGCATCGTCCTTAACAACTCGGCAATGGGAATATATTCTCCCAATAGCTTCCCCACAGCCAATGACCTATACGGCACCAAGTATACTGGCGGCAACTTTGCCCAGGTCGCCGAGGCTATGGGCAGCTACAACGCTCGAATAGAGAAACCTGAAGAGATCATCCCTGCCATCCAGACCGCCACCAAGGTCATTGAAGCCGGGCAACCCGCCGTACTTGAGTTCATAACAAAGGAAGAGCAGGCATTCGCGTTCAGAGGAACGGTGTAAGTCCAAACATTCGGGACGGACTTTGATCTGAAGGGATCGGGTAGCTACCCCCCGACCTGATTGAGCACGCACCCAGTGCGCGCATACTCAATGACCACCCGAGCCATCTCCTCGGCAACAGCGCGGTGCGCCTGCATCGTTGCTCCACCGATATGGTGTGTCCCAATTATGCCCGGAACGCCAAATAGTGGGCTGTCGACCTCACCCGTACCTGCGGCAGGTTCCCCTTCGAACACGTCCAGGCCGACTCGCAACCCCTTCGACTTCACAGCCTCGATCAGCGCTCCCTCGTCAACCACTTCTGCGCGCGCAGTGTTGATGAGGTACGCTCCCGGTTTCATTGCATTCAATAACTCAGCGTTTACAAGGTGATGTGTCTCAGGAGTGAGCGCCACGTGAACGCTGACAGTGTCGGCATCGCGCGCGACCTCGATAGGCGACGACTTGTATCCGATGCCGAGTGTGTCGGCAAGGGCAGGGGACAGCGACCTGCTCCACCCCATCACGCTCATGCCGAACGCTCGAGCGACGGGGATCATCGCACGTCCGATGTGCCCCACTCCCAGCAGCCCCAGTGTGCTGCCGCTTAGACCATTCGCATCTGAGAATCCCAGCTTGTTCCAGCGACCTGAGCGCAGATCGCCCACGTTGTCCGCGATGTGCCTGTCCAGAGCGATGATGAGTCCAAACGCGAGCTCGGCGACGGCAGTCGCGTTCCTGCCCGGACAGTTCGCGATCATGATGCCCAACTGTGATGCGGTTTCAACGTCGATCGTATTGAAACCCGCACCCGCGCGTACGACCAGCTTTACTTGGCCAGCCCGAAGTGCGTCTCCGCTGACGCGAGTGCTTCGAACCACTAGGATATCAGCAGCCGTCTTAGCCACCCCTCCGGGCAGCGTGACAGCCGTCAGGTCTGGATCTGCGACAACCTCGATCCCGGCATCGTTAAGTAACGACGGACCCGGGTCAGCGATCCTGTCAGCCAGCAACGCTTTCATTGCAATGCAAACTCCGTGCGTCACAGAGTAAGGGCGAGAGTAAACTCCGGTCGAGCGTGCGGCTCGTTAGCCAGCAGCGCTCTCATGCTGTGACTCGCGGACTAACATCTCGGGCCTCAGCCAGCTCGCCCGCCCATAGTTGCTCGGCTTGCCTATGTGGAAGTCCTCGATTGGTGCGAAGTCGCCCGCCCGCAGCGCTTCAAGCAGGTCTGCCTCGTTTCTGACGTCGCCCTTGAACGCTGTTACTCCGCGTGCAAGTCCGTCGAGCGAGTGAGCGTCTGACCCACCGGTGCCCCAGAAACCGTGAATCGCAGCAACTTCCTGCGCGAACCTGTTCTCAACCTCAATATTGCCGCCGTTAACTACCTCTACCTCATCCACAAGTTCAAAGACCGGATGTTTGGATGCTTCTTCGGCCGTCTTTGGTATCTTGTCTGCTTCCTGAAACAGCATGTTCTGAGTGTAGTGCGGCAGATCGAAGAGGAAACGGAAGGGATGCGCGAGGACCATGAAGCCACCAACCCTATCCACTTCTCGGCGCAGGATGCGAATGACCTCAATGTTGTCTCCGTAGCCTGCAACGTGGCCTTCCAGACCCATCGTGATGACGTGGCCTAGCGGCGTGTACACTTCGAGGGCCCTGACCAGGACGATGTCCTCGACTGTTCGCTCGAACGCCTCGAAATCGTGCCGCGGCCACCCGTCATGCTCAGTCACCATGATCCCGGTGATTCCGAGCCGCCTGGCATCGTCCACCATCTCCCGAGGCGCCAGCCCACTGTCCGGACTTCCCTGATTGGTGTGGACGTGCAAGTCAAATAGGGAAGGCATGTCGTTTGTGTCTCGTTCCTTTTCGGTTGCTGCCAGTTGCCCAGTATCGAGCCACCGAAGCATCAGCAGTCGCTGAGTATGTCGACGATTTCGTCATTGTCCTCGTAGAGACGCCAAAATGCGCCAGTTATAGGATCCCTGATAGTCCATTCTCGGAGTCCCCGCTCATTATGGTCGTCTACTCGCGGCTGGCGCATCCATGTGCCCTTAAACTTGTCCAGGTTCTGTAAGTACTTGTCTGCGACCTGGCAATTCTGCTGAACGACTGTTGACGTGTCAACCCTGAATCTGAACACTCGCGCTAAAAGTGAAATGAAGGACGCAGATCCGGCCTATGAGAACGCGAACTCGGTCCCGACCCCCTCTTCCAGCGCGCGCTGGTACACGTAGTGTGCCGCCGAAATGTCCTGAATCGACAGACCGACGCTCTTGAACAGCGTGACCTCGTCATCGCTCTCACGGCCCGCTTTTGCACCGGTGATTAGCTCGCCGATCTCACCGTAGATGTCGTCCGGGTTCAGTGCGCCCTCTTCTATAGGTATCTGGATGTCTCCCGCCTCGGCCAAGCAGGCGTCCACCTGGTCGCAGACCAACTTCGACTTGACGACAGTCGCCGTGTCCAACTCGCGTACGCCGACCGCGTGGGAGCCGATACCGTTAATATGAAGGCCAGGCTTGATCCAGCCCGCGTCCATGATCGGCGTCGTGGCGGTTGTGGCAAGTGACAATATGTCGACGCTCTCCACCAATTCTCGGCCGCTTGCCGCCACCTCGATCGGCATGCCCAGCATTTCGGAAGTCTCACCCGCGAAAGCTTTCTGAACTTCGGGCGGGTCCAGCGAAAACACCAGGGCCTTTTCCAAGTTGGCGCCGGTTGCCCACTCCCCC
>DAOUHG010000142.1:0-23686 GCA_034428835.1 Dehalococcoidia bacterium
GCGAGCGGAGACCACCAGTGGCTTTTCGAACGGCGCCGGTGACGGGACAACCACACGGGCTCGTGACTTTGTTGGCAATCATACCGCTCAGGACGTCGGACAGGATGCGGAACTGCAGAATCGTGCCCAGTCGATGGTCGACCTGTACGCGCGGCTCGACAGGGCCCGCGTCAACGCCGAAGGGACGGGTGCCTTGATCTACGCCGTGGTAGTCACAGGGAGCAAGGCGGAACTCGTCGCGCTCGGTGAGGAGAGAGCCGTCGTCGACTTTCAGATTGACGCCATTGATAGCGATATCTCATGGTCTCAGCCCTCCCTTCAAGGCGGGGCGACAGGACAGGGTAGTCCCGCTTCCTCGCCCCTGCCCCCTGCGGAACTGCACTCCCGGCTGTCCACCCTGGCCCAGAGGAGCCTGTCCACTGAGTCGGGACCCTAGGTTGAAGGAGGTGTTCACTGGTCTCGACTTGACAATATCCTCCGCTCTGCCGGCTTGATACAATCGCGCCAGCAGCTCCCCGAGCACAAGGGTAACAGATCGGTGGCCACCGACCCGACACAAGACTACGCTGACGCAACCCCAGGGACACATGGCTCGACTTCATGGCCCTCCGGCAGCCGATTACACGGCCTCACAGTATAGGCCATCTCGCCAATCTACACCGTTCGCAGCGCGGGGAGCTGGAGCTCGGCGCAGATGTCGCTGAACCACTCGATGACCTCGTTGTGCAGCGGGATGCCGTTCGCGCGGCGCTCCTGCTCCTCCTCGTGCTCGGACAGGCCGGGGTACATGACGCGGTCGTGGCCGGGAGCGGGCGGTGTCTCCCTGAGCGTCCTGAGCATGTCGTCCATGTTGTCCTTGAACTCGTCGAGGTCGCAGAAGGACTCGATGTTGTACGCGGCGAAGTAGTGGTGGCTTCCGCCGCCGTCGGGCCTGAGCATCGTCGGCTTGTCTCCTGACAGCAGCGACGTGAGCACCTCCGACATCAGGCTGAATCCGTAGCCCTTGTGGGAGCCCTGCTCGCGCGTGCCTCCGAGGGGAAGCTGGTAGTACTGGCCGCGCTCGGGAAGCGGCACCTCGTCCACAATGGGGGCGCCGTCCAGGCCGGCGATCCAGCCGCCCAGCATGTTCGCGCCGACTCGGTTGGCTAGCTGCAGCTTGTTGCCGGCGATGGCCGAGGTCGCGGCGTCGAACAGCAGGAACGGCTCTGACCTCGCGGGTGCGGCGATGGCGATCGGGTTGGTGCCCATTCGCGGCTCGGCTCCGAACGTCGGCAGCACCAGCAGTCCCCCGGCCGTGGCGGTCATGCCGACCATGTCAGCCTGTGCGGCGAGCATCGCGTGGTGTCCGATGGCGCCTGAGTGTCCAGCGTTGTACATGGTGACGACGCCGACGCCGACCTCGCGGGCCTTGTCGATTGCGATGTTCATAGCCTTCGGGCCGAGGATCACGGCGAGGCCGCGGTCGGCGTCCACGGTCGCGGTCGACGGGGACTCTCGGACTATGCGCCAATCGGGCCTCGGGTTGAGCGTGCCCTGGGAGTATCCCTAGAGGTAAGAGCGCAGCATGTTGGAGACGCCGTGCGTCTCGACGCCCCGGAGGTCGGTGGCTACGAGCACGTCGGCTCCAAGCGCCGCATCGTCCTGTGTGACGCCCATCTTCTCGAAGATCGACGTGACCGTCTCGTGCAGCGCGTCGTGTGGAACGCGCGTCTCGTCCTCGTGCGGGACCTTGAATCGCTCTAGCATCGGGGGGCTCCTTGTCGTCGTTGGGATGGGCGAAATGGATTTTAACACTAAAGGTCCACCTTGAAACTCCGTGACGGGATTGCATAGACTTTCCCTGGCGGCCTCGATAGGCGTGGGGCTGTCGGAACCCTTTAAGTCGGTCCAGTGAGGCTGGCAAGGGACATGCGGAGCGACGGTCGCCGCGAGGCGCGACCATATCCTGCAAAGCCGCTACCCTCTTGCCAGCAAAGGCAAGAGGTCTTTTTTTGGCCCAGAGTGACGCACCACCTTCGGCAAGCTCAGAGCCTGCCCCGGACTTGATACGGGGACAGGCTCCGATCGGGCGACGGATACTCACCTCAGACGAGATGCGCCGGGCGCTGGTGCGTATCTCTCACGAGATACTGGAGCGCAACGGCGGCGCGGACGACCTCGTGCTGATGGGCCTCCACACCAGGGGCGTGCCGATAGCGCACCGGATCGCGGAGTTCGTCAAGAGCTTCGAGGGTGAAGATGTTCCTGTGGGATCGCTCGACATCGGTCTCTACCGGGACGACCTGGCCGGCGGCGCGAGGCCGCTGATACGCCGCACCGACATCCCTGCCATCCAGGGACTTCGGGTGGTGCTCGTCGACGACGTGCTGTACACCGGGCGCAGCATCAGGGCGGCGATGGACGCGCTCACCGACTTTGGGAGACCCAGCCAGATCCAGCTTGCCGTGCTCGTCGATCGCGGTCATCGCGAGCTCCCGCTGAGGGCCGACTACGTGGGCAAGAACGTCCCGACTTCCAACGACGAGGAGGTGGACGTGAGGCTGATCGAGATCGACGACGTAGACGAGGTGCTGCTGTCCAGAAAGTTGTCGGGGCGCGGCCCCGGTTAACAAGGCGCCAGCCGCCAAATGAGTCCCCATTCTACGGGATGGGGACTGCTCTCAACACATTTTGAACACGCCTGAGGAAAGGAGGACGCATGACCCAGACGATCCAGATGGTCAATCGAGCGCCGGGAGCCAATGGCTCACCGCGGGTCGCGCCGTTCGAGCGCCCGAGGCCGAGGTACGTCCCCGGACGCAGGCACGTGCTCGACATGGACGACTTCTCAAGACAGGAGATCGAGGACACCTTCCAGAACGCCGACGCGATGCGCGAGGTGATGAACCGCGACATCAAGAAGGTTCCCACACTGAGGGGTAAGACGATCATCACGCTGTTCACGGAGGCGAGCACGCGCACGCGGGTCTCGTTCGAGCAGGCGGGCAAGATACTGAGCGCGGACGTAATCAACGTGTCCGGCTCGGGAAGCAGCGTCGAGAAGGGCGAGTCGCTCTACAACACCGCGCTCACGCTCCAGGCCATGAACGCCGACATCATCGTCATCAGGCACGCGCACTCCGGTGCGCCTCACTTCCTGGCGCGGCATCTCGACGCGTGCGTCATCAACGCCGGCGACGGGGCGCACGCGCATCCGACACAGGCGCTGCTGGACATGTACACCATGCGCAACTACTTTGGTCGGGTCGAGGGGCTCAAGGTGGCTATCGTCGGCGACATCCTGTACAGCCGGGTCGCCCGCTCCAACCTGTGGGGGCTGACCGCGATGGGCGCGGAGGTCACGCTATGCGCGCCTCCGACGCTGCTTCCGCAGGACCTGCTGGACCGGAGAGCCGATGTCGAGGGTCACCCGTTTGCGGGCGTCAGGATCGTCACGGACGTCGAGAGCGCTCTTGAGGGCGCGGACGTGGTGTATGCGCTCCGACTTCAACTCGAAAGACAGCAGGCCGGGCACCTGCCGTCGCTAAGGGAATACTCTCGGTCGTTCGGCATCAACGAGGAGCGGCTAAAGCTCGCCAGCCCCGACGCCCTGGTAATGCACCCCGGCCCGATGAACGAGGGCGTGGAGATAGACCCGGCCGTCGCACACGGCTCGCGCTCGATGATCGAGGAGCAGGTCACCAACGGCGTCGCGGTCCGCATGGCGCTGCTGTACAGCGTGGCCACTCCGATCAGGGAAGGCTACCCAAGGCGGCCCTAGAGGAGTGAGAGCACCCATGAAACTTCCCCCTCTCCCTTGAGGGAGAGGGCTGGGGTGAGGGTGATTGCGTCGAATACCCGTCCCCGACGTCCGCAGGAGCAGACCACATGCAAGAACAACCTTCCGAATCACGCACCGACAGGCCGACCTCGTATCCGGGATGGGACGGAACTCTGCCGCGTCATCGCGCGACCCTCATCCTGTGGCGCGACGGCAGATTGCTGGTGGTGAGGGACCGCGGACGCGCCACGTACGCGCTGCCGGGCGGTGGAATTGAGAATGGCGAGCTTCCGATCATAGCTGCGGCCAGGGAGCTCCACGAGGAGACTGGACTGGAGGCCACCTCCATCCGGTACCTGTTCACGCACGAGGGCAAATACAACGATCACCACCTGTACGAAGTCGAGGCCGAGGGGGAGGTCGTCGTCCAGGGCGAGGTGGACGGCTTCACATGGTGGGACACCAAGGACGATACACCCGTGTACCCACACGTAAGAGGAATCATCGCAAGGCTCGGTTCGGTCATGGAGAGCGACAGATGACAAACATTTTGATCACAGGCGGACGAATCATCGATCCAGCGCAGGGTCTGGATTGGGTTGGAGACTTGCTGATCAGTGACGGACTGATCAAGGATGTCGAGAGGTCTATCGAGCCTCCCGACAATGTCCAGATAGTCGATGCAGGCGGCATGATGGTATGTCCCGGATTCATAGATATCCACTGTCACCTGCGGGACCCTGGACTGGAGTACAAGGAGACCATCGCCTCCGGCACACGCGCCGCCGCGAAGGGCGGCTTCACAACTGTGTGTGCGATGCCGAATACTGAGCCGACCATGCACACGCGCGCCACGGTAGAGTACGTGCTGCAGAAGGCGCGTTCCGAAGGCGTGGTGCGCGTTCTGCCCATCGGGTGTGTCACCAAGCGGTCGGCGGGTGTCGAGCTAGCCGAGATGGCGGAGCTGGCCGAGGCGGGCTGCATCGGGTTCAGCGACGACGGTCATCCGGTTGCGGACTCCAACATCATGAGACAGGCGCTGAGCTACGCCTCCGGTCTCGGACTCCCGATCATCAACCACTGCGAGACGCCCGACCTCTTCAGGAACGGCCACATGAACGAGGGGTGGATATCCAATCGTCTCGGAATCCAGGGAGCGCCGAACTCGGCGGAGGAGACGATGGCGGCCCGCGACATCATGCTCGCCGAGCTGACAGGCGGACACGTCCACCTGGCACACGTATCCACGCTCGGAACGCTTGACCTCGTCCGCGGCGCAAAAGCCCGCGGGATCCGCGTGACCTGTGAGGTCACACCGCATCACCTCACGCTTACAGACGAGGCGGTCATGGGCGACTCTGGCGGGCGTCCGTTCGACGCGCTTGGGACTGCCGCCTACGACACGCACGCGAAGGTGAACCCTCCCCTGCGGGCGCGGTCCGACATGGAGACAATGGCCGAGGGTCTGCGCGACGGCACTATCGACGTGATCGCAACGGACCACGCTCCGCATAACGCGATCGAAAAGCTATGCACGTTCGACGAGGCGGCAATGGGCATCAGCGTGCTGGAGACGGCGCTGGGGTCAGCCATGTCGCTGGTCCACGCGGGTCAGATCGGACTCCCGCTCATGGTGGAGAAGCTGACATCAGCGCCTGCGGCGTTCCTGGGCCGCGTGGACATCGGCAGTCTCAGACCGGGCGCCAACGCCGACGTTACGGTCTTCGATCCCAACGCCGAGTGGACGGTAGATACCGAGGCGTTCGTGTCGAAGGGCAAGAACTCGCCGCTGCATGGTCAGACGCTGAAGGGCAAGGTGGTGACAACGGTCATGGGTGGTGAGGTGGTATTCTTGGATGGGATGGCCTCACGAAAGTGACGTACAATAGGGAGTGGACAAGCGATGGGAGATGAGTGAATGCCCGAACTAGACCGGATAACTCATGATCCTGATGTGATGGCAGGACGCGCGTGCATCAGAGGAATGCGGGTAACGGTATCGCTCGTGCTGAATCTCCTGGCCAGCGGCATGTCCAACGACGAGATTATCAAGTCGTATCCGTATCTCGAATCGGATGACATTCGTCAGACACTCCAGTATGCAGTTCATCTGGCGGATGAGAGTGATCACCGAGACAAACAGAACGACGCTTGGGTTACGGATAACCTCAATAGAATTTACTCCGAAGAGGACTCAAGCCTTGATCCAGCCATTGCCGCCTTGCAGTGGGCCTCTCTGCGAAAGGTAGAGTGGTAGTGCGCCGCGGAGAAATCTGGTGGGCTGACATACCTGAACCTCTGGGATCTGAGCCAGGATTCACGCGCCCAGTCATTGTCATCCAAGGCAATCGATTCAACAATAGTCGAATAGGAACTGTGGTCGTGGTCGCCATCACATCTAACCTTCGGTTGGGTGATGCGGCGGGAAACGTCTTCATTGAGCGAACTCAATCTGGGCTACCGAGAGATTCGGTTGTAAACGTTTCGCAAGTATCCACTCTTGATAAGTATTCACTGACAGGCCGTGTCGGCAGATTGCCGGACGATCTGATGTCCGAGGTGGAGTCAGGATTGCGACTGGTGCTAGGATTGTGACCTCTCGTACGGCTGACCCCAAGACACTGGAATACGTCGTCGCTGGCTAGACTGCCGCAGGGAGAACTCACTTGGAAGACATTCAGATATGGTCGATTGACGGCTCTCAGGTCGCACAGCTAGAACCTTCCAACCAGATGGAATCCGAGTTGCTGCTTGAGGAAGTCCTGGTCAGTAATCCGGGCCTCCTGATGGAAGGCTTGATACTGGTTGGAAGGCAGACTCCGACTGAGGGAGGCCCCCTGGATCTGCTGGGCTTGGATGAAGATGGCAAGCTAGTAGTGTTCGAGTTGAAGCGCGGCACACTCTCACGTGATGCCGTTGCGCAGATCATTGACTACTCATCCTATCTCAATGCCATGGATCTGGTCGATCTAGCCAATCACATATCTGAAAGTTCTGGGGCACACGGTATTGACGAGATCGAGGACTTCAAGGAGTGGTATGGCCAGGACTTCGGGGAGTTGGAATCGCTGAAGCCGTTGCGCATGTTTCTGGTGGGATTGGGTGTTGAGGGCACAACGGAGCGAATGGTGAAATACCTCGCTAACGGTGACATAGACATCTCGCTGCTTACATTCCACGGATTCCTCTACAACGGCAAGCTCCTGTTGGCAAAGCAAGTGGAAGTAGCGGGGGACAAAGGCTCGGGGTCTCGGCCGCCAAGACCGAGCAGATCGGAACGAGAGAAGAAGTTGGATGATCGGGCTAAGTCATCCGGAATATATGATTCATACACTTCTGTCAGAGCAATGTTCCGAAAGAGTTGGCCCGGATCAGGGGAACGCCCAATAAACCTTGGTATGAACATAACGCTCCCACCCCGAGAATCGGGAAGGCGCCGTCGCCCGTTATGCACGCGTTGATCCCTTGACCGGAAGTGGAGGAAGGGTGCGGATAGTTTTCTATCCGAGGGCTGCTAATCTGTGTAGGGATGAATTCATTCCCATCATAGATGAGATTGGAGGTGGAACGTACCCGCAAGGGCGAGATCCACTGAAAGATACCAGCACGGAGATTCTTTTACCCATGACTACGGGCGAATGGGAGACTCACAAGGGGAAGCTGATCACACTCACACAGACCATATACTCAGCGTGGCAGAACAGCGGCTCAGGTGAGTAGAAGGTGACGGGCGAACATGCGAGTAAATGAAATTCTCAGCAAAGTCCGGTTCGTAGTTGACCACGATACAGGGAAGAGATCTGCCTTTTGATTGACTACGTCGTGTGGGAGGAGTTGCTGACTCTGCTAGAAGGCATGGGAGAAGCAGAGGAGAACCGTGTGAGACGTGAGCCCCACAACGAGCCACTTCGTCCCTTCGGCCTGTGTGCTGGAGAGTTCACAGTTCCAGACGACTTTGACGACCCACTGCCACCACCGGTTCCCACCAAGAGCGGCGCTTAAGAAGAAAGCAGTTTCGCTTCTGCGAGTTCAACCAATCGCTTGTTGACGTTCGGTCGGTCGTCAGGTTCCACGGGGTCCGGCAGCGCTTTGAGCTCGGGAAGCAGGACATGTTTCAGCACCGACGCCTCCTCATCGGTTAGTGACGACATGGCGATAACGTCGTCCGGGCCCCACATTACGGCGAGTCTAAACCCATAGTCTGCGACGGCCATCTCTATCAGTTCTCTCAACGTCTCCACGAGCTTCGGACCTCCTCAACATCGGTTAACGCCGTAGCGTTTACTGACTGGAAACATTCCCTCCGCCGTCAATTATGTAGCTGGCGCCTGTTATGAAGGAAGACTGCTCGGACGCCAGGAAAAGAATGAGGCGAGCAATGTCTCCGGGTCTCCCAGGCCTCCCCAGGAGGATATCGTCGGTTCTCTGCTCAAATCGTTCGGTGCTGCCCGTTGATCCTCTAGCCTGCGGTGTATCGGTGAGCCCAGGGAGGACGACATTTGAACGTATCCCGTACTCCGCATACTCGTTCGCGACCGCTCTTCCCAGGCTTATCAGGCCGGCTTTGCTGATGCCGTACGGACTGGCCATGCCCCCTCCGCCAAGGGCGGCTACGGAGGATATCGACACGACTGCCCCACCCTTCTCCATCATGTGCGGCAGCGCGTACTTACAGCAGTAGAAGGCCCCCTTCAGATTGGTCTGCATCGTCAGGTCCCATTCCATATCAGTAACTTCATGTACTCGATGCACCATCCGTATGAAGATCCCGGCGTTGTTCACCAGAATGTCCGGGGGACCAAATCGTTCTACAGCGTTCTCCACCATCTGCCGCACGTCGTCAGCCTTCGAAACGTCGGCCTCCAGGAATATGGCGTCGCCATCCCGGTCATTGATGCTGGCCACCGTCCGCTCGCCCTCGACGTCGTTCCGGTCAACGACGACCACAGCGGCCCCTTCACTGGCAAACAGTTCGGCTGTCGCCCTACCTATGCCCGTCGCGGCGCCGGTGATGATTGACACTTTGCCATCAAGACTTCTTTCCATCGTGTCCTCTCTGGTCGCTGCCCAGCTCGTACGTTGGGCCGCGTCTTGCTCACAATTTCAGTGAGAGCGCCGAATGCTCCCGGGACCTCGGACCGTGAAATCTGCATCAGGCACAGTGACCACAACTTCGTTTATGAACTCCTTGAGGCCCTCACCTTTCCGTCATCACAGGCGGCAGTCGTAAATATCGAAGTAGTGTGCCGAACGCCGTAGAGTGTAGCACTAGAGGGCTGAGTAGGCTATTCGCCGGTCTCGAGTACGGGGCTCACGTCATGACGTGGGGCAGGGATGCGAGCTGGCAGGAGTGTGCGACCTGACTATCGCGGCCGAGAGAGAGCGTTTCGGTGAGATCCAGATCCGCCACGGCTTCGGCATTCCAATGCTCATCACTCCCTACATCACCGGACAGAAGCAAGCCAAATAGCTGCTCCTCCTGGGCGAGATGGTCGCAGCGGAGGATGCGCTGCGCATGGGCCTGGTTAATCGTGTCGTCCCAGAAGACGAGCTCGATGAGGCCGCGAACGAGATGGCGCGCAAGCTCGCGGCACTCCCACCGGCGGTGGTCCGTCTCAACAAGCGTCTCGTCAACCTCGTGTACGAGCAGATGGGCCTGGTCGACGCCGTACGCTACCGCGACAACGACGCGCTGCGGGAGCTGCTGGAGGCGAATGACACGGTCGGCGCCGGGCGTCAGCGCATTCGCGAGGAGCAGGGCTGGGCCGCGTTCAAACTCGAGCGCGACCAAGGGTACGAGGAGTTGCGATAGCATATAGCTATGCCAGCAATGACGCGGAAACTCTACGCGCAGGAACTGGCAGACTTGATGTAGTGGCGAGATCGGTCAGACGGATCTTAGTGATCTGCACAACCCACCGCTGACCGGACTGCTCATCTCCATTGGCGCGACCCTGAATCGGCTTTGCACGCGAGGGTGAATCGGCTTTATCCTGTATGGGTGCCCAGCCCGCCCCGGAGGTCCGTCAGACGCCCATGACTCAGTTTGCCCACCTGGTACTTGAAGACGGCTCTTTCTACCGGGGTCGCGCGTTTGGCGATACGTCCCAGCAGACGCATGGTGAAGTCGTCTTCAACACGGCGATGACCGGCTACCAGGAGATCCTCACCGATCCGTCGTACGCGGGCCAGATCGTCGTGCTGACGTACCCGCTGATCGGCAACTACGGGATCAATCGGGACGACTTCGAGTCACGCAAGATACAGGTATCGGGCTTCGTGGTGCGCGACCATTGCGACGCTCCCAGCCACTCGGCCAGCGACATGACGCTCGACGAGTTCCTGAAGTCGCAGGGCATCGTGGGAATCAGCGGCGTCGATACGCGCGCGATCACGCGGCGGCTCAGGACGAGCGGCGTGATGATGGGCACCATCGCATTCGACGAGACGCCTGAGAAGGCGCTCGCTCGACTCAAGGAACTGCCCACCTACGAAGGCGCAGATTTTGTGCGAGAAGTCTCGACGTCGGCGCCGTACTCGTGGGACACGACCATGCCCGGCGTGAGTCCGGTGGAGACCAAATACCGTGTGCTGGTCTCCGACTGCGGGCTGAAGTACAACATCCTGCGCAACCTGCGCGCGCGCGGCTGCGAGGTCATGGCGTACCCGGCGACCGCGTCGGCAGATGAGCTGCTCGCGATGAAGCCGGACGGCGTGCTGATGTCTCCAGGACCAGGCGACCCGGACCTGCTCGACTACGCAGTCGAGACCGCCAAGGGACTTTCCGGCCGAGTGCCGATGATGGGTATCTGCCTCGGCAACCAGATCATCGCGCGGGCGTTCGGGGGCCGGAACTACAAGCTGAAGTTCGGGCACAGGGGTGGCAACCATCCCGTCAGGGAGATAGCAACAGGCCGCGTCCACATCACCGCACAGAATCACGGCTACGCTGTCGATGCGGACAGCCTTCCGTCCGAGATCGATGTCAGCCACATCAACCTGAACGACGGCACCGTCGAGGGACTCAGGCACAGGTCGCTGCCGATTATGAGCATCCAGTACCACTCAGAGGCGTCGCCCGGCCCACGCGACAACGAGTACCTGTTCGACAGGTTTATCGAGATGGTCAGAGCGTACACGACCTGATACGAGTCCGGCTGCACAAATACAACATCGGTGTGATATCCTGATGATAACAGATGATGCTGATATTTGATGCACTGGAGAGGTGAGGCTGTCGGATGCGCACGACCTTAGAAATAGATGAACAACTGCTTGAGGCGACAGTGAGGTACACCGGCCAGACCACAAAGAGCAAGGCGGTCAACGAAGCACTCGAGTGTTACCTGAAGGATCAAGGCCTACGGAAGCTACTCCGGCTTCAGGGCAAATTGGACCTCGATCTGGATGACTGGTATGAGGTCCGACATACCGAACATGGCTGATGGCTACGTGATCCCGGACACCTCCACGTGGATCCAGTACTTCCGAGTGGGTAGTTCCCCAGAAGCAGCAGTAGTGAGATCGCTCCTCGTATCCGACCGGGTTATGCTCGTCGGAGTTGTGTTTGCGGAGCTGCTACGAGGGGCGAGAACCCAGGAACAACTTGAAGTCTTGCAAGACACACTCCAGTCACTGCCATACACTGAGACCGACAAGGGAACATGGACGCTCACCGGTAGGATACTGTATTCGTTGGAGCGGACAGGTAAGCGGATACCTGTCCCCGACGCTCTGATTGCAGCTATTGCAATTCAGAACGATCTGTCGGTGTATTCACAAGATGACCACTTCAATCGTGTTTCCGAACTCCGGCTCTACCAGCCGTCAGCTACATGAACCAATCTCATAAGCAGTTAATGCTCAACATCGCTCACCGGGGGGCTTCTGAGTATGCCCCTGAGAACACGTTTGCGGCCTTCGACAGGGCGCTCGACATGGGGGTGCATCACGTCGAACTCGATGTTCACTTCAGCCGCGATGGCCACATCGTCGTCATACATGACGACACGCTCGACAGGACCACGGACGGCTCTGGCCCGGTGGCGGACCTGACGCTCGCGGAGCTGCGGGAGTTGGACGCGGGCTCGTGGTTCGGCGCCGAGTACGCTGGGGAGAAGATCAGGTCTCTCGCCGAGCTATTCGAGCGGTACAAGGGCCGGCTGCACTTTCACATCGAGATCAAAGCCTGCCCCGTACTTGATACTGGGGCGCGGGCCGAGGGGCTGGCGAGTCGAGTCGCCGACCTGGTCAGGGCGTACGGGCTGAACGATGACGTGACGATCACGTCGTTCTGGAGACCCTGGCTCGACGAGGTGCGCGAGTACGCGTCGGAACTGGCAACCGGCTGGCTGGTGCCGCTCGGCCCGGTGGCGTGGGACGACTCGATAATCGAACAGGCTGCCGCGCTGGGACTGGACCAGGTGTGCCCCAGAGCGGACATCACGACACCTGAGCTGGTGCGCACGCTACACGAGCGCGGATTCGTCGTCAGGTGTCATGGCGTTTACAGCGAGGAGCTTATGCGACACTCGGTCGACTGCGGCGCGGACGGCATGACCATAAATTTCCCGGACAAGCTCACAGAGTATCTGAACCAGAGTGATTGATGCTCGCAGACCAACCTTGGCATTTGACCAGGCTGGCAGACGGCACATGCAAAAGAACCGACGTGGCAGGCGGCGTTTACAGAAAAGACCAGAGGGACTTATGCAGGCAGACCAACCTTGGAGTGAGAGCCACCGGTTGACGGACTCGCGATTCCAAAGCGCGCTTTGGTCGAAAGTACTCGTCATAGGCTCAGGGCCGATCATCATCGGCCAGGCGGCGGAGTTCGACTACGCCGGAACGCAGGCTTGCAAGGCGCTGCGAGAGGAGGGCGTCACGACCGTCCTCGTGAACTCGAACCCGGCGACGATCATGACGGACGAGGGCATCGCGGACATCGTTTACATAGAGCCGCTGACCGTCGAGGTGCTGGAGAGGATCATCGCCCAGGAACGTCCCGACGGCGTTCTGCCGACGCTCGGAGGACAGACCGGACTCAACCTGGCGGTCGAGCTTGCCGACGCGGGCATCCTGGACAAGTACGACGTGAGGCTGCTCGGCACTCCGCTGGAGACGATACGCAACGCTGAGGACCGCGAGCTGTTCAGGGACCTTCTCGTTAGCATCGGGGAGCCTGTGCCGCCCTCCGAGATAGCGGAGTCGATCGAAGACGCCTACCGGGCCATGGACGACATCGGACTGCCGCTGGTCATCCGGCCCGCGTACACGCTGGGAGGTACCGGAGGCGGCATCGCAGACACGGTCGAGGAGTTCGACCAGATCGTCAGAAACGGGTTGGCCGCGAGTCCCATCAGCCAGGTGCTGGTCGAGAAGTCGCTCGTCGGCTGGAAGGAGATCGAGTATGAGGTGATGCGCGACGGCGCTGACAACTGCATCACCATCTGCAACATGGAGAACATCGACCCGATGGGCGTCCACACCGGCGACAGTATTGTGGTCGCGCCCAGCCAGACGCTTACCGACAAGGAGTACCAGCTTCTGAGATCGGCAAGCCTCAAGATCATCCGCGCGCTGGGAATCGAGGGCGGCTGCAACATACAGATGGCGCTCGAACCGGGAGATGTGGTCGCAGAGACGCTGCCCGGTGGCGGCCGGGCTGAAGATAGCTACTACATCATCGAAGTGAACCCGCGCGTCAGCCGCAGCTCCGCGCTCGCGTCGAAGGCGACCGGGTACCCTATCGCTCGGGTCGCCGCGAAGATAGCCGTCGGAAAGCGATTGGACGAGATCCCGAATGCTGTGACACAGCAAACGCTCGCGGCGTTCGAGCCCGCGCTCGACTACTGTGTGGTGAAGATACCCCGCTGGCCTTTCGACAAGTTCCCGCGCGGCGACCGCGTAATCGGCACGCAGATGAAGGCGACTGGCGAGGTCATGGCCATCGACCGCTCTTTCGAGGCGGCGTTCCAGAAGGCCGTCAGGTCGCTGGAGATCACCAACCGGTCGCTTCTGTGGGAGGACGCCGGGTGGGATTTAGAGTCTGCCCCCGTGAAAACGGGGGACGACGATCCGCTCACCCATCTTCCCATCGGCCCGAACGACGAAAGGCTCTGGGCGCTCATGGCCGCGCTCCGCAGGGGCAAGACCCCGGAGGAGCTGTCCCGCGCGACCGGCATTGACCCGTGGTTCACCAGGGCGTTCAATCGCATCGCGCAGATGGAGCTGAGACTGCTGGACGAGACGGTGACGCCTGAGCTGCTGTGGATGGCCAAGCGGCTGGGCTTCGGCGACGAGAAGATCGCGGTGCTCACCGACCGCACAGCGGAGCAGGTGCGCACGCAGCGTCACGAGTGGGACATACGTCCGGTGTACAAGATGGTCGATACCTGCGCCGCCGAGTTCGAGGCTCAGACGCCGTACTTCTACAGCACCTACGAGCAGGAGAACGAGGCGCTGCCGTTGCCCGTTTCCAAGGCGCTGGTGCTGGGCAGCGGGCCGATCCGAATCGGCCAGGGAATCGAGTTCGACTACTGCTCGGTCCATGCGGCGTGGGCGCTCCAGGAAGAGGGCATCCAAAGTGTGATGGCCAACTCTAACCCCGAGACCGTCTCCACGGACTTCGACACCAGCGACAGGCTCTACTTCGAGCCGCTAGACGAGGAGTCGGTGCGGGACATCCTGGAAAACGAGGCTGTCGCGACGGACGACGGAGACGTGGTCATTCCTCCGTCAATGGTGCAGTTCGGAGGCCAGACTGCGATAAACCTGTCGCAGTCGCTGGACAGGGCCCGGCTGCCGATTCTCGGCTCGACGGCGCAATCGATAGACACCGCCTCCGACCGTCACCTGTTCGAGGAGTTCCTGTCGATGGTCGGCATACCGAACCCGCCCGGAGCGGCGGTGATGGACCTGGAGCAGGCGCTGACTGTCGCGCAGGAGATCGGCTACCCGGTACTGGTCCGACCGAGCTACGTACTCGGCGGACGTGCGATGGAGATAGTGCAAAACGCCTCCGAGCTGGTGCGCTACATGACAAGCGCGCTCGAAGCGGGCTCGGGCAGGCGTGTGCTCATCGACAAGTACTACGAGGGCCGGGAGGTCGAGGTCGACGCCGTATGCGACGGCGAGACCGTGCTGATTCCAGGCATCATGGAGCACGTCGAGCGCGCGGGAGTACACAGCGGCGACTCGATGGCGATCTACCCGGGGCTCACGCTGAGCGAGGACGAAGTCAACACGATCGTTGACTACACGACCAGGATAGGTCGGGCGCTCGATGTACGCGGGCTGATGAACATACAGTACGTTGTCGTGGGCGGCGGCTCGCCGTATAGAAGTCCGAAGTCAGGCAACGGCGCCGGCGGCAACACCGAGGTATACGTGATCGAGGTGAACCCGCGCTCCAGCCGCACCATCCCGTTCATCTCGAAGGTGACCGGCGTTCCGATGGTCAAGCTGGCGGTCAAGGCCATGCTCGGTAACACTCTCAAAGAGCAGGGATACGAGGGCGGCCTCTGGAAGCGTCAGAAGCTGGTGGCAGTAAAGGCGCCGGTGTTCTCGATGTCCAAGCTGACCGGCGTAGACACCTACCTGGGGCCCGAGATGAAGTCCACGGGCGAGGTCATGGGAATCGACACCGAGTTCACGCCCGCCGTCGCCAAGGCGCTCATGGCGGCGGGACTGGCGGTTCGGCCTGGCGACTCGGTGCTGCTGAGCATCTCCGACCGAGACAAGGCGGAGTCCGTCCAGATGATGCGAGACCTGAACGCGGCAGGGTGCACCATGTACGCTACCGAGGGCACCGCCGCCATGATCTCCGGTCTCGGGCTGCCTGTGATCCCCATACCGAAACGGCTGTCCGTGGGACACCCCAACGTCGTCGACGTCATCGAGGACGGCACGGTGCAGGCGGTTGTCAACACGGTCACAGGCGACCGCGAGGTGCTCCAGGACGGATTCGCCATTCGCCGTGCGGCGACCGAATCCCGTATACCCTGCTTTACGTCGCTCGACACCGCACGGGCGGCCGTGGAGAGCATGGTGGGATCAGGCGCCGAGTACAGCATCAAGCCTCTTCCAGAGTATCGGAACAGTGAATAGTGAATTTGGAATGGTGAATAGAGAGGGTCTGCGATCACAAGTTGATCTGCCGGAGAGAACCTTTGAGTTTGCGCATCGAGTGTTGAAGCTGTGTCAGTACTTGGATCGGACCCCTGGTGTAAATCGGTTACTCGCAAATCAGTTGTTTCGCTCGGCGACCTCCGTCGGCGCTAACGTAGAAGAGGCGCAAGCTGGGCAAAGTCGCGCAGATTTTGTGAGCAAGATGTCGATAGCCTGCAAAGAAGCGCGTGAGACACACTACTGGCTAAGGCTCTTGGAAACGAGCGAGATCGTTGA
Organism: Dehalococcoidia bacterium; assembly: GCA_034428835.1. Lineage (GTDB taxonomy): Bacteria > Chloroflexota > Dehalococcoidia > Lucifugimonadales > UBA1123 > VXRN01. The sequence continues at coordinate 16,166 of DAOUHG010000142.1, forward strand.
TCAATCACGTTTGAGCGATCTGATAGACGAGTCCAATCAACTTATCGCGATTCTCACAACTATTGTCAAGAACTCGATAGGGAACAGAAAAGAGTGAGCCCGAAATCGAATACGTTCGACGATCCGACAGGCGAGCCTGCCGTCGTTTATAATTCGTCATTCTCTATTCACCATTCACCATTTCCAGCGCGCGTCCGCTCGGTCGTGATGCCGCCCATCGATGCGCTGAACACGCGCATGGCGGAGATCAACGCGGCAGGCGGGGACGTCATCAGTCTCGGACAGAGCGTGCCGTTCTTCGGTCCGCCGCCTGAGATGATCGATGCCGTCAGGGACGCTCTCGACAGCTTCGGCCCAAGGCTCCACACCTACGGCCCGGACGCGGGCATCCCTGAGCTGCGTGAGGCTCTGGCTCGGAAGCTCGCTGACTTCAACGGCGTCGAGGTCGATCCCGACAGACAGCTACTCGTCACGCCCGGATCGAACCAGGCGTTCATGGTCACGATGATGACGATACTGGACCCAGGGGACGAGGTGGCAATCGCGTCGCCGTACTACTTCAATCACCACATGGCCATCGAGCTGTGCCGTGGAGTCGTGCGGGAGGTTCCCCTCAGCGAGGAGAACGGCTTCCAGATGACCCTCGAAGACGTCGAGGGCGTACTGACTCCTCGAACCAAGGCAGTCGTAATCATCTCCCCAAACAACCCGACCGGCACCGTATATGATCCCGAAGAGGTCGTGGCGATTGCCAGGAGCCTAACCGAACGGGGCATCTACGTCATCACCGACGATGCGTACGAGGTCTTCTGCTATGACGGTACGCGACACGTCAGCCCGAGGGCGGTCGTCGAATCCTCCGAATTACTGATCACGCTTGGAAGCCTGTCCAAGACGCTTGGAATGACGGGATGGCGCATCGGGTACATAGCAGCCGATCCGGGGCTAATCACGCAGGCACTGAAGGTGCAGGATGCCACGGCGATCTGCGCGCCGATAGTCGCCCAGGTTGCCGCGCTCGCCGCGTTGGAGCAGATGCCCGCATATCCACAGCGCATGATCGGAGAGCTCAACGAGCGTCGAGACCTGCTTCAGACCGTTGTGGACGAGTCCCCTGCCCTGCACTGGCACAGGACCGACGGCGCACTGTTCGCAATGGTAAGAGCGGACGCTGTCGGAGGCGACCGGCGAGAACTGGAGTCCGAGTTGTTGGAGCGGGCACACGTGCTGACCGTGCCCGGCAGGGCGTTCGGCAGTCAGTGGAGCGACTTCATCCGTATCTCGTACGGCTGCTCACCTCGCGACCGCTACGAGGAAGCGCTGGAGAGAGTGGCGAGGTTCTTCGGAGGCTCCTGAAGATTTGAGCAGCGTAGATCCAACTACAGCTGCTGTTCAGGTGGTTCCGGCTCGGGGTCCCGCAAGAATACGCTGACTCCAGAGCCCTTCGCCAGAGTAGCGCCGCCCTGGGTGATGACCTCTCCGTAGACGGCCGGCACCACGTCCTCCCCTGGAAACACTTGTCTGAGAGCGATCGCGGTATTGGCCGCGCGATCTACGTCGCTGCGGTCGATGGTGAAAGACGCTTCTACCGGAACGTACACAGTCTCGCCGGTCTCGCGCCTTCTGGCACGGACTATCACATCGGTGCCGTAGATGCGCTCACGCTGGTCGGCAGTGACTTCGCCTCTGTCGCTGGCATCTTCGATGGCGTCCTCGAACTCGTGAGCGATTCGGCTGAGTGCAGGCCCTCTCACAACCGTCGCACGACGAAGATTGAGTCTGCTGCTAAGGAAGGGAATTATTCTCCCCTGCAAGGTCGCTTCGATAACCATTCCCTTGACGTTCCCCATGTCATCTTTGAGTACCTTGATATCCCGTCCCTGAAGAGTCATCACCGTGACCAGGTCCGACAGACGCTGCCCCTGAGCATCCACCACCGTGACCAGGTCCGAGAGACGCTGAGGCATTGCGAGCAGTTCATCCGTCAGAAGTACGCGACGCAACTCGTCGCGAGCTTCTGGGTTCTCACGAATTGCTCTTATTATGTCGTTGATCGATGTGACCAACTTATCATCTCCTCCGTTCCTGTCAATTGTAACAGGTCGATCGGATGACGGGTACTTGGAGCCGACATTGGTCCAATAACGAAAGAGGGGCGGCTGACAGCCGCCCCTTTAGTGTGGTGCCGTTGGGGTATTGGGCGTCTAGCCGGAGGCTCGCTCCACGGCGGCTGTGATGGCGCGTAGAGCGAAGACCTTGGTCAGATGCTCGCGGTATTCGGCGGATGCGTGGACATCCTCGTTGAGCTCGATGCCGTTGGCCGCTCTGCCGGCTGCGCTGCGAATCGCGTTGACATCGCCTGCGCTTCCAACGAGTCTGGCCTCGGAGTCGGAGGCGCGCGACGCGCTCGAACCGGAGCCGGTCACGCCTATGCGCGCGGCTGTTACGCTGCCGCCCTCTACGGTCACGGACGCCGCCACGCCGACTATCGCGAAGTGAGACGCCTTGTTGGCCATCTTCGCGTAGGCCGCGCCTGAGTTCGCCGCCTGGGCCGGAATCCTGATCTCGGTCAGAATCTCGTTGGGCTCGAGAGCAGTTGTGAACAGGTCCACGAAGAAGTCGTCAGCCGAAATCGTGCGGCTGCCTCCCGATGAAGTGGCCACCATCTCTGCACCGAGCGCGAGCATGACCGCGGGAAGGTCGGCAGCGGGATCGGAGTGGGCCAGGCTGCCGCCTATGGTGCCCATGTTGCGCACCTGCGGGTCGGCGACCTCTCCGGCAGCCTCGGCAAGCACGGGCGCGTTCTGCTGGACAGCGTCGGAGTTGATGATGTCGTAGTAACTGGTCATTGCACCGATGGCGAGGCCGCCGCCGGACTCGTTCACGTAGCTGAGTCCATCGACCCTACCGAGGTCGACCACGGCGCTCGGCTCGGATAGCCGCAGCTTCATCATCGGAATCAGGCTGTGTCCGCCTGCCAGCACCTTGGCGTCGGCGTTGTCGTTCAGGAGCGCAAGCGCCTCTTCAACCGAAGAGGGCGCGTGATAATCGAATGTTGCTGCTACCATATCTGGCTCGGCCTCCTTGTACCCTATCTCGTCATTCCCGCGAAAGCGGGAACCTGGCAATTGTGCTATCGGCAGGTTACCGGAGCGCGGCTAGGACATCTTCTCGGCGGCGTACTGCACCGCCTTGACGATGTTGTGATAGCCGGTGCACCGGCAGAAGTTGCCGGCCAGCCCGTGCCTGATCTCTGCTTCCGACGGGTTCGGGTTCTTCGCAAGCAGGTCCACCGACGACATGATCATGCCTGGTGTGCAGAAGCCGCACTGGAGGCCGTGCATCTCCCAGAAGCCTTCCTGGACCGGGTGAAGCTCGCCGTTAGAGGCCAGTCCCTCGACGGTGGTGACCTCTCCGCCGTCTGTCTGGACGGAAAAGATGGTGCACGACTTGACCGCGGCGCCGTTCAGGATGACGGTACATGCACCGCAACCGGAGGTGTCGCAGCCGACGTGGGTGCCGGTCAGGTTCAGTGTGTCTCGCAGGTATTCGACGAGCAGCTGTCGAGGCTCGACGTCAGACGTGTGCTGGGTGCCATTGACGGTTACAGAAATCTCGCGGCCCATCGCAAATCCTCCGTTTGGAATGAAAATCAGGAGTGGCCTCTAGCAAGGCAGGGCGATTATATCAGCAAAGTAGGGTATGGGCTACTGGGGGGGATCCGTCTACTTGTTGGGTACCGTTTCTTTCAGAGGCAGGACTCACAGGTGGGACTGTCGGTCATTGTTGCTACGATTGGTTTGTCACTATTCTTCCTATCTATGCCACAGGCCGTAAATCTCCCATCAGGGAAACCTCTGTGAATGGTCTCTATCTGGGCAACGTCCGTAACAACGTCGTCTAGGGGCGGACGGGAACTAATGGCAACCTGAATGGAAGATGGAAGACAGCTTATTCGATACTCCCGCAACCGACGCCAAGCGAGTGCCGTCCGCACACAATTGTCGTGATTCCATGCGAATAGTGCGGGTCCGGATGTCCTGTTCCATGCGGGTGCACCGATGGGTTGGAGCAGTCTCTCGCCATCGTTCCAGTCACCTCTTTCGAACGCAGCTTCAACTCGACCCAGTCGGGCCGCTGTCTCCGTCTCTGGTGACCGAGCCTCCTGAAGCTTTGCAGTCCGGCTTGTCCAGACCATCGCCCAGAAGTCCGCGTCAGAAAACGAAAGGAACAGGTCGAGCACATCCGCGCCGGAGCCTGGAATCCTGTCGCCGGGATCACCCATAGCGAGTTCACCGGGGGAACGCCACTGACCTCTGGGATATTTGGCCGCGCACTCGATGCACATTGGGTAGTACGGGTTCTCCCAGTCTAAGAGTTCATACGTGAATTCCAGCGTGTGGTACGGTCGCTCGCATTGTGAGCAAGACGGAGCGCTCCATGGTGAGACATTCTCTTCGTTCCGGTTCATCCAACAGAACGGCGAGCAGTACCCTTTGAAGTCTCTGTCGAGTGCGTCCATTCCAACGTAGAATGCCCCGGCCAACGTAGACTGCGCTAAAAGGACTTGTTCAGATGGTGGGTTCGTGTTTACGACCTCAACGACCGCGACAATCTCCCCTTGTTGATTCAAAGCCGCGACATCGGCCCTGAAGTGCCGATCACGACGCTCGATTACTACGTTGGAGACGTCTTCAGTAGGGAGTGGCGTACTGTGCTTACAGAATTGGCAGCTGAGTGGAGGGAAGTTGAAATATCCCCGTGCAATTCTGTCCCGAACCTCATTATGCGATCTCTCAGCCATCGCCAAGCCTCATAGTCAAACGGAACTCGTGCATCTACTGGCTCGATATGTGTGAATCAGAGTTGAACGTCATTCAACTCTGAACCGGAGAGGGCTGGGGAATCTTCTTCTGGAGGATGTACTCGTGGGCAAACTGTGTTGCCTCGCCTAGATGTACGAGGTCTTTAAGGTCTCCGTAGATGCGTTGGTCATCTTCGTTTCGCTTTCGCAGTTCCTCAAGAGTTAGGCGGTTGCCTTTTCGGTTGCCTTTTCGTCGGTTGCAGGTGGCGTGGAGCAGGGCTAGGTTGTACAACTCATCCGATCCGCCGAAGGCAGTATCTTTGTCGTTACGCGCCCAGATGTGATCGACTTCCAGTAAACCAAGGTCGCGCTCCCCGTTTGGGAACTTGGGTGCTTCCCAGCCGCAACCCCAGCAGTGAGGTCCGAACTTTTCGATCAGTAGTTGCTTCGCCTCATCCTTTGGAATCCGACCGAACCAGGAAGCTGATCGCGCGGACTTCTGTTGTCCACCTTTTGTCGGAGTCAGGCGCTTAAGGTTGTGGAATGGCTCGGGGTCTTTATCGTCCCGGGAAGGCAGATCGGCCGATCCAATGGTGTAGGACTCGGCTGTAGAGAGCTCGGGTTGCTTGCCAGCCAGCGCGTCTGTAGTGGCGGACGTCATTTCGCTTAGGGCGAAGCCGTTCAGGGCGAAACGGCGTTTCAGCATGGTCCAAGATCTGTATGCTATGTCACAGGCTATCCACTGCCTGCCAAGCCTCTCGGAGGCCACAGCTGTTGTGGCGCATCCGGCAAAGATGTCGAGAACCACGTCGCCGGGGTTGCTGGATGCCTCGATGATTCGCTCGTATAGAGCAAGCGGCTTTTGCGTAGCGTACCCGGTGCGCTCCCGGGATTGAGATGCGAGGGGTCTAATGTCTATCCACAGGTCTTGAAGTGGAACACCCGGCATCTCGTCGAGATAGCGTTTGTAGGCTGGCACATTTCCAGGATTTGTCTGGACTACCCTACCGGCGTCAATTAGCTCCTGCATCCGTTCTTTGCTGTAACGCCAGTAACGGGTAACACCCATTACTTCATACTGTGGATTGCCCTTTGCGGCACCGCCGGGTCCGGTCAGGTCACCCAGCCTATAACGACGATTTGTCTCTGGTTCGATGTACTTGTAAAAGTTTTCGAGTAATTGATTAGCGGAGTCGGAGGGGGGAGGAGGTTCAGATTGAGCGGGCGTGGACAGGCTCGGCGCTGAACACACCGCACAGACCATCCACCACCGGCTGGCCACCACCATTCCTATACAGGGTCCTGATTACACTGGTGAACGCACTGAACGCATCCGCACCAGCTTCATTCCTGGAGCAGTGCGAGACCTTCCTCGCTATCACAGCTCCACGCAGCGCCCGCTCCGCTCTGTTGTTCGTCGGCTCTATCCCAGCACCGTCCAGAAAACGCAGCAGATTCCCACGATCGTCCTGCCAGCCAAGCTCGTTCTGCAACCTCAAGTTGTCGCGATCAGGCATCGGACGGTCTCTGAGATGATGGCTCACCTCTCGTCTCAACCGCTCCTTCTCCCCAGCATAGTCCGCCATCTCTCCACGACGTTCTGACTCACGCAGTTCCATCGCCTCTCTGAGAAGCTCGCTCAGCCGCTTACCGAAGCCATGCCCTCGACTCCGATCGGGGGTGCGCCCTCTGCCCACCTTGGTCTGGACCACCTCACTGATCGAGCGCAGCACGTGAGCCAGACACTTCTGCTGTCTCACTCCCGACAGAGCCCGCGCATCGTAGCTTCGAGCTCGGTCGGTCACCATCACTCCCGCATAGTCGCCCGGAACAACCTCCCTGACCTCCTCGTTGCGGTGACGACCGCGCACCTGGTACACAGTGGCATCATCGGTCTCGAACGCCATCAGAAAGGCACCCTCTCCACCAACTCGCCAGCCTGTGTCGTCTGTGTGGACCACCGCGCTCTCACGCACAGACTCCCGAAGCCTCTGGTACGCATCTCCCACAGCGCCCCTCGCTCGTCGCAGAGCGTCCTGCGTGATCGCGCTCTGGCTCAACTTCACACCGGTCAGCGCTCTGAGCACGACGGGAACCCTCCGCACCGGTATGCCCACTCCATAGTGGAGCATGTGAGCCGCAGCCATCACCCGTCTACCCATACGGTGCGCACTCGCCCCGTACTGGTCCGGACCAACCTCGGCGTGGCGCCCTCGTACCCGTCTGCCGCACGACACGCATCGGCATACCTGCACCCGGTACTCTGTCACCTGCGGTCTGGGCATCGGGGGAATGTCGGTCACGTACGCAAGGCTCTCTCCCTCATGTTCGAGTATGCCTCCACATCCGGGGCAGCTTTCCGCTGAAACCGCAACGTCAACAGGCGATGCTGTCAGTTCGTCCACCGCTGGCGGCTTTCGGTAGCTGAAGTTCCCCGTACCCGGCTTTCGGCCCGGACGCCTCGGCTTTGAGACCCGCTCGCCCTTGGAGAATGGCGCTGCCTGGCGCTTGCCCGCTCGCTGGGCTGCGGCGAGTTGCTTGCGAAGCTCCTTGATCGTCGTCGTCAGACGCGCGACCTGGCCTTGCAAGCGGTCGACCTTGCCGATCAGGTCGTCGTGTTCACAGGGAGGGCGGTCTTTGTCGGTACACATGGCCGAAGTATAAGAACATGACCTGCCGACTGCAATCTCACCAACCACTACCGCTAATCAATTACG
>DAOUHG010000143.1:0-6500 GCA_034428835.1 Dehalococcoidia bacterium
TCTAGTGCGAACCAACGCCGACTTCCCCTGGTCGCCGGCGTCGTGGGAAACCGTGCTCATGAATCTGGCTTTCAGCCTAATGTCCGCTCTGGCCTCGTCCCGCTCCACCTGAACCTCTTTCCCACCTCTACGCCTCCGCTAATCAATTACCCGTGTGGTTTCAAATCGCCCTACTGCGAAACGACCTGGCTCCGACGCCGTCTCCTTAAGAGCCGTGTCGACCTCGTCGCCAGCGTAAAACATAGGTATGCCCGCTGGGCTCATTCTGTTGGACTGGACTGCTTTATCTGGAGGAGGTGGTCCAAGCTCTGTGGCCGTTCGATAGTAACTACTTGTACCTTCCCACCTTGCCCGAAATAGCTGAGTTCCAGATGGGATTGATTGGAACAAGCTGATGTCGCCTGCATAATCAAAAGTCGTACTCAGGACTTCTGCTGGACTGTATACGTCTGGGTCGTACGAGTTCCTAGTTAGGTCCATGAAGAAGAAGCGTCGCTGCTGCTGGGTTACCCTACGAAACAATTCCCAACTGTATCGAGCGACTTCTTGGTCATTGAGGCGATACCCCGACGCATCGCACCATCTCTGGTCAAGTCTGGAGCCCACTAGCTCTGGTAGAAGTTTGTCTTGGTTGCCCTGAGGGAACTCTAAGCCGAGCTCGGCAGATAGCAGGTCGTAGGTATCCCAGGTCTGTCCTATGAAGTCACCTTCCCAGCCCAAGAGATTATTGGCGTCATCGTATTCTTCAGACAGGCAGCGCAAAAAGTGCTCAGAAACGTTGTCAATGTGCGTCGCGATTGGTTTACTATCGACGGTTCCACAGAAATAGCATTCACATTCAACAGCTTTGCTTTCTATGAAACTCACCAGACCAGGCTCGTCAAAGCAGTTTACGCAGACGTACATACCGAGTCGGTAAAGTTTTGGAGCACCTGGCAAGACCAAGGTTCGCCCTCCTGCAAGATCCGTATTCACGTTGATGAAACTGCACGGATCTCATGTAGCCCCGGGCGTCACCTTTGTACTTGGCGTGACGTCTCCCTATCGGATTCGAATCCTAGGGCTGTGTTGCCACTTCACTGGTTCCGGACTGGCTCGGCGCAAGACTCGACAGCGACCTTCCGAAGAGCACCTAGGAACTCATCTATCTCCTCCTCGCTCTGGAAGAATCCTCTCAGGCCGACGGCCCCGTTTTTCTCATCTTCGGAACTGCCCACCCAACCGGACACATCCTCTTCACGTGAGTTTGCCGGGAGCCAAGTCTTCAGTTCGTCCAGTGAAACTCCCCAAAAGTCCTTTAATCGTGTCGCATGGACCAAGAAGCCCATCCCATCACTGCCCCGGTTTCGAACTGCATCGATGAATAGCACCGTTCGGAAACCTCCGTCATGTCGCTTCATACGATAGCCCACGGATCGGGAGTATGGTTGGGCGGAAAGGAGACCGCGGACGCCATTCCTCATTTGCCGGTAGAGTATGCCCAGGCCGTTCCTGTCGGCCAGCGCCTGAAGGCCTGAAACAGTCTCGTATCTTGTTCTTGGGGATGTTGGTTGGGATCTGGCCTCAGCTTCGTCTGGCTCAATCAAATACACCTGCGCCAGCATGCTCCTACCCGTTCCGTCTTCAAAGTGCTGGACCGTGGCTACATTGATAGGCACATTTATGTTGGAAAGATAACGCACGATCCGTTCAGTGCTGGCGTCCATGGACTCTGCAACCACCAGGGAGCGATGCCTAAGGTTGAGCTCAGCCGGCAGCTCCTTCTCAAACTTTTCCTCGAATGCTGAGGACAGTGAGAGGGCAGATGTCTTCTGCAGGTAGTCATCGGCCAAGGTTGTGATTCGATCGTGGGACTGCTCTCTAATCCATGAAGCGTAGTCTAGGACCTGGGCGACAACGTCTCGTGGCGTCCGGCCCTTCTTGAGTTCGACAACCACGGTGTCGCCCGAACTGTCGAGACATAGCAGGTCGATCAAAGTGTCGAAGTCTGTGCGGACCTGTCTCCCAATAACGAGAAGGTTTGTATCAAGTACCGAGATATCATGTTCCAGCCAGTCTTCCAGGTGCTCCTCGAGATTGATCTGACTTCGAGAGACCTCGTTCAATACTCTATCTTCGACTACTTCCCAGAGGCGTATCTCTTGCACTTATGTCTCCTCTTGCCCATGGCGATCCAAATTCACCCTACCACCGCACAGGTCCAATGTGATCTGTACTTCTCCTGCATCGACCTTAGTACAGCGACGAGTACGATCCGTCACCCCTGCTCCGTTCGGGTCGCATTCTTGCACGTGATCGTCTGACCCTTACCGGGTCTGATTGTGACCCGCGTGGTATTCCTGTTTCAATCGCACCGAAACGTCCGGGTGCGAAAAACACTGTTGGAGGCGAATCGTATCGCACTGCCGGGATTCTACGGAAGTGATTCCGGTGTGGAGGGTGGCGCAGTGCGGGTTTCTAGAGTGGCTTATCTGCGAAGTCACGAACCGAGTTCGGGATGGGGCGGAACTCCAAGAGGTCACTCATGGATGCGAATCCGAGTGGCACACGGCCTTGGAAATCCACTAGGAGCCGGTGACTCAATGGCGCGTCTGGATTCACCCGTGCAACCGAGGCGCTGAAATCTGTTCCCAGCCAGGCATTGTCCTGGTGTAGCCAGGAGACCAGGTAATTGGGTAGCCGTCCCAGAGTACAGTGGTCCCTTGTATCTACTATGATGACACCTGTGGCATCAGGACTGTTCGACTCGAATTGTAATTCGAGCGGGTCTCCAGCTTTGAGCGAATCTGCTCGTCTGACCGCATCAGGGTCAGCCTGACCAAGCCCCTGTAGTACGAAGCGGGAATCAAAGTACCCCTCTGCATTGGGCACGATCTCAGGGAAGATTTCGAACCAGTCGGAATGTGCTCTCCCTCCGGACAACGCGAGTTCGTCTACTTCGTCCCAACTACCGACGTCGAGGTCCAAGTATGACAGGTACTCCGCGCGGTCAGGACGGCCAGAGGTCATCAAACGAACGCTGAAGGCAGGGAATATCTCAACAGATCTATAGAGCTGATCGAGTTTGGGGAAACCGGGGACCCGCCAGAGGGGCGACGAAACTTGTGCCTGGCGCGCACCTTCCGTGTATGCGAATTCATATGCAGCGGGCTCGGTCTCATGACGCGTGAGCCTCCCCACCGGCATCCACTGCCGACTTACGGGATTTTGCCATGCGAGATAGAGATTGGTCATGAGATGCCCCGCAGCAGTTCCGACCTACTTGTTATCACCACCTGATATGCAAACTCTCTGGCCGTGCTGGACATGAACTCGTCCGGTACTCTGTTGATTATAGACCTAAATTCCTCATCGGGAACGGCCGCTAGCAGATCAATCCAGTGCCTTCCTACATCAGGCTGCCAACGGCCAATGAGTTGAGCCAAGCGCAAGGGTGAAGGAGCCTGCGGTCGATTTTCATCAACGAATACTCCTCCTCGTCCCCTCCTTACGTAATTCAACACTCCCGACGGTGAGCTGAGGTATCGCTCGCGCCTGGGGTCCTGTAGCTCTCGACCCAGTGAGGAGGCATGGTCAAACGATGGTGCGACGAAGAATACTACGTTCCCGGCGTCAATTGTGTATGCGACCATCCAGTTCTCATGGTGTCGGTCGGTGTTGCCGATGAGACCGTCCAGCAGAACGTAGGAAGCCATGTCTTCAAGAATGGCGTCCCAGCGCATCGGGTTCAGCCCTCCATAGCCTGAAAACTCCAGCACGCATCGTACAATGGTCTTGACGTTGTGCCCTCGGTTGGACCGAATCCTCCCAATGTCGTATCCACTCATTACCAGGTCTAAGAATTCACTGCCGTGCAACCATGTGGTCACAGATCCGTCGTCATCGTCCACGGCGTCGTCACCGGTCATGAACGACTGGCAGATCGTTGCCAGTTGGTCGCCCACCCGAGCCAACTCAACGCGGGCGGTGTTCACTCCGACCAGTCCGCCGATCTCCGCCGCCACCTTCTCCGCCCAGTGCTCACCGGTGCCTGGCCTGGGGAACTTCAATAGCCACTCGGTCTCGCCGTCCTGCCCGAGTATCCAGAACTTCCGTCTGCTTCCCCGGTTCTCCATTTCCCGGGCAGGCATGCTGACCGGAACTACAAAATAGCGATCATCCGACATCGTATTCCTATAACTCGCACGCTCTCACCCTAGGGTCCACCGGCGACCGGCCACGAGAACGCCGAGCTCGGATCGCTACCCTGTTTTTGAGCTGATTCAGACGCGTAAACAATCTAATGACGGATAGATGAAACATCGGTCGAGGAAGCGACGCACAGGTCAGGGAGAGTCGTTGATCTGGTAGATGGGTCCAACGGCGATCGCTGTAACTACTAACCGGTGAGTTAGTAATCGGCCAGCATGTCTCTTTCTAATTTTGCCGAGCATCACAGCTGTTGCGACAGTAGTCTACAATCCGGCTAGACGCTGTCGCAGTCGCCGAGCATCGAGTTGGCGTGGAACCAGGTCCTCAGTCAGGGTCTCGTCAGGAATAAGGTAGTCAACTGCGCGCTGTGCCTCTGCACTAACGGCCATCTCCTCAGGGTCCATTTCTCCATCGCCGTGATCTGGAAATTGATCGGCGAATGTGTTGCAGACGTAGTTGTGGTAGATGGCAGCCCACCTGTACTTCGGCCAGACACGCGTGTCTGACTCGTACCTCGATAAGCCGGCGAGTACCTTCTCCCTATGCTTCTCGAGAAGCTTCCAATCAATCGGTCCGTCGGGGAAGTGCTCAAAGGCAACCCCTAGGTAGTTAACGAACAATTCTCCATCACGCGGGTCTTCAAGTAGGTGATGATAGTGCGGTGCCCACCAACCGTCGCCATAAGAGGAAAGTTGCTTCGATATCAGGAGCTTAACCGAATCTCCGATGACCAGTCTGGGTGATCTCCCTGACTTGTCGAGGTTAACCGCCTCCAGAAGTGCATCCCCGTACACAACTGCGTCGTCTTGGTAATGCCAACCTGCAGCAAGCCCACCCCGAAGTAAGAACCCATCCGCCGCAAGGCTGGCCTGCACTTCCGCGAAGAGCATCAGCAGGTTACCGAGTTCAGGCTCGCCGTGGTCTCTGGACGGGTCGCTGAGCGGATAAGCAACGACGATGTTGTCAGTGTAGACCTTCACCTCGAAGTCGGGAGGAAGCCCGTAGCCGAGTTTCCTAGCCTCGTGCACTTTCCCGTACGCTGCGGACAGGGAGCGTTTGATCCTCAGAAGGAATTCCTCACCCCTACCCGATTCCATGGCACACACTATCTTATTGCTGAACCCAAGTATATCGGCGTGGCAGACAATTGCCGGGAGCAGTGAAGGTGACTTGGGATTCCAACGCGTACTCATTTTCTACCTCTGTCACTATCTGGTATGAGGATACCCATTAGGACTATTGCGCTTATCGAAGTGAACCATCTCGCATCCGAGAGTACCCGGCGGGGCAACGGAATTTTTGACCCTGAAGGGAGGAATCACGGGTTTTGATTGACATCCAAATGCCCCGGCCATCTGCTAGCTTAGCGAATGGCCTCCCTGGGCAAGACCGCAGGATATACGCAGCCGCAAACTTCCTTCCTGAAGGAGTCCAAGGAGACTTGCAGACTGGATGCGGAAGGGCATGTATGGCTACCGGGTGTTTGCTACTCGGCGGCAGTCGCCCCTCACGACAGCCGCTTCTTAAGGTTTTTCCACCTCCAGGCCACAACGTCGCCGGCACCGTCTATCGAAGTCGGAAATTGCCTCCTCTTCCGAAGCTGAGAACGCTTCACGCCGATCTGTCTGGCCATCCTCACTTCGCGGCGTACACCCTGGGCCTGATGGGTGTGGTTGCCAAGAAGCACTACAAACACATCGCAGTCTTCTATTGCCGCTCGTGCCTTCTGCTGCCACTCAGGCTCTGCCTGCCTTAGAGACATGTCGTTGATGGAAAACGGAGAATCCGGGAGCCTGGACTGTCCGACGAGGGTATCCTTGAGCTGAGCATCGTTGCCGTAGTCGAAGCTGACGAACACCTTTGTCTTGGCCATTTCGCGCCTCCTACCCAGCCGTCAGATCACCTATAACAGTACCCAGAATTAGCATCACGTACAGCAGCATGAATACCCATGGTATGAGGGCCTCAATCCTGGTGAATGGCCTGTACAGCGACGGGTCCTGCCCACTCCCCAAGATCTCCCACTCAGCTTCGTAAGGCCTTATCGGAAGTTGTCTCTCGATCTGGAATATGACCTTGAACTTCCCCCTGTTCAGATCCCTGTACGATCTTAACGAACGAAAGGTCTGATGAGGAGGTGGGGATTGGGTAGGCGCCGTCCCTCATCCGCAATTCTGCCAACTGCCCTGTCGGCCGCCGAGAGACTGACTGCGAGAGGCTGATTCCACGACAGGGGAGGCGGAAGGGGATCAGGGACGTAGGCCCTGTAACCGCCAGGACAAAGCACCGTCCGGCCATGCGGTGTACTG
>DAOUHG010000144.1:0-2175 GCA_034428835.1 Dehalococcoidia bacterium
GCTGGATTCCACAATAAATGCGACGGACGCACTATTGGCGAATCAACATCGTCGCCATATAGTCTGTAAATGGCTTGATAACCTTCTGGCCAGGGCTGGCGTTATACCATACGAACAGTCCATCCGCCCGTGAATCCAACGGAAGGGGCAGACTCACTGAGATATGCGCGCGCGAGGTGAGTCCGTAGCGGTGGACAGCATATGAAGCCCCTATCTCAAAGCATACTGAAGTTTCCCCGAACCGACAGAGGACATTGCCATGACAAGATTCATACTCGTGCTGATAGCGTTGATATCGCTGATCTCAGTTGCTGCCGTAGCATGCGGCTCCGAAGACGATGGCAGCGAAGCGATGCCGGAAACAGCGGCAGCTTCGCCTACAGAGGTCCCGGCTACCGAGACGACACAAGCAGCGAAAACCCAAGCGCAGACAGAGTCCCTAGCCGCCACGGCAGCGGCCAAAGAGGAGCCCCAGACTCCGGCAGAGCCGCCCGCCGCCGCTAAGGTCGATGAGAAGGAACCGGCCGACGAGACACCCTCCGGAGGGGTGTTCCGCAGGCTGTGGTCCGATCCCCCGACGCTTGACCCTCACCTGTCCTCAGACACCACCTCGGCGGGCATCGTTGTCGAAATCTTCAGCGGACTCGTAGTGCTGAACACCGATCTCCAGCTGGCGCCGGACATAGCCGATAGCTGGGACATCAGCGAGGACGGAAAGGTCTATACCTTCCACATACGCGACAATGCCAGGTTCCAGGACGGCAGTCCAATAACCGCGAGCGACTTCAAGTGGTCCTTCGAACGGGCGGCGAACCCTGACACCGCGTCCCCCGTGGCGGACACCTACCTGGGGGACATCATCGGAGTCGATGATGTGCTCGAAGGTAAAACGACCGACATCGCCGGAATACGTGTCATCGATGACAACACCCTGCAGATCGAGATCGACGCTCCCAAGGCCTACTTCCTGGCCAAGATGACGTACCCGACGGCATACGTCCTGGATAGGGAGAACGTGGAAGCGGGAGGCAGCAACTGGACGGACGCTCCAAACGGGTCTGGGCCGTTCAAACTGGCCGAGTACCGCGTCGGCGAGCGGATCGTGCTGGAGCGCAATGAGAACTTCTACCTCGAACCGGCGCACCTGGACTCCGTCGTGATGAACCTGGCAGGCGGCCAGGCGATGGCAATGTATGAAAACGACGAGATCGACATAACCGGGGTCGGCCTGTTCGACCTGGACAGGGTGCTCGACCCGTCCGAACCGCTCAACAAGGACCTGGTCATAGCGCCCCCCGACTTCAGTATCTTCTACATCGGATTCAACGCCAGCCTGCCGCCTTTCGACGATACCAAGTTCAGGCAGGCGCTCACTCACGCGGTGGACAAGGACCTGATCGCAAACGAGGTGCTTTCAGAGTTGGTTACACCCGCCGTCGGGATACTTCCACCGGGATTCCCAGGTTACAACCCCAATCTCGAAGGTTTGGAGTACAATCCGGATCTGGCCAGGCAGCTTCTGAGCGAGTCGAAGTACGCCGACGCGGAAACCAGACCCAGAATCGTCGTCACCGTGCCTGGCACGGGTGGAACTATCGGTTTGGACATGGAAGTTGTGATTGAGATGTGGAGGCAGGAGCTCGGCGTAGAGGTCGAGATCCAGCAGGTCGAGTGGGCCACGTATCTCCAGGACCTCAACCAGAATAAGTTCCAGGCGTTCGGGGGAAGCGGCTGGCAGGCAGACTACCCGGATCCACAGGACTTCCTGGATATCCTGTTCCATACTGACAGTGCGCAGAACCACGGAAGTTACTCGAACCCGGAGCTGGACGCGATTCTGGAACAGGCTCGCACCGAGCCGGATGTCGAGCGGCGCGTGGAGCTGTACCACGAGGCTGAGAACCTGATTGTTCAGGACGCGCCATTGCTGCCGTTGTGGTACACAGGTGAGCAGTACGTGCTGATCAAGGGCCACGTCGAGGACTACCGAGTCACGCCCATGACCGTCCCGAAGCTCAGGTATATCAAGTTCTCAGGCTGAGGCCACAGCCTCACTTAGCCATCGTTACAGTTGCGCCAGCGGCCATCAGGTCGCTGGCGCTTTGTTGTTTCAGAGATTCTACAGGCCCCTGAGCCGGAAGACATGGATATGTAAATGTGCAATTAGCTACCAAT
>DAOUHG010000145.1:0-3665 GCA_034428835.1 Dehalococcoidia bacterium
AGCATAGACGAAGCATCAGACCGCTGCCAGTATCCTATATGGCCCGCTCAGACTGGAATGGTATTAGCTGACGTCCTTGGCCGCATACCCGATCCCGATAAGGAGAGTCTGTAATGCCGTCTTTTACCAAAGGCGATGTCCGCATCCAGTATGAAGAGGTTGGCTCTGGCTTTCCACTTCTCGTGACTCCCGGCGGGGGCTTGAACTCGGTCATCAGCGGTTGGCCCGGACAGGTCTTCAATGCGATGGAAGTGTTCAAGGACGACTTCCGCTGCATCACGATGGACCAGCGCAACGCAAACGGCGGACAGTCCAGCGGACCGGTGCAGGT
Source organism: Dehalococcoidia bacterium (assembly GCA_034428835.1). Lineage (GTDB taxonomy): Bacteria > Chloroflexota > Dehalococcoidia > Lucifugimonadales > UBA1123 > VXRN01. The sequence goes on from DAOUHG010000145.1 coordinate 332, forward strand.
CGAAGACCCGTGGGGAGCGTTCGTCGACGACCAGCTGGGGCTGATGGACCACCTTGGCATCGACGAGTTCTTCTTCATGGGCTACTGCATAGGCGGCCCCTTCGCGTTCAAGCTCATCGAGCGGGCGCCGGAGCGCGTAGCGGCAGCCGTGTTCTGCCAGCCGGTCGGGCACGCAAGCAAGACGCCTGACTCCATGTACGACTCCGGTCACGACCTCTGGGGCCCAGAGCTTTGCGCACAGCGGTCCGACGTGACGATGGAGATAGTCGACCAGTACCTGCACAACCTCTGTCGCATCCAGCCGGACTTCATGTACAGCGTATCGCGGGAGTTCGCCAGCGAGTGCCAGACGCCGATGCTGGTAATGCCCGACGACACGCCGTCGCACTCCCTGGAAGCGGCCATGGCCCTAGTGGACCTGGCTCCCAGGGCAGAGGTGACGGCATATCCGTGGAAGGAAGACGAGGACACCAAGGCCAAGACGTAATTGATTAGCATCGTTAAGCCCGTCCCGGGCCGTGCAGATGCAACTAACTTGGGTGCAGTGAGAAGCCGCGTATGATGCTGGTGAGGCATGTCGCCGTCATGGAGACCGAAGCCGCACTGGTGCATATTGCCCGGTGATTAGCATGGTTCGGGCACCTTACGACGGCATCATTGGTGACGTCCCCCTGGGTAACGCTCCCGTTCGATAGATTGTGCGAAGTATGTGGCGCCCTGCGACGACATGCCTACTCCATATTGTCGGAGGGTATGATGGAAAGACGCAGGAGAACGGTGGTACGGAAGAGGACGAGAGGGCTGCCGAAGGAGTTGTCGCGGGTGAACCTGAACGCGGCGGGCATAGACGTGGGGGCATCCAGTCACTTCGTGGCGGTGTCCGAAGCAAGCGCTGAGGAGTGTGTGCGGGAGTTCGAGGCGTACACGTCAGAGTTGTACAGGATGGCCGACTGGCTGGTCGAGTGCGGGGTGGAGACGGTGGCGATGGAGTCGACGGGAGTGTACTGGATAGCTTTGTTCGGGGTGCTGGAGGAGCGGGGACTTGAGGTGTTGCTTGTGGACCCGAGACGTCTGAAGAGCGTACCGGGTCGCAAGACCGACGTGCTGGACTGCCAGTGGCTGCAGCAGTTGCACACCTACGGTCTGCTGTCGGGGGCGTTCAGGCCCGAGTCGGAGATAAGAGTGCTCAGGAGCTACCTGCGCCAGCGTGCGATGCTGGTGGAGTACGCGGCGCATCACGTTCAACACATGCACAAGGCGCTGACGCAGATGAACATAAAGCTTCAGCACGTCATAAGCGACATCACCGGCAGGACTGGGACGGAGATAGTGGAGGCGATAGTGGGAGGTGAGAGGGAGCCGAGGAAGCTGGCGAAGCTGAGGGATCCTCGGATAAAGGCGGACGAGAAGACGATAGCGGAGTCACTGCGCGGTCACTGGAAGCAGGAGCACATCTTCGAGTTGACGCAGGCGTTGGAACTGTACAGGGTGTACCGGGCCAAGATGGAGGAGTGCGACAGTGAGATAGAGTTGCATCTGAGGAGGTTCGAGGACCGCAGCGACGGCGGTGTACCGGCCGACAGGGCCGGCCGGAAGTATAGCCGTGGCAACGCGCCCAGGTTCGATGTGCGCACACACCTGTACAGGATGACCGGGGTGGACCTGACCGCGATAGACGGAGTGGACAGCTACACCGCGCTGAAGGTGGTGAGCGAGGTTGGGGTGGATATGAGCCGGTGGCCGACGGCGAAGCACTTCGCCTCATGGCTGGGCCTGAGCCCCAACAACAGGGTGAGTGGAGGAAGGGTGATGAGTTCAAGAACGAAGCCAAGTGCGAACAGGGCTGCCACAGCTCTGCGCCTCTCCGCTTATGCGCTGCACCGCTCTGACAGCGCGCTTGGAGCGTTCCTTCGGAGGAAGAAGGCCCAGCTTGGAGCGCCGAAGGCGATAACGGCGACGGCGCACAAGCTGGCGCGGATCATCTACTCGATGCTCAAGTACGGACAGGAATACGTCGACAAGGGGGCCGCTTACTACGAGAGTCAGTATCGACAGAGAGCGCTGAGCAATGCCAAACGCTGGGCTACACACCTGGGCTACAGGTTAGTGCCGATAGATGGCGACCGTGACCAAGCGATGATTGCAGCTGCACCCGTCAGCGCCTGAGGACGATTAAGTTAGTCGGTAGCGGCTTCGGCCGGGCATATTCTTATACTCCGGCTATGTGCACGGACAGAGACCCTCCACCCTGTGAGCACGCCGACCTGATCGCTCAGGTAGACCGACTGCAGGGTCACGACGCGAGTTTGACCGCGACGGTCAAGGAGTTGCGCAGGCAGCTCGCCGCCGCCCAGAGGTCCGGCAAGCGTCAGGCGGCACCGTTCTCCAAGGGTGGACGGACCGACAGGCCCAGACGTCCGGGTCGAAAGCCTGGCATAGGGTCGTTCAGCTACAGGAAGCCACCCTCTGCGTCTGAGCTGTGGGGGCCGCCCGTGGATGTGTCGGTGGACGACGACAACTGTCCCGGATGTGGAGGGGTGCTCGAGCAGGAGGGGGTGGATGTTGCCTACGTGACCGACATCCCCGCGATGCCCAGACCGCAGGTGACTGAGTACCGGGTGCAGGTGTGTCGGTGTCGTGGCTGCGGCAGGCGGGTACGAGGACGCCACGCCGAGGTTGGTGCGGACCAGTACGGGGCGAGTGCGCACCGTATGGGAAGACGGGTGATGGCTGCGGCGCACGTGCTGCACTACGGAGTGGGCATACCGGTTCGTAGGGTGCCGTCGGTGTTGAGGGCGCTGACCGGAGTTGAGTTGAGCCAGAGCGCAATCACTCAGGACGCACTGCGCCGAGCCCGGGGCGCTGTGGGAGATGCGTACCAGAGGCTTCGGGAGTCGGTGCGTGCCAGTCGGATCGTTCACACCGACGACACTGGATGGCGAGTGGGTGGCGAGGGCGCGTTCCTGATGGCGTTCGAGACCGATGAAGCCACGGTGTACCAGGTGCGCGGTCGTCACCGTAACGAGGAGGTCAGGGAGGTTGTGCCGGGCGACTATGGAGGAGTGATGGTGACGGACAGGGGACGGAGCTATGACGCTCGTGCCCTGTCGGGTGTGAAACAGCAGAAATGTCTGGCACACGTGCTGCGCTCGATCAGTGAGGTGGTCGAGACCAAGGTGGGTAGAGGACGCACCCCCGATCGGAGTCGAGGGCATGGCTTCGGCAAGCGTCTGAGCGGCCTGCTCAGAGAGGCGATGCAGCTGTGGGAGTCACAACGACGTGGAGAGGCGTCGGACTATGTTGCGGAGACGGAGCGGTTGAGACGAGAGGTGAG
>DAOUHG010000146.1:0-54186 GCA_034428835.1 Dehalococcoidia bacterium
CCATCTCCACGAGGTACCATTGCAGGCCCTGGAACTCAGAGAGCTTCTGTCCGAACGCTTCCCGTTCCTTCACGTAGGCCAGAGCTGCATCATACGATGCCTGGGCGATGCCGACGCACTGTGCGGCTATCGCCATTCGACTGGCGTTCAGCACCTCCATCGTCATGCGGAAGCCCTCGCCCTCGTTGCCCATTCGGTTTTCGTCGGGGACGGGGCAGTCTTCGAAGACCACCTCGGCGGCGGAGGACGCCCGAATGCCCATCTTGCCGTGGAGCGGGTTGATTGTGATGCCGGGAGTGTCGCACTCCAGGATGAACGAGTTGATGCCGCGCGAACCCATGCTCCGGTCCTGAGTGGCCATAACTACCATGGTGCTGGCCTCGGGGGCGTTGGTGATGAATGTCTTGGCTCCGTTCAGGACGTAGCCGCCGTTGGAGCGTGTCCCGGTGGTCGTCATGGCGGCTGCGTCGGAGCCTGCGCCCGGCTCGGTCAGGGCGAAGGCTCCGATCTGCTCTCCGGCCACGAGGGGCGGAATGAACTGGCGTTTCTGGCCGCCGGCGCCGAACATGTTGATGTACTGGGTGCAAAGTGACAGGTGGGCGCCCAGCACGGTCGCGGTTGCCGCACAGCCGCGGGAGATCTCCTCGACAGCAATCACGAGTTGGCGGGTGTCGCCTCCGCTGCCGCCGTACTCCTCATCGATGCCGAGTCCGAGCAGTCCGATGTCGGCAAGTCCTCGCATGTTCTCCCAGGGGAACTCGGCGGTCTCATCGTACCCAGCGGCGCGTGGAGCAAGCTCAGAGTCGGCGAACTCGCGCACAAGGTTCCGCAGCATCAGCTCTTCTTCTGTCAGTAGCAATTCGGTCATTGTCTAGGCTCCGTGGTGGACGCTGGTGAAAAGGTGTCTTATCAAGATGCTAGTCAGGGTTGACTCCAAGTGCTACGTCGATTCTGTACTGATCCAGGGGTTGATTATTCCGACGCCCGTTGAAGCGAAGTCTGACACATTTCGGGTAACTACAGTCATTCCGTGGACCATTGCAGTCGCCGCGATGAGTGCATCACGATCTGGACGCTTGTCCGGGACGTGGAGCCTTGCGCAGTGCCGTACAACTGCGGTGTCGACTGGCAAGATTCGACCGGCGAACGCCGTCATAACGTGCAGGTCGAGCCAGGTCCTGAGTGCGGCGCCCTGTGCGGTATCTCGACGCTCAGCCAGAAGCACTCCAATCTCAATCTCGAGAACCGAAATGACCGACAAGAACAACCTAGCTGCGGGGATGCTGTCGGCCCATGCGATGACATTCGCGTCGGCTCTACCTGTTCTCCCTCTCCTCATTTCAGCTATGACATTGGTATCGACCAGGAACGTCAGGAGAGTTCCGACTTCCTGTACAACTCGGTGTCCAGATGGGGTGGGTCGAAGTCAATGTCGGAGGATTCAGGCATAGCCAGCAGGTCTACAAGGCTTTGCTGCTCGCCAGCGATATTCAGGTAGTCTTCGACCGTCATTATTACGTGCGCTGCGCGGTTGCCCTCAGTAATGAAGACAGGACCAATTGAGGTGTCGTTGCCAGCAAAGCCTGCGTCTCTGTCGTCACGAACGACATACGGCCTGACCAGAGACTCGATGAAACGGCTGATCTTTCGTCTCCCCACCACTCTGTAGAGACCGGAGTAGATGTCTTCGTCGATGGTTATCGTGAGTTTCTTCTGCATTGTCACCTCGTGCACGTATATTATACGTGCAACTCTACAGTGTGTGCCCAAGGTTCCGGGCTAGAACGGCGCGAACTCTTGCTGCTCTCCGAAGACGGTCCTGAAGACGTCTGAGATCTCGCCAAGAGTGGCGTATGCCTCGACGGCTTCGACGATTGCGGGCATGATGTTTTCCGATCCCCGGGCGACGTCTTCGACGCGCGCCAGGGCCGCGCCGACTTCTGAGTCGTCCCGTTCTCTCCTGACCTCCGCCAGCCTGTCCAGCTGTCGCTGTGCTTCAAGCCGGCCTATCCTCTGGAGCTGCTCGATCGGTGGGGTGGGGGCCTGGAAACGGTTGACTCCGACGACTACGCGCTCTCCGTCCTCGACCTTCCGCTGGTGACTGAAGGCGCTCTCGTGGATTTCCTGGATCTGGTAGCCCCTGTCGAGCGCGGACAGCGCGCCGCCCATGTCGTCGATGTGCTGGATGTACTCGAACGCCTTGCGCTCAACCTCGTCGGTCAGGCTCTCGATGTAGTAGGAGCCTGCGAGCGGGTCGACCGTGTTGGCGACGCCCATCTCATAGGCGAGTATCTGCTGCGTCCTGAGTGAAAGCTGGACAGATTCCTCGGTCGGGAGAGCGAGCGCTTCGTCCTTCGAGTTAACGTGCAGGGACTGAGTGCCGCCGAGGATCGCCGCGAGGGCCTGGATAGTGGTGCGGATGACGTTGTTGTCCGGCTGCTGGGCGGTCAGGGTGACGCCCGCGGTCTGGGTGTGGAAGCGGCACGTCCAGGACCTGGGGTTCTCGGCTCCGAACCTCTCGCGCATGATGTTGGCCCACATTCGCCTTGCCGCTCTGAACTTGGCGACTTCCTCGAACAGGTGGCTCTGGGCGACGAAGAAGAAGCTCAGGCGAGGCGCGAATCTGTCCACGTCCAGCCCGGCATCGACCGCCGCCTGTACGTATGCGATCGCGTTGGAGAACGTAAAGGCCAGCTCCTGCGCGGCCGTCGCTCCGGCTTCGGCCATGTGGTAGCCGCTGATGCTGATAGTGTTCCATCGCGGCACGTGCTCGGAGCAGTAGGCGAACGTGTCGGTCACCAGGCGCATGGAAGGCTTAGGCGGGTAGATGTACGTTCCACGCGCGATGTATTCCTTGAGAATGTCGTTCTGAATCGTGCCGTTCAGGGTGCTGGGGTCGACGCCCTGCTCCTTGGCGACCGCGATGTAGAGCGCGAGCAGTATCGGCGCCGTGGCGTTTATCGTCATAGAGGTGCTGACGCGGTCGAGAGGGATGCCGTCGAACAGGGCCTCCATGTCTGCGAGGCTGCTGATGGGAACGCCGGTGCGTCCGATCTCGCCCTGGGCCATGGGGTGATCGGAGTCGTATCCTGTCTGCGTGGGCAGGTCGAAGGCGACGCTCAGACCGGTCTGCCCGTGTTCGAGCAGGTAGCGGTAGCGACGGTTGGACTCCTCAGGGGACGCCAGCCCAGCGTACTGGCGCATGGTCCAGAGTCGTCCGCGGTACATGGTCGGCTGTACTCCTCGGGTGTATGGGTACTCGCCGGGGTAGCCGAGTTTGTCAGAGTAGTCCGCGCCGTCGCGGTCCTCAGGAGTGTACAGGACGTCCTCGGCGATGCCGGAAGCGGTCTCGAAGGCGTCCTGACGCTCACCGAAGCGCTTCAGAACGGGGTCGAGTGTGGACTCTGTCCATTCCTGCTTGTTTTCACTGGGCATTGTTGCCCCTCCGTTCGAGTTTGATCGCTGTCTTCAGTCATGGTGTGTACACTCCACCAGCGCTCCCGAGCAGTGCGTCCACAGGCACCAGTCGCATCCCTACAGGGTCAATGCCCAACTGGAAAGTCTCTAGCGTAACAGCGCCTAGCAGCGGCTTCGATCCCTCTTCCGAGAACACTACCAGCGTTATGCTGCGCCTGCCTTCTAGCTGGATCCATGTCTGACCGATCTCAAGTTCGATCCGATTGCCGTCTGCGAGCTCGAAGCTACCTCTTCTCAGCGGCGTCACTCCAAGATCCCGTAGCAGTGATGCTGGAATCATAGTGTACGAAGCTCCTGAGTCCACGAGAGCCTCGACTGTTTCGTAGCGCAGACCGTTCGGGTCGCCAATCTCCAATTCTACTCTGAGGGCGCCCATTCAACTCCTGCCGGGGTCTGATAACATGTTTTACGATGGTTACATTCTAACATTCTCGAAGTAGGGGCTCGACGGGACCTAAACGGCCTCTCCAGGTGTGCGATGACCCAGGGCCAAAGAATCATATCGGGCAGCGTCCAGGAAGACGACCTGAGCATCGACAGCAGTCTGCGCCCTCGCCGGCTGCGCGACTACATCGGTCAGGAATTGCTGAAGTCGAACCTAGACATCGGGATCAGAGCTGCGATGCAGCGTAGTGAGCCTCTCGACCACTGTCTCCTCTATGGACCGCCCGGTCTGGGCAAGACGACGCTTGCCAACATCCTTGGCTTCGAACTGGGAGTGCGTGTAAGGACGACGTCGGGGCCGGCGATCGAGCGTCCGGGCGATATGGTCGCCATACTGACGCAGCTCCAGGAGAATGACATCCTGTTCATCGACGAGGTCCACAGATTGAGTCGCGTTGTCGAGGAGGTGTTGTACCCGGCCATGGAAGACCGGTTCGTCTCGTGGGTGATCGACAAGGGGCTGAAAGCGCGGTCGATGAACCTGACCATCAGGCCGTTCACTCTGGTTGGCGCGACCACGAGGTTTGGGATGGTCAGCGCTCCCCTCAGGGACCGGTTCGGGCAGGTGCACCGGCTCGACTTCTACGATGAAGGCGCGATGCGGACCATCGTTGAGCGCTCGGCCAGGATCATGGAGATCGAGGCCGATGACGAAGGCATATCGGAGATCGCCCGACGGTCTCGGGGGACTCCTCGGGTCGCCAACCGGCTGCTGAGACGTGTGCGCGACTACGCTCAGGTCGTGGCCGACAACGTCATTACGACGGAGGTAGCTCGGGAAGCGTTGAACAGGCTCCAGGTGGATGAGATCGGGCTTGACGACATCGACCGGCGTGTTCTGTCGTCGATTGTCGAGAAGTTTGCAGGGGGGCCTGTCGGGCTGGGTACGCTGGCGGCGTCAATCAGCGAAGATGCCGATACGATCGAGGACGTCTATGAGCCGTATCTGCTCCAGCTAGGGTTTCTCGAACGCACGCAGCGAGGGAGAGTGGCCACGCGGGGGGCGTACGAGCATCTGGGGATGGAGTATGCGTCGGGGGCGGGGGAGTCGCCGCAGGCGAGGTTTTTCTAGGGGGTGGTTCAGTCGTTCGCTACACGCCCAGTTCGCCCTGTAGTTGCTGACGATTTCGCCTGCCTTTCGAGAGCTGCAGGTCTTTGCAGACACCTCCCTCGCGTCTGATGTGCAGAAGGTTGCAACCGTTTGCCTCCAGTGGAGGACCCAAAAGCAGGCGGCGGTGGCACTGTGTAGGATCGCCTTCAGAGCAGAGGACGACAGTGCGCTGTTGTGTCGCCATGGTGGCGAGTTGGTCTATGGCATCCTGGAACTCGTCGAGTGACCGCATCTTGTGGTAGTCAGGCTTGTCGCTAGAGTCGTACATTGATCTGTCCGCGGGTTTGCCGCCAAGTGGGCCGCCCATGAACTCGTAGTCGATGCCTACCGAATCCAGCAGGTCGGGCAGCGTGCGATGGTTGGCGAACGGGGCGAATCGGGACACCGGATTGGATCTGACATCGACAAGAAGCTCGATTCCGTTAGCTAGCAGCAGTGGAGAAAAGGTCTCCCATGTGTGGTTGCTGTGACCTATTGTGAAGATCTGGGTTGACAACGTTAAAACTCTCTGTTTCGATTTGTGAGTGGTTCACCTGCTCCCCATTTTACTACTGTGCTTCAGGTGCGTAGTGGGGCATCAGGTTTAGTTCAGCGTGTATTCTGCCCGTGCAAGCTGAGTGATCCGACTCTTATTGCTCTCCTCGCAAGAGAAGCATTATGGACAGCTCAATCGCCGTGCTGTCTGCTCGGCCTTGTCCTCTTTGGCAATCCGAGAAATCTCTTTGAAGTCTTCGGGACTCTGAGAGGGCTTCACAGAGCCGTAGGCAGATTCCAGGCTGAAAGAAGCCACTGTCGGGTGTACTCTATTGGTGTCGTCTATTGAGTCGTTGTTCGAGATGTAGTCTCTCACGGGAACCCCTGACGGCGGAGTGATGCTGGGGAGGCTTGGTCGTCGACACGGCCCGGACGGTTGGACGCACCCTATAGTCTATACTGGGCTTAACAGCGATATACAGACACTAGGAGGATGAAATGGCTGGTTATGTGATTGCTGACGTGGACGTGACCGACCCGGTGCTGTTTGCCGAGTACCGCAAGCTGGTCTCGGCGACTGTGGAACAGTACGGTGGTAAGTACCTGGCGCGTGGGGGCGAGTCTGTGGTCGTGGAGGGGGATTGGACTCCCAGCAGGACCGTGGTCATCGAATTCGAGAGCTTTGAGCGTGCCAAGGCGTGGTACCATTCTGACCAGTATGCTCCCGCATTGAAGATGCGGCTCGACTCGGCGAATTCCAGCGTTATTATCGTCGACGGAGAGTAGCTAGTAGTTGAAAAGTGGATTGGTGCAGGGGTCTTCGGATCGTCGAGTATCGCATAGAGGAAGTAGGGTAGATCTCACCCTCACCCCAACCCTCAGCCCTGAGGGAGAGGGGGCGGTTTCTCAGCCAATCAGGCTGTTTACCAAGAATCACGAGACTCTACGTGCTGGCCCTCTAGCCACTTGAACCAGGGGTGAAGATATGACTGACTACGAACCTCTTGATATTTCTGGCCACCTCAATGGAGGGCTGGATTCGCTTGGAGATGGGGCAACGGCCGAGATTGGGCCGAGGCACTTTCGGGGCCTTCCGTTTGCCATTGGGGATGATCCGTCTAGGTGCTTCGTAGCGCTGGATGGGGACAGTGGCGAGGTCAGGGTCCCGGTGGGGAGTTCTGCCTTCAGGATCGTTTTCGCTCACAGGCTTGTCACGTCGGAGATCGACGAGGGTGGGCTGGTGGGTGTGCATGTGGCTGACTACGTATTTTCGCTGGCGAATGGCGAGCAGCACGTCGTCCCTATCAGGGAGCGGTTCGAAATAAGCTCGGTGCCTATGGACTCGTTCCGGGGGGCGTCCGGCTTGCCGTTTCTTGCCGTTACGGACGGCAAGCACCAGTTGTTCCATCGTACTGAGGGTCCGTGGCAGGAGCTGGGACGTCGGCAGACTGAGTACCTCCAGGCGACGGCAAAGAGCTACTTCCTGTGGTGCTGGAGCAATCCTGAACCGGACGTGGCAGTGGAATCCATCCAGATCGTCCCCAAGGGTCCGGCGTTTGTCATCGCGGGTGTCACGCTGGGCCATGTGGACGAACACCCCTTTGCTCGCCAAGGGCGCCGGGAGGCGAAGATTACGATAACCGATCCGGTGCTGGCGTCCAGTGCGTTTGACGTCGAGGTGGATGTGAACCGTGGTGACTCTACGTACGTCTTTCCACTTCCCGAGGAGCCCGATGACGGCTTTCTGGCTGGCTATCACCAGGGATTTGGTGAACAGCCTAACGACAGCGCCAGTCCCTCGTATGCTGAGATATCGGCGGCGCCCTCGGCGACGGTCTCTATCAGGCAGAAAGGCGAGACCGTAGGCCAGGTTCGGTGGGGAGAAGTCGAGGAGAAGGGGAGCGCTGAGTCTACCAGGGTCCGGGTGGAGCTGGCGGATCGGGGACGCAACTGGGTCAAGGTGACTATAGTAGACGATGACACGGGTCGACCTGTGCCTTGTCGAGTCCACTTCAGGTCTCCGGAGGGCATACCCTACCAGCCGCATGGCCATCATAACCAGGTGAATTCCAACCTGGACACGTGGCACATAGACGTGGGCGGCGACGTGCGGATGGGCCAGATCACGTACGCGTACATAGACGGCCGGTGCGAGGGCTGGCTGCCGCGTGGGGACGTGATCGTTGACGTGGCGCGTGGATTCGAGTACGAGCCCCTGCGGACCAAAGTACGAATTGAGCCGGGGCAGCAGAGGCTGGAGCTGCGGATCAAGCGCTGGACCGACATGAACGCGCGAGGATGGTACAGTGGCGACTCTCACGTCCACTTTCTATCTACACAGGGGGCACATCTGGAGTCAAGTGGTGAAGACCTTAACGTGGTCAACCTGCTGCAGGCCCAGTGGGGAAGCCTGTTCACCAATATTGAGGACTTCACCGGCAGGGCTAGCGTAGTCCAGAACGGCAACAACATCGTGTACGTGTCCCAGGAGAACCGGCAGCACTTCATGGGGCACATGATCCTGTGGGGCCTGAAAGAGCCTGTAATGCCGTGGGCCTCGGATGGGCCTGGAGAGGCCGAGATCGGCGGTCACATGGAGACCACGCTGGCGCACTGGGCCGACGAGGCTCATGCGCAGGGAGCGTGGGTCATCAATCCGCACTTCCCGAACCCGAACGGCGAACCTGCTGCGCTGGTCGCCACAGGGCGGCTGGACGGTGTGGAGATGCTGCGTCAGACTCGTCCGAACCACATGGAGTACTACCGGTACCTGAACTGCGGCTATCGCCTTCCGCTAGTCGGAGGCACGGACAAGATGAGCAGCGACGTTCCCGTCGGTCTGTACCGCACTTATGCGCTTCTGCCGGACGAGCAGGAGTTCACATACGAGAACTGGTGCCGATCGGTGGCGGCTGGTCGAACATTCCTGAGCGGAGGGCCGATCATTCACCTGTCCGTCGATGGAAAGGAGGTCGGCGATACGGTGGATATGTCAGGTCCGGGAAGTGTTGAGGTCGAGGCGTGGTCGGAGAGTGTTCTGCCGGTCTTCTCACTGGAGATCGTCCAGAATGGCCGAGTGGTAGCGCGTACGGAGAACCGCAATGGCGCTCGCAGGCTCGAACTGAAAGAGAAGATCAGAGTCGACGGACACTCGTGGATCGCCGCTCGAACGGGAGCGTACGACTACTTTGACATCGTCCCGCATCATGACGTCTGGAATCGAGGCGTGTTCGCGCACACGTCACCTGTTTACGTGGCCTGCGGCGGCGAGTGGGATATGTTCGATTCGGCCACGGCCCAGTACATGCTCACGCTTATCGACGGCGATCTCTCGTATATCGAGCAGAGTGCGGGAGTGCGACCGGTTGGGTCGGTTACTCACAGGCACGGTGAAGATGACCATCTGGCGTATCTTCAGAGACCGTTCATTGAGGCGAGAAACGCGATTCTTAGCAGGATGAAATGAGACGGGCACCCGCTCTAAGGCTCCTAAAGTGGGTAGGTGTTCACCCTCACCCCAACCCTCTCCCTTAGGGAGAGGGGGCCGTCGGTTGGCATTCATGCTTGCGTGTACAAATATACCTACCCCTGCAAGCCCTGAGGGAGAGGGGGCCTGCCGGTTGGTATTCATGCTTGTCTGTAAGTCTTAACCTACGTCTGTCAGCCTCTTTGAGAGGTGTGACCTTGATCTCACTTCGGAACTCGGGGCTCAGACAGCGTCAGCGCATCGCTGCGGCCGAAGCGTCGAGTGCGTAGATGGCGCCGTTCAATGAGCTGAAGTACACGGCTCCGTCGGCGAGCGTGTACGTGCGCACGCCTGAGAAGAACCCCTTGCTGAATCCCCACAGCTCGTCGCTAGTCTGGGCGTCCAACGCCAGGAGGTAGCCGTCGGACGACTCCAGGTAGAGAACGCCGTCGTCGACAGCAGGGGACTCAAGAAACCCCGTGTCTGTCATGGCGTCAATGCTCCATCTGAGCTCGCCGGTCTGAATATCGATGGCATGGAATCTGCCCGATTCAGAAGCCACATAGACAAAGCTGTCGGCGACCACAGGGGCAGTTCTGGCAAGGTCATCCAGTTGGTACGTCCAGATCGGCTGTCCAGTCATCGTGTCCAGGGCGTACACATAGTCGTCGGGGGAGAAGTAGTAGGCTCCGCCGTCGATCACGGGGGCGAAGCCGCGGGCGGGGAACCTTTCGGTGCCGTATTTCCACAACTCCTCACCGGTCAGGAGGTCGAGTGCGTAGGCCGTGTTGACTGCGGTGACGTACACGAGATTGCCGACAATAACCGGTGGCGTGTCCGTCCCGACCTCACCGCGGAAGCTCCAGGCCAGGTCACCGGTCTGGGCGTCAAGCGCGTGTAGCTCTCCGGAGTCGCCAATCACGAGCAGGATGTCGCCATCGGATGCTGCGCCGATCCCAGATTCGAACCCGGTGTCGAATGGGTAGTACTGGGATGCCACCCACAGCTGTGTGCCGGAGGCGGCGTCGAGCGCGTGCAGATTTCGGCCCCCCTCGGAGATGGTGGGAACGTACACCAAGCCGCTACTTACCAGAGGTGCGTACCGGACCTGGTCGCCGGTGTCGTGCTGCCACATCAAGTTTCCTGTCTCAGCATCCAGCGCGTACAGGTTGTTGTCGTTGGAACCGACGTACACGATGCCGTCAGAAACGATTGCGGGCGACCTGACGACGTCACCGGTCTCGAAGTTCCAGAGCTGCTCCCCTGTTTCCGCGTTCAGTGCATACACTTTGGCGTCGTCCGCGCCAACGTACACGACTCCGTCGGACAGGGCTGGGGCATTCAGGGCCCACCCGGCTACGTTGTGCTGCCACAGAATAGAGTCGGCGGAAGGCATGGGGTGACCGCTGTCTGGCGGACCAGTCATTCCGCCAATCTGAGGAGCGCAGCTTTCGAGGCCGGCGGCGAAGTCCATGATCGCCTGGTTCGGCATCTGGCCTGATGTAGGATCCTGCATCGCAGTCGCCAGGATTGCCCCAACGTCGGTGTCAGCCAGGAGACTGCCGATGCACTCTTTGGTTTCCGGAGGAATCTCATCTCCGCCAGCGGTTCCCAGCAGCACTTCATTTACCATGAGCGAGAAGAGCATTGCTCCCGGGAACGAGAGTGCAGTGTCGGGCGTCAGGCACTCGAATAGCGCCGGCCCCCACTGTGGTTCATCCGGCGAAATTGGGCTTTGCCGAACCTCACGGAGAAGTTCGTCACCCAACGCGGAGCTTATGCAGTCTTGCTCGGTAGAAGGGAGCTGATCGAGCAGGTCGCCCCACATGATGGCTGCTGTGGCCATGTCTGTTGGACTGGGCGCTGGTTGTGATGATGTGTCAGGCGGCGTTGGAGACGGCGTAGAAGCGGGGCTCTCGGTCGTAGTCGATGACTCTGGCGTTGGAGATGCCGTCGGTTCAATCGAGACTGGGACGCGTGTCGGTTCAGGTGTTGCTGAAGGCGTCGCCGGGATGGGAGTAGGTACGCTAGTCGGAGGAGGAAGGGAAGCAGTTGGGGCCGGGAGCGGCGGTGGGCGCAGCCCCGGGGTGGCTGTCTCGATTGGGGCAGCCGTTGGCGGCGCCGCGGCTGGTACAGGGGGCTGTGGGGTTGGGGCAGGTTGCTGCTCGCCACAGGCGGCTATAATGCCGGTAACCAGAAGCAATGCAGCCAGTCCAAACCAATAGATCCAACGGGGGGGCTTGAGTACCGTGGACTTTATCGGCATTTGGATCGTCTCCTTTTTAGTTGTAATGATTCTATTTTAGGGGTGAAGGTTGCCAATAGCGAGAGAAATGTCCGGATGCAGAGTAAGTGTCATGGGAAACCAAGTGACGGGGCAAGGTACATGATGGTGATTGACGCGCCCCTTACGGTCAGGGTAGTTTGCCCTAATCTCCACATCTTGTACAATCGGGCAAGTGTAGGCTAGCTGTTGAATTCATATCATCTGAAGCACCGAAGCGAGAGATGTGCCATGAGTTTAGTGCCCAAAGTGATGAGTACCCAACATCCCGACAACGCCAACCCGGCCCCTTTTGCGGATGACCTGGGGGTGTTGAAGGGAGATGGTGAGGTTGACGAAGCAGTAGACGTGTTCGGCCTGGGCTGCGATGAACAGATGTGGGACTCTGAAGGCAAAGAGGCTGACAACCAGGTCGTTCGGAAGTTGCTCACAGGCTACCCGGAGTTCTTCCGAGATGAGGTCCAGCTGGGCATTGACGTGGCCCTGACGCTGCGCGTGCCGAACCCGCGAGTGGAGCGCGACATGCGCAAGTCGATGGTTGAGGCGCTTCAGAGCGTGTCTTCATCGTGGGACATGGCGCAGAGTTTCTACGGCGATGGGCACGTCGCTCCCATCCAGGAAGTGATCCTTCCCCTAACGACGTCTGCCGAAGAGATCTCCCTGGTTGAGGCCTACTATCGCGAGGTGATCGTCGGGCAGGAAGATCAGACGCTGCTGGACGGCCATGCCGTTAAGGACTGGGTGGGTGAGTTTTATCCAAAGAGTATCCGGGTGATTCCACTCATCGAGGATATGGAGCACCTGTTTTACTGCGACCATATCGTGGAGGAGTATGTGCAGGACAGGGATCTGCCCTACCAGCGAGTGTTCCTCGCGCGGAGCGACCCGGCTCTCAACTACGGCATAGTGGCCGCTGAGCTTATCCTGAAGGTTGGGCTGCTCCGGCTACACAACCTCGAGGCCAGACTGGGTCTTCCGTTGTATCCCATCATCGGGGCGGGTTCCGCGCCCTTCCGGGGTCACCTGAGTCCGGTGAACGTCGAGCGTTCGCTGGCGGAGTATCCCAGTGCCCAGACGTTTACCGTCCAGTCCGCCTTCAAGTACGACTACGACAAGGACACCGTTCGTGAGGGAATACGGAAGATTCTCGATCACAAGCGAACGGAACCCAGGTTCATCGACCAGGAGCGGGCAAAGGAGATCATCGACAAGTCGACCGAGGAGTACCAGACTCGGGTGCAGGAGATGACGGACGTCATCAGGACCGTGTCGGCCCACGTGCCCAGGCGACGCGAGCGCAAGATGCACGTCGGGCTGTTCGGATACGGACGTTCGCTGGGCGGTGTTGGTGGGGTTACACTTCCGAGAGCTATCGGTTTCGCGGCCTCTCTTTACTCGATTGGCGTTCCACCGGAGTTGCTGGGGCTAGCCTGTCTGACCGAAAGCGATCTTGAATTCGTGCGGGAAGTGTATCCTGGTCTGGACGGAGACCTACGTGCCGCACTCCGTTTCACCAACGAGCGGCATGTGAAGGAGCTGCTTGGCGAACCCTACCTGAGTCTGGTTGGGAAATTCACTGACGAGATAGATAGGGTCCACGAGGGGCTTACCAGCGCGATCTGGGCAAGCATCGGGCATAACGATGCGACCATGCACGTGTTTCACTACGTTGAAGAGGCTGCCCATCTTCGCCGCTTCCTCGGCTAGCGGTCGGAAAGCCGGCTAGACCGGAGTCCCCCAGTCGTGGTGTTCTCTCTGGCTGAGAGCGATCCGTTCGACGCCCGCCTCAATCTGTTCTGCCACCAGAAGGCAGATGTGCTCGTATGGCGCGACCATGTCGGCCGTGAAATGGCCAGGCCACACCTCCGCCTGCTTGGTGTCCAGCGCTCCCCACCAGAGTCCCCAGTGGTGATGTGGCGGCTCCTCGTCGAGCAGCAGATTGTGTATGGCGAAGAAAGTGCAGCCGTCGTACTCTTCGCCTGCCCAGCCGTTGCAGGCAGTGATGGAGCAGACTTTGCTGACCCCGATCTCGTTTTCGACCTCTGCAAACTTGACTTCCAGCCGCCCGCCGTCAGACCGTCTTACCAAGATATAGCGGGTCAGGAGGTGACCCTGTTCGTTCATCTTGGTAAACGGACCCGCGACCTCGTAGTCTCGCCGGTTTATCCGAGGGTTTCCGCGGTTATCTACGCTGAACATGCTCATGCGTCACGGTCACCAGTTAGACCATTGAACCCTGTTAATCCAAGTCTACCCCGACAAATAGCGATGCTCCCCATGTTAACGTCTCCTGCACAATCTTCACTGCACCGCGTGTTACAGCCTCATTGTATAGCATCTGTCAACCCGAATCCATCGTGTCGCTGCGAGTTTACGAGGTATTACACACATACTAGAAATGTACTAGTGATGCACATGACATTTATGTCGAACAGCGCTCAGAAGTTGCAGGGTCGGAACCGCTGCCGATGTGGACATAGTGCTAGCATTGCACCCAACCTATAACATTGGGCGCGGAAGGCATTGCAGTGACTGTGTTAACTCCTGCCATACGTTTTGGCAGAAATGTGCTCAGGCAAAGATTGGAAGATGAACTAGATAGTAGGCTAGGAGGTTTCCAGATGGAATGGAAGCAGAATGAGTCTGAGGACGTAATCGATACGCCCGGATTGCATGAAGGGGAAGGGATAGTGACGCGACGCAGGTTCTTCCGCGACGCCACACGCCTGCCTGTCCACATCGAGGTGTGGGAGTTGCCGCCAGGGGCGAGTGAAGGCTCGCACGTCCACGAAGGCGACAACACGCTGGAGGAGTTCTACTACTTCATGTCCGGCCAGGGAGTCATGTGGATGGACGATGAGGAACTTCCGGTCGGGCCGGGAGACGCCGTGATGGCGCCTCCCGGTGTGGACCACGGTTTTCGTACCGTGGGTGACGAGACTCTGAAGCTAGTGATCGCGTGGGGTGTGCCCCAAGGTACTGACTAGACTGCTACCTGGGTCTAGATACCCAGCGCCCAGAATACGAGCCCGATGATTATTAAGGCAGGGATGGCGGCGATAAGGATGACGAAAAAGGCACGCCATGTCGATGTGTAGTCCAAGGTTTGCCTTACAGCAACCACCATGGCCGCCAACTGCCAGACGAACGACAGGAATACTATGATCCCGCCCGCTACAGGGATGAATACGAGAATACCCAGAAGTCCCGGAGTCTGAGCGAATCCGGTGCCTCGTGCGAGTTGGCCCCAGTCAGCTTCGGTGCTTTCAGACTTGAGAATCGTCGTACCGATCAAGAGGGCTGCGAGTGCCCAAACTATCCAAACCACGATTCCCCGTATTACGCCGAAGAGAAGTCCGTCCAGCAAGGTGGCATCGCCGCTCAGAATGCCGCCAACTCCGCTGGCGATGGCAACTATGACGACCACGAGCAATGCCTGTATGGTTGCGCCGCCATCTCTCTCGACGTCTTCGTAGGTGTCGGAACTCAAACGGGCCGCGCCTAACATTCTACCTAGCATTAGAAATCCTCCTTACGATTTCAGCGGGTCCGAAGATACACGGGGGGAGTGTATTCTCACGCTTTGACATGGTATCTCATGGTACGGGGGTATGGTATCTCATGGTACGGGGGTTAGGTATATGTTGCCGACGCTGTCGGTGGGCTGGAGGGAAGGCGATAATCGAAAGTCAACGAAGGTGTAACCAACCCTTAGTCCAGACTTAACGCGGCGTTGATCCGCCGCTTACTTTCGGAACCTACCATCTTTTGGTGAATCGGCTCGCAGGCACCGAAAGGCGCCACATCTCGATTGCGGGTCGTCAGACAGGAGATGGTTAGGCATGAAGGCGATCTCAATTTTCAAGGCTAGGCTATCCGCACTAGCGCTCGCCGCGCTTGTAACGACGGTCCTATTGAGCATTGCGTGTCAGGGCGATATCGGCCCGCAGGGGCCTTCTGGCGTTTCTGGCGTGATGGGTCCAGCCGGTCCGTCAGGAGTGCCCGGCCCTCCCGGACTGCAGGGGCGTAAGGGTCCTCAAGGCAAGCAGGGAAGCGATGGCTCGGCGGGTGTTCCCGGTCTTCCAGGACTGCCTGGATCAGACGCGCGGGATACGGAGTTCGCTAACGTAGCAGGGATGCTGGTGTGGAGATACGTTGGAGAGGGTGACGACGGCTGGCGTGAACTTGCCGAGATCTCACCTGCTCCGGTCAGCGTGTCCGACCAGTCCGGGATGATCGTCTCCACACACGCATCATGGGAAGTCGTGCCCGTGTTCACAGTCGGGGACAGGATCGGAGACTATCGTCCACCCGGAGTCCTGGACGGCGCCGGGGCTTTCGAGTTGGACGACAACACCGTAAGGGTGCTTACCAACCACGAGCTCAGTCCTGGACAGGGGTACCCCTACCAACTAGCGAACGGCGCGACGTTGTCCGGATCCCGCATTTCGTACTTCGATATAGACAAACGTACGCTGAAGGTGAAGGCCTCCGGTCTCGCATACGACCGTATCGTCACCAGGTACGGTGAAACGCTAGAGCAGGCAGAGCCGGACGATGGCGATCTGGGTGAACTCAGACGCTTCTGCTCATCCGTGTTCGTTGCGAGCGGGCAGTACGGGGTTGTAGACGACATCTACTTCACTGGTGAGGAGACCACAGGCGGTCAGCTATTCGCACTCGATGTTGCCAACAGCGTTCTCTATGCGGTGCCGCAGACCGGCAGGGCTGGCTATGAAAACGTAACCGTTGTCCCAACCGGGGATGCCGATACGATCGGAATCCTGATAGGCGATGACCGGCAAGGCGCGCCTCTTCTATTGTACATCGGTGAGAAGAACGCAATTGGTGACGGTACGTTCCTGGACCGCAACGGACTAGCCCAGGGCAAACTCTATACGTGGGTCGCCGACAATTGGGACTCCACACCGGAGGACTTTGGGAAGACCGGAGAGTCACGCATCGGTCGCTTCGTGGAGATTGACATCTACGACGAAAGCCTTGCCGGAGCTGAACACCGCGACGCGAGGGGCTACTCGTCCCAAGAGCTTCAGGACGCGTTATCGTTCGGTTCAGAGGAACTGGGCGTAGCCGGAGTGGGCGCGTTCCACTTCTCGCGTCCTGAAGACCTGGCTGTGAATCCAAACAATCCGACACAGGTCGTGCTGAATTCGACCGGGTGGGGCAAGCTCTATCCGAGCGACGATTGGGGAACGGTGTACATAGTAGATATGGATATGACCAGCCTGAGCGCAGACGTTCGGATTGTCTATTCGGGCGACGATGCGGGCAAAGGGCAGTTCCCTGGCGGACCTGACTTCGGGCTGCGCAGCCCGGACAACCTTGACTGGGCTGCTGACGGATACGTGTACCAGCAGGAGGATCGCTCGACTTCAATAGGGAAGTTTGGTGGCACGAGCGGACGTGAGGCGTCCATCTGGCAGATGGACCCGGAGAGCGGGCAGCTTGTCAGGATTGCGGAGGTGAACCGTCAAGCGATCCCGGTGGGAGCGGTCGACATCGACCCGGACGACCTTGGAGACTGGGAGACCAGCGGAATTCTGGACGTAACAAATCTCTTCGAGGCTGATGCCACTACCCTGCTTGTGAATGTCCAGGCACACAGCATGAGAGGCGATCTGTTTGGAGGGGAGAACTCGGACACCGACCTCGTCCAGGGATCTCAGATCGTGTTGCTCCGCAATACTGTGCCTCAGGACATATCGCTCACGCACCTGGGAAGATAGGACAGCGGTGTAGTGTTCGAGAGCGCCGCTGAGATCGTTTCTTATGACCCGGGGACAGGTCGCGCGGCTACGGCAGCGCGTCGGCCTCGACCGCAACTCAGCGTCCCTCGGTGCGCGCCGCGAACGGATCATTCCTTCTCCCAACGTTTGTTTTGAAGTTCGCGGGTGACAATCGGGGGATGCTGTCATTGTGTCAACATGCTGTATGAACCGTGTGTTGGTTGGTTGCTGCCTGGCTGGCCGGGGCTCCCAGGGTTGGTTGTCCGAAAGGTGTCACGTGGTAGGTTTGGGGATATACTTGTGGCGGTCGGATACGTGATACAAATGGGGGCAGATCGAGGAGGAGCAGGTTGTCGGCATTCGATTGGGGGCCGCTTAGGAAGGCGGTACAGGGAGCGATAGAGCGTGGCCAGATAGGTCGCCCGGTGTCTCTTCGCATGACGGTGCATGATCTCGGCGGCGAGGCCGAACGCCTGGACCTGAAGGCTGAGCTGCGAGAGGTCGCGTGCGCATGGTTCGGGGGTCCCTGTGAGTCAGAGTACACTGTTGGCGGTGACGGGTGTCCTGCTGTGGTCGCGCTCAAGTGGGCCGGGGGGCAGTCGGCGATACTGTCGGTGAGCGCGGGCGCCGGTCGGACGGGTGGCAACATGATGCTATTGGGGTCGAACGGGGTTATCTATCATGAGATCGACCCGGTCGCAGACCCGGTGAGTCAGACAAGGTCTGGGAGCGCGTAGATGGTGAAGAAGTACGGTGTCATAGCTGTCGGGGGGAACAGGACGCATCAGGAGAGCTACGCGCGTGAGTTCGCGGCCGACCCGCGCTGTGAGTTAATCGCGGTTGCTGACGAGCCTGGTCTGCCGGAGTATCGGGAGGGGCTGAATCGGTTACTGGCGAGCGAGCTGGGAGTACCCTACCTGACCCTGGATGAGGCTCTTGCGAGGGACGACGTCCAGATAATCGACAATTGCGCGGACGTGGAGCGGCGGGCGCGGGTCGCGGTGAAGACCCTGGAAGCGGGCAAGCATCTCTACATGGACAAGCCGCTTGCGGGGTCTGTGGAAGATGCGAAGGCAATCGCGGACGCCGCAGACAAGTCAGCCGCAATGACGCAGATGTTCACCCAGGTGACGACCAGTTGGGCACGGGCCGCCAAATCGGCCATCGAGTCAGGACAGACTGGGGAGGTACTGGCTCTCCACTGTGACATGCTGATGGCGAAGGGGAAGCCGGGGAGTGTCGATCCCGGGGTTGTCAGGACAGAGAAGCCCAGCGATGGTACGTTCACACACGTCGAGGCGAAGCGAGAGCTTTTCGATATGGGTGTGTATCCGGTCGCGCTTGTGCAGTGGTTGAGTGGGGCCCGGACGAAGACGGTTTACGGCATAACCGGCAACTACTTCTTCAGGGAGCATGCGGATCTGGACATCGAGGACTTCGGCACCCTGGCTCTCACGCTGGACAGCGGCCAGGTAGCGAGCATCACAAGCGGCAGGATCGGGTTTACGAGTCATCCACGTGGCGGACTGCTGCGGATCACCCTGATTGGTGAGAACGGCATCTTCACGTTCAGCGAGTCGGCCCCGTACATCGAGGTCTACAACGACCAGCCGCCATTCAAGATGCCTATGGTACACCCGTTTGACCCCATGAGCATGTGGGCGTCAACCCAGCGGGAGATGCAACACATGCCGAAAGACCGCAGGCTGCCGCTGGATGATGGAGGTCAGGGACGGGACATCGGCGCGTTTGTTGACTGCGTAGAGTCTGGGGAGCGTCCGCAGGTGACGGCGCAGGACGCGGCCCATCACATCGAGGTCATCATGGCCGGGTATGAGTCGGCGGCCATTGGCGGTCCGGTAGATATCGGGTAGCATCTACTTGCCGAGTTTTCGACTTGGTATTCGTCCAAGCACCGCAAGGGCGGGAACAAACATGCGCTGGGCTGCGTCTGTATGGATACAAGCCGGATGTATCCTTATCACAGAGGTTGCCCGAATTAAGGTCACAGTCAATACTGCCATGACTTCTACTATTCCCATTTGGATTTTTCTGTTGTTGATCGCGGCCTGCCAGAATGTGGCCGTGCCGTCGAACTCGACGCTGGAGTTGCCGTCAGGCCGAAATCCTAACGCGTCAGTGAGTGGCTCCGTCACATATCGTGAGAGGATAGCGCTCTCGCCGGATGCGAAACTCGTGGTTGAGATAAGGGACGTGTCCTACGCCGATGCCGCGGCGCCGCTGATCGCTCGTCAGACAATCCCTGGCCCGGGTCAAGTCCCCATTGATTTCAAGGTTGAGTACAACCGCGACGACATTGACTCCCGGAACACATACTCCGTGAGTGCCAGGATCGTCGAATCTGACGGACGTCTCGCCTTCACCAACGACACCGCGCATGAGGTCATCACTCGCGGCAACTCGAACAAGGTGGACATGGTGCTTGTGCTTGTGCAGCCTCCGCCTGAGCTGGCAGGCGACAACGAGGACTGGCGGACCTGGGTGGAGGCGCCCGCACGGGTGACCTGGGCCAACCTGATTCCGAACGAGCCGGAGCAGTTCCTGCGGATTGGCTATCTTCAGTCGACCATAGAGGGGTGCGCTCGGCCGGGTAGCCAGACCCTTGAGGTGGATGGGTACGACATCTTCGCCAGCGTAACGCTAATGCAGCCTCCGCCCACGGCTTGGGCGATTCCGTGCGACGAGCAGGTCGTGGAGCTCGACACCGTCGAGCGTATCGAGGCGACTCTCGAACCGGGCCAGACGTACCGGGTCGAAGTGAATGATCAGGTGACGACGACTTTCACCCTGCCTAAACCCAGGCTTGGGCACTCCATCATCGCGGAATCTCCGATTGAGCGTATTGAGGTATCGGTACTGGAGAGTGCACCTCCGCAGTATGAACTGCGTGTTGTCTCAGGAATGCCCAAGGGCAGCGGTTGCTCTCAATTCAACGGCTATGAGATCCGGCGAGCGGAGTCTAAGAGGATAGAGGTTGTAATAACCCACCACGAGGTCGCAGACTCGTTTGTAATCTGTACGGCTGACTTCCCTATTGTTGAGACCACCGTTCCCTTGGGTTCCGACTTCGAGCCGGGTGTGGAGTACACTGTCAGCGTCAACTCGGACACCACCACGTCGTTCGTCGCCCAGTAGCAGGCTAGGTCCTTCATTTCTCATGGAATTCTTGCGCTGGGGCGAGCATCAGGAGAGTACCAATGACTGAGAACAGGGAATTTGAGGGCAAGGTTGCGATAGTCACGGGGGCAGGGCGTGGGATGGGTAGAGCCGTTGCGTTGAGGCTGGCGGCAGGCGGAGCTGCCGTGGCAGTCAACGATTTGCTCCCTGACGACGCCCAGCGAGTCGCGGACGAACTAAGGGCGGCCGGTACGGAGGCCCTTGCCGTGCCAGGAGACGTCACCAACCGGAGTGACGTTACTGACATGGTAAACTTGACGACGGACACACTTGGGGCGGTCCATATCCTGATCAACAATGCCGGAGTATTGAGGCCGACTTCTGTCATAGACATCGAAGAAGACGAGTGGGACTTTGTCGTCGGGGTCAACCTGAAGGGGACGTACCTGTGCAGTCGCGCGGTACTTTCGAAGATGCGGAGCCAGGGATGGGGACGCATTGTGAACTTCTCATCTACTGCCGGAAAGAACGTCAGCACGGTCGGCGGGGCGCATTACACAGCGGCCAAGGCTGGCATTCTAGGTTTCACCCGGCATCTTGCCAAGGAAGAGGCGGGTTATGGCATTACCGTCAACTCCGTTTGTCCGGGCCTAATCGACACAGAGATGGTACGAGACACGATTTCGGACGATCGAGCGGACGCATACGCGGCGAGCTTTCCGATCCAGCGTCTCGGTCTGCCTGAGGAGGTCGCGGAGTTGGTGGCGTTCCTCGCGTCGGACAGGGCCTCGTATATAACGGGGGCGTCCCTCGACATCAACGGCGGAGACCTGATGATATAAACTCTGGGGGACTTTGCACACTCAGGAGTTGAGCGATGTATTTCGATTGGCGTCTGTTCGGACTGACTCGCGGTGTGAGGCTGCGGATAGTGTTCGCAGCGGCGCTGGGGCTGATCGCTGTTGGCGCTGGTGTTGCGAGGCTGGCGGTCTCGGGTGTCGTGATTTACCGGGTGCTGGCCGGTCAGGCGAGCTTCTCGGCGCTCGCGCTGCCACTGTCGATCATCGCGGCGCTGATCGTGGTTCGCAGTCTGTTTCAATACTGGCAGAACTCGGTGAGTCACCACACCGCGAACATAGTCAAGATCAGACTGCGTCACGATGTCTATGAACATGCGTTAAAGCTGGGTCCGGGATACTTTGACCGGAACCGGACCGGCGACGTGGTGCTCACGCTGGTCGAAGGCATCGAGCGCCTGGAGACATTCTTCGGGCAGTACCTGTCGCAGATAATCGTGTGCTCCATCGCTCCGGTCGCGATATTCGCCTACATGGTGACGCTGGATGTCTACATCGCGCTCATATTCCTGGTGTTCGCGTTTCTCACGCTCGCGGTTCCTGCGATGTTCTACACGTGGAACCGGAACAGCAGCTTCAGGCGTCGTCAGTCGTATGGCGAACTTGGTGCGGAATTCCTCGACAGCGTTCAGGGCCTCTCGACGCTCAAGGCGTTTGGACAGAGCGCGAGAAGGGGCAGGGCGCTGGCAGAGAAGGCCAATCACCTTTACCGGAGCACAATGGGCGTCGTCGCCGCAAACGGTGCTACGAGCGGAGCGTCGATCTTCTTCATGGCGATGGGAGCCGCTGCCGCGCTGGCCGTCGGGGCGGTCCGGGTCAGTAGCGGTGACATGGAGCTGCGCCCGCTGCTGATAGTGCTCATGCTCGGCGTCGAGATATTCAGGCCCATGCGAGAGCTGACCAACCTGTACCACCAGGGGATGACGGTGCTCTCGTCGTCGCAGAGCGTGTTCGGGATCATGGACGAGCCGGTCTCGGTGCTTGAGTCAGAATCAGCTTTGGATCAACCAGTGTCTGAGATCAGACCCGACGTGTCGTTCGAGGGGGTCAGGTTCGGGTACGAAGGAGGGTACAGGGCTGCTCTCCATGACGTGTCGTTCGAGCTGCGTGAGGGAGAGACGCTTGGTGTGGTGGGTGCGAGCGGGGCGGGGAAGTCCACCCTCGTGTGGCTGATGTACAGGTTTTATGATCCGCAGGCCGGTTCGATCAGGCTGGGCGGCCATGACCTCAGAGATCTGCCTATCAGCGTCGTCAGGGACAACATATCGGTTGTCACGCAGGACACGTACCTGTTCCACGGGACGGTGGCCGACAATCTTCGTTTCGGGAAGCCGGACGCAACCCCACAAGAACTGGAGGAGGCTGCGCGGGCGGCGAACGCCCACGAATTCATTTCGCACTTGCCTCATGGATATGACACTGTCGTTGGTGAGCGGGCGATAAGGCTGTCTGGAGGACAGCGGCAGCGTCTGGCGATCGCGAGGGCGCTGCTGAAGGACTCGCCGGTCCTACTCCTGGACGAGGCGCTCTCCAGTGTGGACGCCGAGAACGAGTCGGTGATCCAGAGCGCCCTTGACCGGCTGATGGAGAATAGAACTACGCTCGTCATCGCTCATCGCCTGTCGAGCGTCATCAATGCTGACCGGATACTGGTCCTGGACGATGGTCGGGCAGTGGAGATGGGGCGCCATGACGAGTTGATGGCCGCGGACGGCACGTACGCCGGACTGATGCGGCAGCAGACCGAGCCGGGCGCCGGAGAAGCCGTCACCGCGGACAGACATTTAGCACGTCCCAACGTGCCTTCAGAACATACGCTGGACCTCGCACAGCTGGCGTCCGGCCATGGCCATCATCATCCGCCGCCGTCGGCGTCGACTGACGATGGAGGCGGGGTCAACGTAGGGTCGCTCAACGTCTGGATTCGGCTGTTTGGGCTGGTCCGTCCGGTCAAGTTCCAGTTCCTGATCACACTTGCGCTGGGTATGCTCCATCACGGCTCGATCATTGTGCTTGGCGCACTGAGTGCGCTGCTGGTCGGAGCGGTCTTCAGAGACGAACCGTTGACTACGCTGGTGGTGCTCGTGTGCGTGTTCGCTCCGCTATCATCGCTGCTGTTCTATCTGGAGTCGTGGCAGGCTCACGACATGGCGTTCAGACTGCTGGCGAGGATGAGAATCGACCTGTATAACAAACTGGAGCCACTTGCGCCCGCGTACATGGTCCGGCGTCGCTCCGGCGACTTTGTCAGCGTTGTGGGAGGAGATGTCGAGACGGTCGAGTACTTCTTCGCGCACGCGATCTCGCCAATGATCGTTGCGATCCTTATTCCCGGTGGGCTCCTCGTGGCGTTGGCGTACATAGCGTGGCCGATAGCCGCGGTGCTGGCGCCGTTCCTGGTGGCAGTGGCCGTGAGTCCGTACTTCGCCAATACTCGCATCGAGCGTCTGGGCGACGAGATACGGGGGCGCATGGGGGACATCCACGCCTTCATGGTCGACAGCATCCAGGGTATGCGGGAGATTTCCGCGTTCAGACGCGGGGACGACCGGAACGATGAGCTTTCCGACAAGGGTTGGGCATATGCGGGCTACCTGGTGCGTTTCCAGAAGTCGCAGGCGTTTCAGATTGGCTTCATGGAGGCCATGATGGGACTCGGGGGCCTCGTGGTGCTGGCGATGGGTGTGTGGCTGGTGCTCGAAGGCCAGATCGCCAGGACGCAGCTGCCCCTTGTGAGCGTGCTCGCCCTGGCGTCTTTCAGCCCGGTGACCGAGTTGGCGCGCACTATGAAGCAGATGATGGAGACGCTGGCGGCTTCGCGCAGGATACTTGCGGTCCACGATGAGGCTGTACCGGTGCAGGACGGTCCCGGCGTGACAGGAGAAGGCGTCGAACGACCTTTAGGGACGCCTTCAATGGAGTTCTGTGACGTAGAGTTTGCCTACTCCGACGGCGATCCGCAGGCGCTGACTGACGTGTCGTTCGAGATCGGGTCAGGACAGACCGTGGCCGTCGTTGGGCGCTCCGGCGCCGGGAAGACGACGAGCGCGTATCTGATGATGCGTTTCTGGGATCCGGATCATGGCGCCATCGCTCTGGAAGACCACAACCTGGACGAGTTCAGACTCGACGACCTGCGCCGTCGCATCGCACTTGTTGCGCAAGACACGTACCTGTTCAACAGCACGATTCGTGAAAACATCCGGCTGGGGCGGCATGATGCGACTGATTTAGAAGTGGAGGAAGCCGCGCTACAGGCGAACGCCGCAGAGTTCATTACGTCTTTCCCGGACGGGTACGACACGCATGTTGGAGAAAGGGGGATGCAGCTTTCAGGCGGTCAGAGGCAGCGAATCGCGATTGCTCGGGCTATTTTGAAGAACGCTCCGGTCCTAATTCTTGATGAGGCGACGTCGCACCTTGATGCGATCAGCGAGGCGACAGTTCGTGAGGCGCTCGGCCGGCTTATGGAGGGTCGGACGACCGTCGTGATCGCGCACAGGCTATCGACGGTTCGTGGCGCGGACAAGATTCTTGTGCTAGATCACGGGCAGGTGGTCGAGCAGGGGACACACCAGCAACTCCTAGAGAGTGGGGGACTGTACGCGCAACTGGTGTCGGCTCAAATGGTGGGAACTGCGTCTGTCCTAGGAGACTGAACCGGCAAGAGCTCTGGACCTGGCGAGAAAGAAACCTAGTGGCCGTTGCGTGATGCTGGGAGGGCTTCCTCGATTGCGGCGTAGTTCATCTTGTACAGATGGGCGTACAATCCATCGTCGGCCATGAGTTGATCGTGGTTTCCGACCTCAATGACCTCACCGAAGTTAAGGACGACGATCTTGTCCGCGCCGCGGATGGTGGAGAGCCTGTGGGCGATCACTACCGCGGTACGGCCCTTTAGCAGTCCTTCGAGAGCCCGCTGAATCAGGACCTCAGTGTAGCTGTCGATGTTGGCGGTGGCCTCGTCGAGTATAAGTATCTTGGGGTCGGCGACTATCGCGCGTGCGAAGCTGAGCAGCTGGCGCTGCCCGACGCTAAGATTGCCCCCGCGCTCGGCCAGGAAGGTGTCGTAGCCGTTCTCGAGGGCCATGATGAAGTCGTGCGCTCCGACGGCGCTTGCGGCCGTGAACATCTGCTGGTCGGTCGCCTCTGTGTGATTGTATTTGATGTTTTCCCTGACGGTGCCTGAGAACAGGTAGGGTTCCTGGAGCACCATGCTCATCTGGTTAGCCAGGCTGCTTCTCACGACCTTTCGGACGTCGTGGCCGTCCACGGAGACGGTCCCCCTGCCCTTCTCTACGTCATAGAAGCGGGACATCAGGCTTATGATGGTGGTCTTGCCGGCCCCGGTCGGGCCGACGACCGCGACCACTTCGCCAGGCTTGATGTGTACGCTCACGTCCTTCAGGACATCTTCGCCGTCCACGTAGCTGAAGCTGACGTTTTTAAACTCAATCTCGCCCTTGATGGCCGGCAACGCGCGGGCGTCTTCCTCGTCGACAAGGTCGGGTTCCCAGTCGAGCAGGTCGAATATCCGAGAGCCGGAGGCCATCGAGCGCTGGAGCTGGGTGTACATCATCGTGAGGTTGCGGATCGGATCGAAGAACCTCTGGATGTAGAGTATGAACGCGATCAGTGTTCCAATTTCGAGGGCTCCGCCACCGACCATCCGGGCGCCGAAGAAGAGTGCCAGTCCGATTGCCACCGCAGTGAGGATGTCGACGGCAGGGATCAGGCCCGCGGACAGCCGACTCGCGGTCATGTTGGACTCGCGATGGTCAACGTTCAGCTTGTTGAACCCCTGTAGATTGAGTTCCTGCCGGTTCATGGCCTGGACGACGCGGACGCCGGTAATGTTCTGGTTTAGCTCGCCGTTCACGATAGAGATGGTCCGGCGGACTTCCACGAAAGCCTTCCGAGCGAGGGGCTGCCAAACCATCATTGTAAGGATGAGTAGTGGTAGGACGATCAAGGTGATCAGACCGAGTTGAAGGTCTAGGAGCAAGAGGGCGACGATAATTCCGATCAAGCCGAGCAGTTCTCCCAGCGTCATGACAACGAGTGAAGCGAACTCTTGCAGCTGGCCGACGTCTCCCTGCACGCGGGACATCATCCGGCCCACCTCGGTCTTGTCGTAGAACGACACCGACTGCTTCTGGACATGGTGGAAAACGTCGCGCCGCAGATTATACAGGATGCCCTGGCCGACCTTCTCCATCGAGAACTGCATGATAAAATTCATTGCCCAGTTCACGGCGGCGATGACAATGAACAGGACGAAAATGAAGGTCAGGCCGGCGTAATCGCCCTCCTCAATAAATCGGTCGATGCCGACTTTGACCGCCCAGGGAATCGCGACCTGTGTTCCGGTGTAGATCAGCATGGCTATCGCCGAAATGATGGCCAGCTTTTTGAAGGGCAATATGTAGGGGAGCAGCCTGAGTACGACACGCTGATCGTAAACGGAGCCGAACATCTCCTCGTCGGGATGACCACGGCGGGCGCTGTGGCCGCCGAATCCCATTCCGCCCATCATCATGGGAGTTCAGTCCTTTCGCGCGGATCATGTGTGCAGAAACTAAGCATGGTGGACTCTAGGTAGTGTTGACATTTGATTATCAGGCAGCTCAACAACCTAGTTTCGTCACTCTGGCGCAGGCTGGAACCCAGAATGGAGGCGATGTCTGCTTCCAAAGGCGCCTGGATTCCCGCTTTCGCGGGAATGACGGGAAATGTCAACACTGCCTAGTTTCCCGTCGCCGGGATGGGGGACTCGAGCTCGCGCATAACCTCTTCCTGAGGGCGGAGCTGGAGGTCGTAGATCTCCTTGTAGAGACCGTTGTGTTCCAAGAGCTCCAGGTGGGTGCCCTGTTCCGCGATCTGACCGTCCTTCATGACTATGATGGTGTCTGCGCGGTGGACCGTGCTCAGCCGGTGGGCAATCACGAACGTAGTTCTACCCTCCATGACGGACTCCATTGCAATCCTGATCTGCGATTCGGTCTGGGCGTCAACACTTGACGTGGAGTCGTCGAGGATCAGGACCGGAGGATCGAGCAGCACGGCGCGCGCGATCGACATTCTCTGCCGCTGGCCGCCCGACATGGTCGAGCCACGCTCTCCGACGTGAGTGTCGTAGCCGTTCGGGAGCGTCAGGATGAAGTCGTGCATCTGGGCGATCTTTGCCGCGCGTTCGATCATTTCCTGGGTGGCGTCGACGTTTCCGTATGCGATGTTTTCACGGATCGACGTCGTGAACAGGAATACGTCCTGTTGGACGATTCCGATGTTGCGCCTAAGGGACTTCAGTGAGACGTTTCGTATGTCTGCTCCGTCTAAAGTGATCCGGCCGCCGGTGACGTCGTAGAAGCGGGGAATCAGGCTGACGACGCTGGTCTTGCCACTACCTGGAGCGCCGAGGAGGGCGATGACCTGCCCGGGGTTGGCCTCCAGGTTGATACCCCTGAGCACGCGCCTGGTGTGATCGTAGCTGAAGGTGACATTCTCGAGCTTCACTTGACCGCGAGGTTGCTGGAGCTCGCGAGCGTTGGGGTCTTCCTGGACCGGGGACTTGGCGTCGAGAATCTCGAACAGCCGTTGTCCGGCGGAGGCGGCACGAGCGTACGAGTTCACGAGCCATCCTGCCATGCGGACAGGCATCTGGAGCATTTGTAGATAGAAGATAAATTGCGCCAACTCGCCAACAGACATGTCGCCGCTCATCACGCGCCGACCGCCGAAGAAGAGGATCAGGCCCATTGCCATCAGGAAGGTGAAGAGCATGAAAGATGTGCTGGAGGCGCGCATCTTCTCGGCTTCGATGTAGTGGGAGGAGACCTCGCGGTTGCGACGTTCGAACTTCGCCTCTTCATGAGACTCGGCAGCGAAGGCCTTGACCACGCGGATGCCGGTGAAGTTCTCCTGGAGCACCGTGCTCATTTCGGCCATCTTCTCCTGGACGATCAGCCATATGTTGCGCATCTTCAGCCGGATCATGGCGGAGTACACCATTACTACGGGCATGAAGCTTGCGCTTATCAGGCCGAGCTTCCAGTCCTTGATTAATAGGATCACGGCGACTACGACGAAGAGCAAGAGGAAGTAAGGGGTGCGGACCAGCCCCATGTTGATGAACATGCGAATGTTCTCGACATCGGTGATCGCGCGCGACATGAGCGCTCCGGTGTGGTAGCGGTCATGGAAGCCGAAGCTCATGTGCTGAACATGGTCGTACAGCGAGTTTCTGATGTCGTATGAGACCATCTGGGACAGCGCCTCGCCCAGATAAGTCTGAAAGTACGAAAGCACTCCCCTGATAACGCTCAGCCCAAAGATGATGGCAACAATAGTTAAGATCGTGTCCAGACTCGTTGTGTCGGTCTCGAACATCTCCTGAATTTCGTCGACTGCCTGACCCATGAATTGCGGCATGAGGACAAACGCAATTAACGCACCGACCATGCTGGTGTAGGCCCCTATGAGCCTCCACTTGTGCTGGACCGCTATACCGATAATGCGGACGATTTCTATCATAGGCTGTTCGCTGGAGCGATCCTCCCCGCCAAGCTCCGGGAGAGGAACGAATCCCCCTAGCGAAACTGTTTCACCTTCTTCTAGCGGTGCATTGTACTACTCACCCCTGGGTAGTTGGCAAGGTCAACATCAAGTCCGTTTCCAAAATAAGTATTCAGGAAAGGCCAATGCGTCAATCTGGGCAGGACGTGCTTACGCAGTCACCGATCGCATAGTTGCGCTAGTTGGGGCCTTACTACTCGTATCTGAGCGCGTCTATCGGATGGAGCCTAGCTGCGCGCAGCGCGGGATAAATACCGAAGAACAGGCCTATGCCGATGGATACGCCCAGCGCGAGCAGTGTGATCTGGACATCTACGGATGTTTCCAGTGTCGGGCCGCCGAGGAAGTCCTGTCCGTTCATGGCCATTGTGATGAGTCCTCCGAGAGCCAGCCCCACGAGTCCGCCTCCGAAGCTAAGCACGGCGGCTTCGGTTACGAACTGGAGGAGGATGTCGCGGCGCTTCGCGCCCATCGCCTTGCGAATACCGATTTCGCGCGTTCGCTCGGTTACGGAGACGAGCATAATGTTCATTATGCCGATGCCGCCGACCAGGAGGCTTATGGCGGCGATGCTGCCGAGGAAGATGGTGAACGCACCGATCGCGCTCTGGATCGCCTCCAGCGCCTGCTCCTGGGTGGTTATCGTGAAGTCGTCCTCTTCGAGGATGCGATGGCGCAGCCGGAGGACTTGGCTGATCTCGCGCTCGGCGCTCTCGATGACCTCGCCGGACGCCGCCTGAACGCTGATGCTTCCGACCTGGATCTCGCCCTTGGAGTTGGGATGAAAATTCAGACGATAGTGGACGGCGGTAATGGGGATCATTATGTTGCGATCCAGAAAGCCGAAGAAGCCGCCCTCTTTGCTCTCGAGAACGCCAATGATTGTGAACGGCTTATTGTTGAGCTTGATAGTCTGTCCGACCGGGTTTCGCAGCCCGAACAATGACTCGGAGATGCCCGCACCGAGCACCGCTACAGAGGCGGTGTCGCGGACGTGGACGGGCGAGATGAAATCGCCCTGCTCGACGGCGTAGAGGCGGACCTCGTCGTAGTCGGCGGTGACACCCAGAATGGAGGTGTCATCCGAGCGCCTGCCGAATTCTACATAGGCCCAGGTGTTGGTCTCCGGAGCGACGGCGACTATTGACGGCGCGCCGACGGGGTCGAGCAGGGCGTAGGCGTCGTTCAGTGTCAGGGTGTCGTCATCTCCGCCCGAGCCGAAAAACGCACCGAATCCGTCTCCATTGTTCGAGCCAGGTGTAATAGTGATGAGGTTGGTGCCGAGCGACTCGAACTCCGACGTGATCGACTTCTGAACCCCCTGGCCGAGTGAGATGAGAACTATCACGGCGGTTACGCCAATAACGATACCAAGCAGAGTCAGCGCAGCGCGCAGCTTGTTGGATGCCAGGGAAGAAAGAGCGGTGAGTATGACGTCCAGAGGATTCATCGCACCGTTTCTGGCTCCACGGTGGTTGGCTGCCACTGCCTGTGGCTGGTCCTGATCTCGCTCGGCCATGGGTCGCTGCCCGGCGCCCAGTTTTCTCTGTGGCTGTCTCCCACGACGTGTCCGTCCAGCATCGAGATTATCCTGTCCGTCTCCGCAGCAATGTCGAACTCGTGAGTTACGATCATAAGGGTAAGACCGCGCTCGCGATTGAGTGCCTTCATCAGCGCCATGATCTCCTCGCCGGACGTGCTGTCCAGGTTCCCCGTCGGCTCGTCAGCCAGAAGAATGCGGGGTTGCTTGACCAATGCCCTCGCGATTCCGACCCGCTGCTGCTGACCGCCCGAGAGCTCAGTCGGCTTGTGGTTGGCGCGGTCTGCGAGCCCGACCTGATCCAGCGCTTCCAATGCGCGTTGCCTGCGTTCCGCGCTGTTGCCGTACATCAGAGGCAGTTCTACGTTAGCGCGCGCAGTGAGCCTCGGGAGCAGATTGTAAGTCTGGAAGACGAATCCAATCTGACGGCTTCTGATTTCAGCAAGGCGGTTATCGGACAGCGTGCCGACGTCTTCGCCGTCGAGAATGTAGCTTCCACTGGTGGGGACGTCGAGGCAGCCGATAACGTTCATCAATGTAGATTTACCGGAGCCCGACGCGCCCATGATTGCTGCCATCTGACCCTCTTCGATTTCGAGGGTAACCCCCCGGAGCGCGCCCACTTCGACCTCGCCCATCCTGTATATCTTCGTCACTTCTTCCAGTCTGATCAGGGACATTCCAAGATCACCTCAGATCCTACTACTGTCCGCGCCGTGGAGGGAGCACCGTTTTAGTTGCCGTTATCTTCGCCGTCGGTGAAGAACTCGACGTCCTGGCCTTCAGGCGCGACAGCGGCCACCATGTCTCCGTCGTTCAGGCCGTCGGTTACGATGGTCCAGAAGTCGTCGCTGTTGCCGAGGCTGACGGGAGTTTCGACAGGTTCGTCGTTCACCATGAGGTGTACCATGGGGTTGTCGAAGCTTCCACGAATGGCGTTGGCCGGTATCAGGAGCACGTCCGTCTCGCGGCTGAGGATGATAGTAGCGACCGCGCTGAGACCCTCCGGCGCCTTCAGGTCCGGAGGCAATTCTATCTTGATACGTACAGGGTAGCTGACCACCCCCTGCCCCTGCCTGTCGGTGGCTTCAGCACCAACGAACGAGACTTTGCCGAGTATGGTCTGATCGGGCAGCGCGTCCATTTTCACTTCCGCTGCCACGTCAGTCTCGATCGAGAGCACGTCTATCTCATCGACTGTGCCGTCTATCTCTACCACACTGGTATCCACCAGCAAGGCGACCACGTCGTTCGCTTCGATATCCTCGCCCTCCTCGGCGTTCACGCGGGAGACGAAGCCATCCGACGGCGCCATTAGCCCGATTGCATCCGTGAGACGTTCCTGGGACTCCTCGAGCAGCGTCTGCGCTGCATCCAGCTTGGACCGCAGCAGTGCGAGGTCAATTGGATCCGGTTCACCGGTAAGCTCGTCCAGCTTCTCGACTTCGCCTGCAAGAGTCTCTCTGGCCACGTCAACTGTGCGAATCGCAACTGAGTATTCGGGATGCTCAACGCCAGACTCCAGCTCTGCAAGATCTGCTCTGGCTTCTTCCAGGTTCGCCTTAGCGAGATTAACCTGCTCTTCCAGGTGGTCAATCTCAGCGGGAACTTTAGGAGCAGTCAGGTTATCCAGCTTCTCGCGTGCATCGTCAACGGTCGCTATCGCGACTTCGATCTGCCGCTGTCTGTCGGCGATTGCAAGAGGGTTTGAGAGTTGAATGAGGTCGGCCATCTCCTGTATTGCGTCGGTCAGAACTTCCTCAGCAAGTCTCACGTTGGCGTTCAACTGATCGACAATCAGCCGGTCTGCAGATTCTCTCAGGTCTGCGAGCGTTTCGTCTGTGTCCCGGAGTGCGGTTTGCGCAGAGTCGACCTTAGTTTGGGCAGCAACCAGAGCATTGGACGCCCGGGCCTCGACCTCGTCCTTGTTGTCGATAGCCGCCTGGTAGGAATCCGCCGAAGCTCGGAACTCGTCCTCGATGCATACTCCGAACTGTGGACGATCACCCTCGTCGCAGGTAGGAACAAGTTTGGATGTTGTGAAGTGAAGCCAGACATACACCCGAGTCTCATCCCAGGCTGTGGATGGGTCGTCCGGCGGGAGCTCCGGCGCGTTGTAGCTGAGACCGCTGTATCGGTCCGACTCAGAGAAGAGCGCATTAAGATCGACGCCAAATGTAGACAGTGCAGCCTGGTAGTCCGGGTCAATAGACGCGGGGTCCTCAGCGATTCCCAGCCAGGTCGTGAACATTTCCGCGTATGTGTCTCCAGCAGAGTCCAATGCGTCGAAGGCCTGCTCGATAGCGACATCCCAATCGCGCAGGGCGACTTGGAGATCGGCCTGACTGTTGGAAAGGTTACTTTCAGCGGTTGCGACGGCGTATTCAGCGTCCGAGAGATCGACCTCCGGCGGCCCCTCAGTGTAGTCGTCACGCGCGTCGATGGCGGACTGGAGGGCAACCTGTGCGTCGGTCACCTTGGCCTCAGCCTGCGCGCTCTCCAGCTCCGATGGAGCATTTTCGAGGTCAGCAAGCGCGATCTCAGCGTCGACAACCTGCATTTGAGCCTGCGCAACTGCGAGTGCGGATGTCGGATCGACTTCTTCTTCCAGCGCCTCCTCAGCCTGGTTGAGGCTTAAAGCGGCCGATGCGACTCGGGCTTCTGCCTCAGCCACTTGCAGATTTGAAGGACCAGCGATTCTGTTGAAGACATCTGTCGCGTCTTCCAAGGCGTCCTGGGCCATTGCAACCTTGTGCCTGGCCTCCGCAATGGCGAGATCAGGAGGAGAGACGAGATCGTCCAGTTCCTCCTGTGCGTCGCGCAGCGCGGCGTTCGCCTCGGTGACTTCTCGTTCTAGCCGCGCGATAGTCTCGGCGTCGAGCCGTGCGATCACGTCGCCCGCCGAGACGCGCTCACCCTCCTTCACCAGCACCTCGGCAACTACGCCCTTGGAGCCGAAGGTCATGTTTTCGCGCTCGGGGAAGCTGACGCTGCCGCTCACGGAAATCTCGTTTACCAGTTCGCCGCGTCGCACGGCAACCAGCTGCTGGTCCTCTTCCAGTTCTGCCGATTCAGTGCCGGTTGCGTTGCGATAGACGACGAAAGCGCCACCGGCGATGACAACGAGGACTACAATCAAGGCCACGATCCGCCACCGCTTCAGCGCAGACAAGACACTCATTGGGCGTGTGCTCCCGATCTTCGGACTACAGGTGTTGTTGGGGTTCTATTGTGCCGGACCGGGATGGCCTACCTGAAAGGTCAGGTATGGACGACTGTCGGGTGAGGAAGTCTTCATCGCGTGGATCAGGAGCCAGTAGCCAATCTCGGTCCTCCTGAAGACCTGCACGGCTCGGCGTCTATCCTGCGGGTTTAGCCTGGGGAGTATGTGCCGGACCTTGGCCCTGAAAACCTCGCGGTCCTGTACGAGGCGTTGGACCAGCTGCTCGGAATTGGGATGGCCAATGAGAGCGGGAGGCTTGAAAGGCATCTCGACCGGATTCACGGAGACCGTGACGCCCGCGTAACGGGCAGAGCGGGTGAGGTGGTAGTTCATCCTCTTCATGGTGACATCGGCCCTGGTGAAGTGGCCTCGCTCGACGAGTTTGCTCAGCTCTTTGCCCCGTGCCTGCGCCAGACTAGCCTCGAAGTTCGCCCGACTGTCGTCGGAACGAGGCATTTTCTGTTCGACCATCTCTCTTGTGGTCTTGACCCAGTACAGCGGCTCTCCGGGTACGGACTCTGAGGATGCGGCTGTAGTGACGCCGGCGCCCAGGACGAACACTAGGATGGACGCCATTCCGACGGCGATGGGTCGGGCGAGCGGAAGCCAGTTGAATGACAGCCACGACCGCCGGCGATCAGGGCGTGTGGAGCGCGCCTGGACGGCTTCCGAGAACTTCATGAAGTTTCGCGCTTTGGCCTCCGGATCGGGCCTACTTTCCCCTGCCGCCCGCATTGTGGCCAATGCGACGTTGAGGAGTGGCTCCAACTCGCTAGCCTGCTGCGGGTAGCGGCGGAGGCACTCTCGGATATCTTCACCCTGTACCAGTCGATCAAGGCAGTCGTTGAGTGCCTCACTGAACTCCTGGTTCATCTCTCACCTCTCGGATCGAAAAGGTAGATGCTCATGTCTTCGGCTCCGGCGTCGCAATAGTGAAGTGCCCTGGCTGCGCCAGGACGTTTCTGAGTTTGCGTATGCCTGCGTGCTGGAGAGCCTTGACGGCGTTCTCTTTCCTTCCAACTGCGTTTGCGGTCTCGGCTATGGACAGCCCTGCGACGAAGCGCAGTGTGATGACCTCTCGCTGGAGGTCAGTGAGATTGTCCATAGCCTCGACAACCTCGTGCATACTCCAACTTAACTGGACCTGATTCTCCATATCGCTGTCTGCTCCGCCGGAGAAGTTCAGCACTTTGTCGAGAGGAACGGTGGGCTTTCGTCCCTTGCGCCGGAAATTGTCAACTACGAGATTGTGGGCGATTCGGTACAGCCACGACGTAAATGGGAATCCCTGGAACTTGAACTTATGAATGGACTCCAGCATCTTCAGAAACACTTCGCCGGTGAGATCCTCTGCCTCAAGCCGATTGCCGCATTTGAATGAAATGTACCTGAAGATCTGGTCGTAGTGCCTTTCATACAACTCGGCAAACGCAGACTGGTCACCCGCCTGCGCGCGCCTGACGATGTCATCGACGATCTGCCGATTCGCCTGTCTGTCTTCCATTACTGCCTTCGACTCTGGTGGGAGCTGCCGGAGCGGAGGCACGCTTCGACGTGCGCTCACCTGTTATAACGACCGATTCTACCTTTCGGTTAGGTATTTAGATGCCATTTGGCTGTATCTCGATTCTAGCCGAACCGGGGAGGGGGACGCGCTGGCAATTTGATCGAATTTCTCCAGGCGGGGGGTCACAATCGAGCGCCGCTTGGACGACGGGCGCAGGTCACCGTCACACCGGCCCTCTCCCTGAGGGAGAACGGGCCAGTCGTCTTGTTTACCTACCCGATTCCTGAAAGTGAAAAGCTCCAGATTACCTGTAGGTCAGGTCCGTGTGCGGGCCTGTCAATCGTGTTAATATTGCGCCGTTGTCGACGAGGTGACAAGTGTTCGATCCGACTTAGCGAGATAGAGGTTTGAGCTTGCGGGTGTTTTCCGCGCTGGGTCCGCTGCTCGAAAGCAGGAGTCGGAAAGAGACGCTTCTGGCGTTGACGGCGGCGTACATGTTAGTACAGCTATCGAGTCTGCCCGTCGCGATCGCGCTACCAACGCTAGCCAAGGCGTTTGACACGGGTGTCGATGACGCCGCCTGGATCGTCATTATATACCTGATGATGCTTGGCGCCTTTGTGTTGCTCGGTGCGCGGATGGGGGACAGATTCGGTCACGCCCGCGTCTTCTTCATAGGAATTCTTCTATCCACGGTCGGCTCCGGCCTGATCGCACTTTCGCAGGAGCTGTGGCACATTGTCGCGTGGCGGGCGGTTGCCGGGCTCGGGTCGGCCATGGTAATGGGCAACGCCAACGCGATTCTTGCAGAGAACTTCAGTCCCAACGAAAGGGGACGGGCTTTCGCGGTCCCGATCATCGGCGCGAGGTTCGGAACGCTAATCGGCCTTGCCTTTTTCGGTGTATTGCTCCAGTTCGTCGGCTGGCGGATGGTGTTCCTGACCTTCGTACCCCTCGGTGTTCTCTCTACACTGGCGTGCATTCCCATGCTGCGCAGTCAGGTGACGGTCCGGGCGGACCGGGATGACGGACCCGTGGACTGGCTTGGGGGAGTCCTTCTCGTGGCGGCCGGCGTGGTGCTGGTGCTGTCGGGGTCGCACCTCCACGCTGGAGAGGAGTCTTACGTCTCCTCCGACGCGCTGTCTTACCATCTGCCGATGCACTTTGTATTTCTCCTGATGCTTGGGGTCTTCTTCCTCGTCGAGCGCAGGGTTTCGAATCCAATTGTGGATGTCCGTCACTTCAGAGAAGGTCCGTTCTCGCTGTCGCTCGCGACCAACGTCACGTATCATTTCTCCATGCTCGCGACGATGACGCTGGTGCCGATCCTAGTCGAAGAGGGATTCGGAATGGCGCCGCTCTACGTGACAGTTGTGCTGTTGCCGAGCCAGGTGCTCGGACTCTTCATGCCGATGGTTGCAGGATGGGTGTACGACAAGTATCAGCCCAGGTTGTTGCGGCCGATTATGATGGTGGTGATCGCGGGAGGCTTCCTGGTGTTGAGCTTCGCCGCTTCACGCATCTCGTTCTGGATGCTGCCGCTGCTGATGATTCCGATCTCGGTCGGGACCAACATGTTCAACCCGATCAACAACGCGACTGTGATGAACTCGCTGCCGCTGAAGCACCGGGGAGTCGCATCCGGGATGATGGAGACCACTCGCGAGATGGGCCATGCTCTCGGCGCCACAACTGCGGCGGCGGTCCTGGCGTTGGCGCTGCCCTCCGGCATATCCTGGCTATCTGAGTCTGCTGCCCGGGGGTTCTACGTACAGGGGTTCCAGCTATCGAGCCTGATGGTCGTTTTCGTGTTGTGCTTCGGAGCGATGCTGGCATTCTTCCACCGTGCCCCCACGTTCGGGAGGCCGCCGGCACCGCGTCGGACGGTTGAAAGTGCCGCACCAGCGCCGGGAGGCGACTAGAGCGAGGGCGCACGAATACGGTCCCGCTAGGCGTATGGCGGCGGACTGACTATGAAAACATCAGACTTCGACTACGACCTTCCGCAAGAACTGATCGCCCAAAAGCCCGCGGAGCCGCGAGACCACTCGCGCCTGATGATACTCGACCGGCACACTGGCCAGACGACCCATCGAAAGTTCTACGACCTGACTGACTTGCTCAGAGAGGGAGACTTGCTCGTATTCAATGACAGCCGGGTCTTTCCGGCTAGACTTTACGGGCTCTCCGACCCCTCGGGACACGAGATCGAACTGCTGCTGCTATCCAGGCACGAGTCGGGCGACTGGCGCGCACTGGTCAGGCCGGGACGCCGGATGAGGACGGGAGCGCAGTTCGTTGTCCACGGCAAAGACAATGGCGTCGGTACACGCGGCGAGGTGGTGGGCGTAGAGTCGTCCGGGTCACGCCTGGTGCGATTCTCGTCCGAGCCCGACCTGCAAAAGGTCGGGCACATTCCGCTGCCCCCTTACATTCGTGAACGCCTGGAGAATGACGAACGATACCAGACTGTCTATTCCAGATCTGAAGGCAGCGTTGCGGCTCCGACAGCCGGGCTTCACTTCAGCCAATCCCTGCTTGAGGAACTCAGGGAGAGGGGAGTGCAACGCACGTTTGTAACACTTCATGTCGGTTGGGACTCATTCAGGCCGCTCACAACTGATAACCCGTCGGAGCATGAAATGCACTCCGAGCAGTGGGAGTTGTCGGGTGAGGCAGCCATTGCAATCAATGCCGCCCGTGATGAGGGTCGTCGAATCGTCTCGGTCGGCACCACCGCAGTCCGGTTGCTGGAGAATGCAGCACTGGTGAATCAGGATTCCGGGCGACTGGTGAATCCTGGGTCAGGATGGGTCGATCTGTTCATCACACCCGGCTTTGAGTACAAAGTTGTAAATGGGCTAGTGACGAATTTCCACCTGCCTCGGTCCACTTTGCTGATGCTCGTGTCAGCTTTCGCAGGAAGGGCCAACATCCTCGGAGCGTATGCCACG
The DNA here is from genome assembly GCA_034428835.1 of Dehalococcoidia bacterium. Classification (GTDB taxonomy): domain Bacteria; phylum Chloroflexota; class Dehalococcoidia; order Lucifugimonadales; family UBA1123; genus VXRN01. Next base: position 37,798 of record DAOUHG010000146.1, read on the forward strand.
GCAGTCAGCAAGGGTTATCGGTTTTATAGCTTCGGGGATGCGATGTTCATACAGTGAATATGGCGATGTTCACCACGACTCACACATTCGAGCCTCAGCCGCCCTATGATTTCGACGCATCGTCCAGATTCGCCGTGTACGACCGTGGTCGGTACGCTGCTGACTCTCTGGAGGATGGAGTGTTCTCGCGGGCGATAGAAATCGGGGGCAAGACTGTTGCTCTGAGCATCCGTTCGACAGGTGAGATCGAACGGCCGCGTGTCGAGGTATGTATTGCATCCGACGAACTTGACGCTGACGAGCAGTCGATAGCCATCGACTTCGCTACCAGACTTGTGGGAGCGCATGAAGACCTTCGGCCTTTTTACGAGGCAGTCGAGGACGACGATCCGATGGCGGAGTTCGTAAGGCGGTTTCGCGGACTCGGGATCCCGCAGGCGGTATCGCCTTTCGAGGGACTTGTGCTGTCGATTCTAGGCCAGCAGATCAGCAACGAGGTTGCGCGTGTGCTCAGGGACCTTTTGGTCGATACACTGGGCGTGACGGTATCGGTGGGAGGCGCTAAGTACCGTGTCTTTCCGTCGGCTGCCGCGATTGCCGCGGCAGGCGTCGATGAGTTGAGGCGCATCAAGCTCAGCGCTCGCAAGGCCGAGTACATCTGCGACATCGCAGCGAGTGTGGAGTCAGGAGCTCTCGACCTCGATGCACTGGCCGATCTGTCGGATGAGTCCATAGTGGAGGAACTGGTCAAGCTGAGAGGAGTAGGGCCCTGGACGGCACACTGGCTCCTCATTCGCGCGTACAACCGTCCTGACGGCTTCCCGCACGGAGATCTGGCCGTACAGCGTTCCCTCGGGGCACTATACAATGGAGGTGAGCGTCTTACTGCCCTGGAGTCCCTCGAACTCTCAGCCCGCTGGAAGCCGTACAGAAGTTACCTTGTGACCTACATGTTCGCCGCCGCACGGAACGGTCTGATCGCGGGAAGTCGATCCGGTCAGTCAGTTGGGCCGTAGAACAGTAGAAGGAGCATTTGATGTCGGGTGTGTATCCTGAAGACAAGTGGGTATCGGTAAATGGGTTGTCGCTTCATTACCTCGATTGGGGAGGCGACAGGACGAAGAAGCCCCTGATCCTCATGCACGGAATTGGCGGGCATGCCCACATGTTCGATGAGTTCGCGCCCCGAATGACGGACAAGTGGCACGTGGTCGCGCTCGATGCGCGGGGCTGTGGCGACAGCGACTGGAGCAGGGAAGGCTACTCGGCGCAGTCATTCGCGTCCGACGTTGGTATGTTTGCGCTGGCTACCGGACTCTATCCGTTCGACTACTACGGTCACTCGCAGGGTTCCAGGATCGGCATGCCCTTGGGAGGTTACTTCGGACACCTAATCGACAAATTGGTACTTGGGGACTACGGGCCGCTGCCGGACCCTTCGCCGGCTGGAAGACAGACCGCCGCGGCACGCATGACGAGCGGCAATCGCGAGAGGCCAAGGGGCTTCTTCAGTGACCGTATGGCTTTCGACTGGCACCGTGAGGATTACCCTCATGCCAGTGACGATGAGGTCTGGGAGACGGTCAGGCATACCTACCGCACCAACTGGGACGGAATTCTCGTGCCCAAAACAGATCCTGAAATGCGATGGCTGCTAGGCAGGACGGCCCTGAAGGAAGGGCCATTCATGTGGAGCTGCGTTGAGCGGATAAGCTGCCGCACACTGGTTCTAAGGGGGGAGACCAGCGCCGTACTCGATGAGGCGCAGGCCAGAAGGATGGTCGACACGATTCCGAACGGCAACGGTACGTTCGCGGAGGTCCCTAGGGTGGGCCACGGTCTTCACAATGAAGACATGGATGCCACGATTGACATCATTCGAGGTTTCTTTGACGGTGGTCAGTAGTTTGAGATCGAGTCCCCTTCGCCTCCTTCTCTTGACCATGTTCAATCCGTCTGGGTACCATCACCGATACTCTTTGGAAACGAGGCCGAGCACTTAGAGCCGCACCGAGGAAGCAGTGTACCTAGTAAGACTCATACTGATGTGCGCCGACGCCGTCAACGATTTTCTTGGCAAGAACTGCCAATACATGGCAGGCGCGATCGCTTTCTACACGCTGTTTTCGATGTTTCCGCTCGTTCTCGCGATAGTATCCATCTGGGGTTTCTTCTTCCCCCATGAGATGGAGCGTGAGATCATGGCCGAGCAGATGGCGGAGATATTCCCGGTCTCTTCGGACTTCATAGGCGAAACGATGCGCGGCGTGGTGTCCGCAAGGACGATAACCGGAGTCGCGTCGGTGTTCGCGCTGATTTGGGCGTCCTCAGCGGCTTTCGGAGCGATTCGTAAGGGCATAAACGCAGCATGGGGCGTTACCAGGACGAGGCCGTTCATCAGAGAGAGGCTGATCGATCTGGGCCTAGCTTCGGGAGCGGGTATCCTGATGGTGTTCCTGCTTTTCGTTACCCCCATGGTCGGCACGGTCCAGCTGCTCGTCGAGACCGCCTTTCCAGACGTCACCTATGATTTCGTAGCGAACCTGATTACGGTTGTCGCCTCGCCAATCATCACATTCGGGACGCTCTTGATATTGTACAAGCATCTGCCAAACACGGATGTGAGCTTCAGGGAGGTCTGGATTGGCGCGCTGATAGCGTCGCTCGCAGTAGACGGAGCCACATGGGGATTCATCTGGTACGTCAACACTTACCCGATCTACAACGTCGTCTATGGACCGATCGGGGCGATCATGGCCCTTTTGACCTGGGTATATGTCTCGGCCATAATCTTGTTGTTCGGCGCCCTCGCCACGTCCCGATACGCGGATTACGCTGAGCAGTTAGGTGGCGAAATAATGGGTCTGAAACTCTTATGGGCAGGGCTTACGCGCGTCAGACTCAAGGTTGTGGAATCCGGTGAAGCGAGGTTTTAGCCGGGTTTGGACCGGCGCAATTGGGGTGGTGGCACTTGGCGTGCTGGTCGTCTCAGCATGTGGATTCTCGTCTCCCGCTCCGGCTGCGACTCCGACCCAAGCGCCCACTGAAGTGCCGCCAACTGTGGCTCCGTTGGCGCCCGCACCTCCTATTTCTCCGGCAACAAGCCGTACGAACGGGTATCAAGGGCCGCCCGGCGTACTGCAGCTGCCGTCGATTGCGGACCTGGTTTCTGTGGTCCAACCTGCCGTGGTCTCGATCTTTGTCGAGTCCGTCAATCAGGGGTTGTTCTTCGACTTTACGGACCAGGGCGCAGGCTCAGGGGTTATTGTAAGCTCAGATGGGCACGTCGTCACCAATTTCCACGTCATTCATGATGTGGTCGGCATCAAGGTACACCTGCCCGATGGCAAGACCTATGACGCCGAAGTAGTGGGGTGGGACGTGGTCACCGATCTCGCTGTGCTCAAGATCGAACCCGAAGGCGCCCTTCCGGTTATCGAATGGGGCGACTCCGACGCCATAAGGGTCGGGGACTGGGTCGTAGCCGTCGGCAACGCGCTGGCCCTCAAGGGTGGCCCTACGGTCACACTTGGTATCGTCAGTGCGCGGGGTCGGACTGTGCGGACCGAGAGAGAGCCGCTATATGACATGATTCAGACCGACGCGGCGATCAATGACGGAAACAGTGGGGGACCGCTGGTCAACATGGACGGCGACGTGATAGGCATCAGCACCGCGGTGGAGCGGCGCGCCCAGGGTATCGGATTTGCCATAAGCTCGGAGACGGCGAAGCCGATAATCGACAGTCTGATCGAGCACGGGCGTGTCGCGAGGCCGTTGATGGGTATGAACGGCGAGGATGTCACTTCAGCGATAGCCAATCGGCTTTCACTGAATGTCAAAGAGGGGGTGATAATCACTCGAATCTCGCGGGCAGGACCGGCATTCAATGCTGGTCTGCAAGTGGGAGACGTGATTGTCAGCCTCGACGGAATCCCCACTTCTGACATGGGCGGATTCCTAACACTTCTGTGGAGCTACGAAGTGGGCGACTCGATCCAGGTTGACTACCTGCGTGAGAACAAAAGCTTCGAGACGTCGGTCGAGTTGATGGAGCGTCCCTAACGCGGCGAGAGTTGAGCGGCCCAGGTCGGCGACGATACGTGCTAGTACTGTTGGAACAGCCGACCCCAGGGCGTCTTCATGGCCTCGCGCACTCGCTTACTGCCGATCATCTTCAGCCAGTATGCGTTGTGGTAGATGTTTGAGGCCGCAAACGCCCAAGGAGTAATGGGCGACCTGAGCAGTACGTTCTCCAAGGACTTCAGCGGACCCCAATAGATTAGCTTCTGACCGCGGCTGGCGAAGGTGTTCTCGGCGGCGCTGAACCGCCAGTTCACCTCTTCGACGTCTTCTCCGACGACCTCTATGTCGTCGAAGCGACCACATCCAAGCTCGTGCTCATCGGCCATCCGAATGAAAGGTATCGACATTGGATCGAAGCCCATCAGCCTGGCGGACACCGCGTCAATTGCGACCTGGTCCGCGGACGCCAGTATCACGTTTTTGGCGTGCCAGCGCATGGCTCGGGGGCCAGGGCCGTCTCCGGCAAAGGTGCCGTCGGTGACTGCGAAAATGCCGGGGTGGATTTCCTGCTGTATTCGCAGCAGATCGACCAGGGTCTCGTGGATCACCGAGTGAGTCCAGTGCCGTTGGTAGTTCAGCAGCCCGCCGAAGGCGTTTTTCATCGCGCCTGTCATAGTGGTAAAGACGTGTGTTTTGACAGTTGGCAGATGGACTATGTTCTTGCCCATCAGCATCTTCGGAATCTGGAAGCCGTCAGGATAGACCTTGTCGAGCACCAGCATGGGTGACTTGGGCACGAAATCGACCCACTCAACGTCTTCCAAGAACACCGATGCCAAGCCGTGACGCTCGGTGACGGCTTCGTGTTTGTTGTTGACCGCGCCCTCTCTAGGATCGACGACGACCGTGCCGTTGTGGACCGGAGTCAGCCGATCATACCCCGCGTCCCTGAGCGCGCGGACTACGCCGTCTATCTGCCACGGAGTGGAGGAGCAGGCAGGGTAGTAGTGCTGCCAGGAGATGTTGATCTTGAGCAGGGTCTCAACGCCAGTAGGCAGGGCGGACTGTACGCCCGCCAGATCCATCGCGTGCCGAATATCTTCCAGTACCGTTTCAGGACTGGTGTACACGACAGCTACAGTTGGCCTGGACAGGGTGGCCCGGGACTGCCCAGCATGCGCAGCTTGCTCAGATCTCTCGACTGTAGTGTGACTAGTCAAGGACTCGGTATCTACTCAAGGAAGTCCTTGAGCTTCTTGGAGCGGTTGGGATGTCGGAGCTTTCTGAGCGCCTTGGCCTCGATCTGCCTGATGCGCTCTCTGGTGACTCCGAAGTCGCGTCCGACCTCTTCCAATGTTCTGGCGCGACCATCCTCCAGACCGAATCTCAATTGGAGGACCTGCGCCTCCCTGTCGCTCAAGGTGTACAGGACATCGTCCACCTGCTCGCGCAACAATTGGTAGGACGCAGCTTCGGCAGGGGCCAGCGCCGTGGTGTCTTCTATGAAGTCGCCGAGGTGGCTGTCTTCCTCCTCACCTATGGGCGTGTTGAGCGACACAGGTTCCTGCGAAATCTTGAGAATCTCGCGCACCCTGTCCGCGGGGATTTCCATGCCTCTGCCGATCTCCTCGCTGGTTGGCTCGCGGCCATACTCCTGAACCAGCCTGCGGGTGACCCTGAGAAGCTTGTTGATTGTTTCGACCATGTGGACCGGGATGCGAATGGTGCGTGCCTGGTCGGCGATAGCGCGTGTGATGGCTTGTCGAATCCACCACGTCGCGTAGGTCGAGAACTTGTAGCCTTTGCGATAGTCGAACTTTTCAACTGCTCGAATCAGTCCGATGTTGCCTTCCTGGATCAGGTCCAACAGAGACATTCCCCGACCGATGTACTTCTTGGCGACGCTCACGACCAGTCTGAGGTTGGCCTCTGCGAGATGACGCTGAGAGCGGTCACTCGTATCCTTGGCCATCTCGATGTGACGGAAGAAAACTATCTCATAGGACTCAAGGGCGCTATTGAGTTCCGGGCGTCCTATTACCTCTGCGATGTCGCGGATGTTCGGGTCTGAATTCAGAGCTTCAAGTATCGATGGAGGAAGGAGTCGACTGCTGAGTGAGAAGAGCTGAAGCTGCGCTTTTGCAACGTCGGGTTCGGTGTTGAGCGCATCCGCCAGGAAGTTTACGACCTCCTGTGGTAGCTCGCCGTCGAGCGCATCCCGAAACTCAGGGTGCGCAATGGTCTCGGATAACCTGCCCGAGTATGGGACCGCGTGATACCTCGAAATAGCGCTTGCAACCTCGTGGTGAGTAGCGACGTATTGGAGGAAGTGGGCGACGATCATCCAAGCCCTCGGCTGCCTGCCCTCGGGGGATGACAGCGTATCTTCGACCTTGGCGATATGCCTGCCCTCTTCGAAGTGTCGGGCGAGCTCGCGCTCTTCGGGGGCCTTGAGCAAGTTAACTCGCCCAATCTCGCGCAGGTACATTCGGACAGGATCGTCGATCATCTCGACATTGCCCATGTCCTTCTCCCACTCGGCCGGAGCGGCAGTCCCGGTGGATCCCGCTCGTCGCGCGGGCATCCCATTCCTACCAGACCGGAGCGCATCATAGACGCCTTCAGACCTGTCCGGCGTCAGGTCCTCTCCTGTCCTGAACCCGTCCTCGGTAGATCGGGTCGTACTAATTAGGTCGGCAGTTGTCGAGACCTCTGAAACAAGTCCTCGTAGCACATCGTCGGCGCCATCGGTGCTGAGACTTCTGTTCATATATGCAACCCCGTTGTTCTGTGACTTTGATCCTGTCGATAGGCTCGAACCGCTGCCCGTGGCCCAATAACGTAAATGATACTTCTGCTTATCCGGTCCGCATTGATTCCAGTTCCCGTAACCTTTGGTTGATTTTTCTTATAGGTGTCTCGACCTCTCTTGAAGGCGCCAGGTTCGGCGCCTCTGTCTGGACAAGACTCTGTTGCAAATCTCGTAGGTGCCTCTTTTCAAGATAAGAAAGGCAATGGTCACGCGCCAACTGTCGGCCACGTAACGCCGGGGGAAGTTCCTTACCTACCAGCCTGCTGAGCAGCCCGCGCAAGATTGGGTCGAGTGTCTCCCCAAGTTCCTCAATTGTAGGACAGGCCAGCATCCTGGTAAATAGCTGGCGGTTCTCTGTATGGCGGAAGAATTGCGGATCAGTTTCTCGCGCTCCTTCGATCAGGTTCGGATGCTGAATCAACAAGGCAAGTACGTACTCTTCGACAGGCTCGGCCATCTCACCTGTCAGTATGCCCGGGCTGATCTCGAGATCTGCGCCTGAGCTCTGCTGGTCGGAAGCGCGTTGTCTGCGGCTGCGTCGGCCTCCCTGACTTCCAATCGACGCCCTTAGGGAATCGAGCGGCACGTTGAGCTCCGACGCAAGTCTGTTCCAGTACTCGTACTGGTCCATCTCGTCAAGCTGGTTTATCAGCCGTGCCAGCTCCCGGGCTATCCTAGCCCTGCTGTCGGGAATTCCAAGGTCGGTACGCTTTACGATGGCCGGTATCACGAAGTCCAGCAGCGGCTGCGCCTCGGCGACCGTCGATTCCCATAGCGAAGAATCGTTTCTAATGAGTGTGTCAGGATCCTGGCCCGTGGGCAGCTCCGCAATCTTCAGCGCGGGTGGTCTGAACTGGCTCAGTACGCTCTGTGTGGATGGGCTGCGCCTGGCCACCACGCTGCGGAACACGCGCCAGGATGACTCAAGACTCCGCAGGGTCGCCTCCTGTCCGGCGGCATCCGGGTCGAGCGCGAGTACGAAGTTCTGCGCCAGCGAACGAAGTTGAGAGACCTGGTCTTCCGTGAGCGCTGTGCCCATCGAGGCGACTACATTGGCAAAGCCGTGCTCGTGCGCCGCGATCGCGTCCATGTAGCCTTCGACGATCACCGCAGTTCCGGACTGGCGAATTGTGGGAGCAGCCAAGTGCAACGCATAGAGGGTGTTTCGCTTGTCAAAGACTTCGGTCGCAGCAGTGTTGATGTACTTGGGATTCGAGTCATCCAGCGCGCGCGCTCCGAAACCGGTTACGTTTCCATCGCGGTCGCTAATCGGGAACATTAGGCGGCTACGGAAGAAGTCGTATGGTCGCCCGTCGTCGGTCTGTCTGACCAGCCCAGCCGCAAGCGCTGCCTCCCTGGTGACACCGAACGTCTTGAAGTGTTGCACCAGGCCGTCCCAAGAGTCGGGACTGAGGCCGAGTTTGAACTTTTCCCGCGCCTCCTGGCTGAGACCGCGTTCGTCCAGATAGTCGCGGGCCACTTTACCCTTCTCTGATGCGAGAAATCTCTGGTAGTAGTCCGCCGCCGCGGCGTTTGCGGATTGTGTGGCATTCGATGCGGCGCGGTCCTGATTCGAGGACAGTTCGACGCCTGCCTTCTGGGCAAGGGTCCTCAGTGCGTCCCGGAACTCCATGTTTTCGGCGCGCATGAAGAAGCTGAAGATGTCGCCGCCGACAGCGCAGGCTCCGAAGCAGCGCCAGCTCTGCCGTTCCGGACTTACGGTGAACGACGGAGTTCGCTCCGTGTGGAACGGGCATGTCGCCTTGAATGTCCTGCCGGACTGCTGAAGCGTCACGTAAGGCGCGACGACATCGACTATGTCCAACTTCCCTCGTATTTCGTCTACAACGCTCATGCAGTAGCTCTAGGCTTGAGATTGCTCATACGCATAGTGAGTGATTTGGCCAAGCGGCTCACGGATGCCTTTCATGTGCCATGCAATGTGATCGATGGTGTTACTCAGGTCAACAAGAGTATCGCCGACTGCGTCCCAATCGTCTTCGGTCTTCAAAAAGGCTTCCACCTGCTTCACCAGCGAGCTCTGCGAACTCCAGAGGTCGCCGAGATCAGTACACATCTGGGATAGCTGTTCGTCCATTTCTTCGGGAAGGCCCATCTCCTTGAGCTTGATGACCACGCTGTGAGCCATGACGGACGCGCGCCGGGCCTGTTCAAGGCCGGGGCTGCGGTCCAGGTGTTGGTCGAGATTCTGTTCGGAGTCCAAGTGTTGGCCTTTCCGTAGGGTTCGGTCAGTTGAGTCCGACTGCGTAGTGGGTGATATAGGTCATCCACAGGTCGCGCACGGACTCAAGCGCCGCGGGCTGAATGTCGGGGTCCAGATCGTTGACATTGGCGAACACGCCTTTCCAAAGTTCATCGACTTCGGTCCTCCACGGAGCGTACTCCAAACCGTGGGCGTCGCGCTGCATCGCTTCGAGATGTTCCCGGATCATTCTGATCTGGTTGCCAACCGTTCGTACTCGTATGCGGTCCTGTGGAGTCAATTGAGTGAGCGCCCCTCAAAGGGCAGGGTGATCCGCGGCTCGATGCTCTCCGCTACTCTCAAGGCGTAGTGATCGGTCATGCCAGATATGAAGTCGACGACGGCTTCGTCCTCGGAGCGACTGCGATGGTCGTACTCGGGTGGGATTTCGTGTCGGTTGTTGTCAAGGTGGGAGTAAAGCAGTCTTATGACCGCACGCGCGCCCTGGCCCTGCGGCGAGTGATCCGTTGGAATGTAGACGCTGTCGAACATGAACTCGCGCAGCGTATAAAACGCGCTCTTCACTTCCTTGCCCATCGATATCGTCGGGATTGTGCCGGTGAGGTCGCCGTGCACTCCTGAAGCGGGCCATGAAGCAGCAATGATGTCGGAGACCATCGTGTTGATCCGTTCTGCGTGGGTCGTTCCCAGAACTTCGGCTATTTCGTCGGGAAGCCTGTCATGGCTCATTACTCCCGCACGAAACGCATCGGCGAGGTCGTGGTTCAGGTAGGCTACGGCGTCGGAGATCCGGCAGATTTGAGCTTCCAAGCTTAGATCTTCCACCGATAGTGCTTCGAGAAAGTCTCCGCGCGGCTTTGAGTGGCGAAGGATGCCCTGACGGACCTCCCAGGTAAGATTGAGTCCTCGGCCTTCTTTCTCAAGCTGGTCGACAATTCTCAGGCTCTGCTGGCTGTGCCTATATCCTCCAGGATATAGATCGTTCAACTCGTCCTCACCGACATGGCCAAATGGTGTGTGCCCAAGGTCGTGTCCCAGAGCAATCGCCTCGGTGAGGTCCTCGTTGAGGTTCAGCGCCCTGGCGATTGTCCGAGCGATCTGGGCGACCTCCAGAGTGTGGGTGAGTCGAGTTGCGTAGTGGTCGCCGAGCGGAGCGATGAAGACCTGGGTCTTGTGCTTCAGCCGGCGAAACGCTTTGGTGTGCAGTATGCGGTCGCGGTCCCTCTGGAACTCAGAGCGCATGGGAGAGGACTGCTCTGGCGTAGCGCGGCCCCGACTTCTGACTGCCCGTTGGGCGAACGGTGATAGGTGGCGTTCCCGTTCATTCAGACGCGATCCAATCGCGTCCGCAATGTGGGAGGGCAGTCGGGGAGTGATTGCAGTGCGCGTCGAGATAAAGCCAATCCTCCCATAGTGATCGCAAGGTATCGACACCCTCTCGATCCGATGCTGCATTGTAGCATAGGATTCCAGAATCTGGTGTCAGATGGGGGCTTCTTTATTTGGGCCCTGAAGTCCGGTTTGCGCCCCGGGATCGGTGAGTGGTCCCTCTATTACTTACTCTCCGCTGATCTTGATTCCGGCCATGTCTTCAATGAAGTTGGCGATAGCCGAGTGGTCCGAGCCGCCCTTGCCCTCGTTCATGAGTGAAACGATCATCTGCTGTACGAGCGAGGTTACTGGCAGGCCGACTCCAAGCTCCTTGCCTGTCTGGATGGCGTTGTTGAGGTCCTTGTTGTGCAGCGCGATTCTGAAGCCTGGTTCGAAGTTGCCCTCGATCATCATGGGGCCCTTCGCGTTGAGCACGTTCGACCCGGCGAGGCCGCCCTTGATCGCGTCGAAGACCGTCGTTGGGTCCAGCCCGGCCTTGACCGCAAGGGTGAGGGCCTCCCCGACTGCCTCTATGTTTGCTGCCACGATGATCTGGTTAGCGAGCTTTGTGGTGTTTCCCGCGCCGTAGCCTCCGCAGAGGACGATGCTGGCTCCGACGGCTTCCAGCATTTCCAAGTGAGCATCGAACACTTCCTGTTTGCCCCCGACCATGATTGCGAGGGTGCCCGATATAGCTCCAGGTTCACCGCCTGAGACGGGAGCATCGAGGAATTCCACACCCTGAGCCTCGCAGGCGGCGGCGATCTTCTGAGAGCTTGCGGGAGCGATGGAGCTCATGTCGATCACGACCGAACCCTCAGAGGCTCCTTCCAGGACTCCGTTTGGGGCCAGGATAGCTGCTTCTGAGTCCGCTGAGTCGGGGACCATGGTGATCACGACGGGCGCCGCTGACGCCACCTCAGCTGATGAGGATGCCGGCTTGGCGCCGTTTCCAACGACCTCTTCCATTGACGAGCCGACAACGTCGTAGACCGTGAGCGAGTATCCGGCACTCATGAGATTGCGCGCCATTGGCCTGCCCATGATGCCCAGTCCGATGAATCCTATTTCGCCGCTTGGCATGGTGATCTCCTTGTAGCCAGCTATCCAGTCGAAAAGAGGGTGCTGGGAATATGTCTACTGTGACTGGGTGAAAGGTTAATCCGTAGTATGTTGCGGGTCAAGGGGAGGTCCGGGAAGCTGTATCAACCTGGTCGGTGTGACTCTCGGGCGCAGTACAACCGTAACCACCTACCGAACTGACACAGGCTCCCCTGGTAACGCCGCCGGGACGGGACAGGACACATTCCCATAGGAATGTGTCCTGTCCCGTTGGTCCGTCCGGGACACTTTGGGACACGCTGTCTCTCCATAGTACCGCTTCCGAGACGCTGTGACGTGACACACCTTATAGGGTGTGTCACGTCACAGCCGTCACTTTGGGACACTATTCACCCGGCCCTCAGTCCCCACTTCTTCGAGGGCCGTCGCGGGGATTGACTGCCAAAACTCCGGTAGATACCATCACAGTTACCGACTGCTAACCACTGGGCACTGACCACCAACTCATGAGCAACGACATTCCAAGCTGGCCCCGCGTTCAGGAGCTTCTGCACGACATCATGGGACGCTGGGAGCGCAAAGAGGGCCGCAAGGGTCTTCCGGGCATCCACGACTACGAGTGGGCGACTCCGGCTGACCTGGCCGGCGACAAGGCGATGGGCATGAAGTTCATCGAGCCGGGAGTCCCTGCCGAGGAGACGGCGCTGATAGTCTCGCTGCGCAAGGGGTTTGGATCGATACCCAGAATGCCGATGGGCGGCCCGTTCATCAAGGCCGATGAGATCGACGAGATCTCTCGCTGGATCGACGCTGGGATGCCCGAGTAGGAGGCGCAGGTTGGATGACAGGCCCAGCAGCAGCGTAAGCCTTGCATGGCAGGACGGATTCAGGTTCGATTCCAGGGACTCCCACGGGCATAGCCTTACCCTGGATGCTCCGCAGTCTGACGGGGACTCGTTCGAGGGGTTCATGCCCGGGGACATGCTCCTCACGGCACTGGCCGGCTGCAGCGGCATTGATGTGGTCAACATTCTTGCCAGGCAGCGCCAACAGGTTGACGGCCTGGAGATCAGCGCAACCGGACGCCAGAATCCCGACCCACCGTGGGCGTGGGAGGACGTTGCCATTCACTACACGCTACGGGGAAGTGGGCTGAACCCACGCCTCGTCGAGCGCGCAATCGATCTTTCGGAGAACAAGTATTGCTCGATCGGGGCTACCATTGGAGGTGTGACCAGGGTCAGCAGCACATACGAAATCATTGAGAGTTAACTAACCAAGGAGTTATCAGTGTCCGGCATTACACCAATCGATTCCGATCTTCTAGAAACTCTTCGAGCAATCCCGTCTTGCTCGATTGCCAACGCGATTGAGACGTTTAACTTCCAGCCCCGAAACGTGGGTTTCATGGGGCCCGAAATCAAGAGCATCTTTCCGAGCATGGGCCACATGATCGGGTACTCTGTGACCGCCAAGATCGTGGCGGACGCGCCGCCTTCCGGTCATATGAACGTTTCCAGGACCGAGTGGGTGCACGAGATCATGAAGGTGCCCGCTCCGAGGGTGCTGGTGCTAGAAGACATCGACTACCCGAACCCGATCGGGTCGTTCTGGGGAGAGGTGCAGGCGAACCTGCACAGGGCTCTGGGGGCCGTCGGGACTGTTACCAACGGTGGAGTGCGTGACCTCGACGAGATGCAGGAAGTGGGTTTCTTCGCGTTCGCCTCGTGCGTCCTGGTCTCTCATGCCTATGTTCACATCACCGACGTGAGCGTTCCCGTTAAGGTTGGCGGACTCGAAGTCGTCCCCGGCGACATTATCCAGGGCGACCAGCACGGTGTCATCAAGATTCCGCGAGAGATCGCTGCCGATATACCCGATGCCGTCAAACGTGTCGAGGATAATGAGCAGGAGCTGATCGGCTACGCCAACTCCGAGGGTTTCAGTGTCGAGGGCCTCAAGGAGATGCTGGCCCAGCGTTACTAGAAGACCAGCATGTGATCGGAGCCAGCTATGTCGTCTCCCAAGGTCGCGTTTATCACAGGACTGCCAGAGCAGGTCGTAGATGTCGTGCTCGGGTACAACCCCGAAGGCTGGAATACAGAGGTTCTCTACAGAGACACGCCGCTCGAAGAGCAGAAGCGAGTGGCGGCGGATGCCGACTTCATCATGGTCTATCGAGCGTCACTTCATGACGACGTTCTCAGGGCCGCTGAGGGTGTCCGCATGGTGCAGGTGCTCTCGGCTGGGTACGATAGCATGAACCTGAGGCTTATGCGCGACCTTGAGGTGCCCTGCTGCAACAATGGCGGCGCGAACTCGCGGGCAGTGGCAGACCATGCGGTGTTGCTCATGCTGGCAGTGTACAAGCAGCTAATGGCCGCCGAGCAGTCGACGCGCGAGGGTCGCTGGAGTCAGCCCATCACAGGAATGAACACGTTTGAGATGGCGGACAAGCTGGTCGGCATCCTCGGACTTGGCAACATCGGGCGGCAGGTTGCACGGCGGGTACAGGGATTCGAGGCGAAGGTGCAGTACCACGACCTGTTCCCTCTGGCGTCTGAACTCGAAAGCGAGCTTGGGGTCACGCGCGTGGGCATTCGCGAGCTGTTCGAGACATCGGACATCATATCCGTGCACACGCCGCTCACACCAGGAACGAGGCATATCGTCAGCAGCGAGCTGATCGGCCTGATGAAGCCCACGGCAGTATTCGTTAACACCAGTCGGGGACCGGTGGTGGACGAGTCCGCGCTCATCGACGCTCTGCGTGAGGGCCGGATCGCGGCCGCCGGTCTGGACGTTTTCGAGAAGGAGCCTATCGACGAGGACAATCCGCTGTTGTCGATGGACAACGTAGTGGTGACGCCTCACTCGGCAGGTACCACCTGGGACACATGGTTCAGGCGAGCGGAGTTCGCCTACGAGAACATGCAGGGGGTCTGGAACGGCGACGCGCCGATGGCCGTAGCTCAAGACTACGATATTCAGGACTAGCACGATGCCGCGCCAGATGAATGCCGCGGCGGTGCTGCGTTATTCTGGTGGAGTGGCGGACAAAGATTGCTAACCGACGAAGGTATCCAAGACCTGATAGCTCTACCCAAGAGGATCACGTCTAAGGCCCCCGCAAACGGATACAGAGAGCAAGGCAATCACATTCGTTGCGACTTGGAGTTGGAGGCCGTTGTCCCCAACGATTCAGATTTCACGATATTCATCCGGCGGCACACAAGGTTTATCGAGAACTACTCGATTGGGCTACGTTATAGAACTGACGACCGGGCGCTGGGGAACATAACCTTGGTTCGCTACAATGGCCCACACGGTGAAAACAGCCGTGATCCGGATGGACATTATGCTAGGCCTCACATACATTTCCTCACTGAGGCAGAACTAGTTTCCGGCAGCATTCAACCACAAGAGAGCCAAAGAGAGGTCACTAACAGATTTAGCACCTATGAACAGGCCCTCAGAGTTTTCTTCTCCGACATTGCAACGCAGAATCACAATGACTACTTTCCTGAGCTAATCCAACTGAGACTCCTGGATGGATGTTAGTAGAATAAGGGAATCACTCAATCGCATGGGGTCTGGGGGCTTGGACCTCTACGAACGCCGCGCTGGAGATTACCAGTTGATACTTCCCATACTCCACGAAGATGGAGATATGCTGGAGGTTTATCTTCAAGATAGCCCTATGGGTGAAGAATACGTGAGAATCTGCGATTTTGGACTGGCGTTGATGCGCCTCTCCTATACATTCAACGTGGACACTCCTTCTCGCCAGCGGATCCTGGATAGCATTCTCATAAACAACAGGGTGAAGAGTGACGATACCAGTATCTATCTTGATACCCATATCAGTGCACTCTATGAGGGCGTTTTGCAGTTTGCGGGTTGCATTCAGAAAGTGTGCAACATGCGGTACTGGAGCAGGGAGACAGTTCGCACTGCGTTTTACGATGATCTGGACGAGTACGTCACTACTGGACTAAGCCAGTTTTCTCCTGTTGCTGATCGGTCTCCCTTGGAAGACTACCCGATAATCAGCGTAGACTGGACTTTGACGCACAACGATCGATCTCTCTATGTGTTTGGGGTGCGAGGCGACAACAAAGCCAAGAATGTAGCCATCTCTCTACTGGAGTTCCAGAAGGCGAGACTGAGCTACATCAGTCTGATAGTCCACGAAAACATGGAGGATCTGGGAACTAAGGAGAGCGTTTATCTCACCAAAAATGCAGATAGACAGTATCCGATTCTGGAAGACTTCAGAGAGAAGGCCGTTGATGATATCGAGAGGATCGCTGGAGTAGCAACCTAATACCAATTCGCTGTAACCACGCCACAAATCATATACAGCAGGGCTCCCATCCGTCATTCCCGCGAAAGCGGGAATCCATTAGACCACCCAGCGTAAATACGGCGGCATCACACAGAAATGGTATAACCTAGAGAAGTCTTAACTTGTAACCGAATCTCGATGCCTAACTCTATGGGTGCCACCTGGGACACATGGTTCAGGCGAGCGGAGTTCGCCTATGAGAACATGCAGGGGGTATGGAACGGCGACGCGCCGATGGCCGTCGCGCAGGACTATGACATTCAGAGTTGAATAGCAGAAGGTGTATCTCAAAGGTAAATATTAAATAAACACCGCTGGTGATCAGGTTATACTACCTTGTTGTATTCCCGCCTGTTTCAACGGAGGCGCCGAGATGGTCAGAACCGACAATGCAAGAATAGAAGAGACGCTGAAGCAAGCCAGAAAATCAATCCACCACGCCCTGAAGGACATTAACAGACCCAGTATGTCCGTAGAAGAACTCCGCGCGAGAGTCGACGAGGAGATGGGCGACATGCGACTGAGCGACTTCATCGTCCGACAGCG
>DAOUHG010000147.1:0-13107 GCA_034428835.1 Dehalococcoidia bacterium
GCGTCTGTTCCGTAGGATGAAAGGCTTTCGTCGAATATTCACTCGCTATGACAAGCTCGATGAACTCTACATCGGGTTCATCCTCTTTGGAACGATCTTCGATGCACTACGTAGTGTGAACAGGCCCTAGCTTGTCCAACTTGCCGTCGCGCTCCGGGGTGACAACAGCGACACTCTTCCTAACCTCTTCCAACACCGCGCGGTCACGTATCAGGTCAGTTCTCCAGCGGGGTAGATCTAGCTCACGCAGGTGGTAAGGATTACGGGCGCGGTTGACGAAGAAGTCCTCGTCGTCCTCATCCTCGTCAGGCAGAACCTCAACCTGATCTTCGGTGTTGGAGCTAGGACGATTTTCGTAGCTCTCGATGCGGCTCAACAGGTCGTCGATCTTGCTCACGGTACGTTCCAATGTGAGTGTGAGCGAGTGAGGCGAACTTTCCAGTCGTTTCAGGAAGTTGGTGCGAATCATCCCGATCAGGTAGTGTTCCCTATCCCTTTGAGTGAAGTTTAGAACCGTCCGCTCCTTATCTAGCCTCAGTTGACTTACCTCGTCTATTAGGTATTCGGTAGGTTGGTAGATGGACAACTCGAACTTACCGATCTGCTTTGCCAGCTCCTCGTAAGACAGTTGTCCAAGCAGATCGGTTGGAGGATAGTGGTTGCCTGGGTCATTATGCTCAGGAAAGTGGCCGATGTTGTCCATTTCCTGCGCGTAGAACCGTTCGATCTGCCTGCGGGAGCGAGAGATAGACACGGCGTCAAGTAGGCGGAAGAACTCGGCGCCCAACTTTTGAAGCAGATCAACCTTACTGTGCTTGGAAGGCCCATTTCTTGCGGACTCCCATCTCCTGAATTCTCTCTGTGCGACAGACACCACGTTGCCTATGCTGCGGACGCCGAGACTCTTCTTGAAGGCGTCGTCGCGCCCTGCGGTCATTAGGTATATCTGATTTCTCAAGTCGGTGAGTGAAGTGTTGACTGGAGTGGCAGAGAGCATTAGCACCTTGGTGTTTGCACCCTGTATGATAATCTCGTCTGTCAGCCGCTTGTAGCGTTGGCCGCTATGGTTGCGGAAGTTGTGGGACTCGTCGATTACGACCAGGTCGAAGCCGCCCCAGTTGATCTTCGACAGGTCGATGTCGCCTACCATGCCGGTGTCTCGGGACAGATCCGTGTGGGACAAAAGGGTGTAGCCGAAGCGATCGTCGATGAATGGGTTGTCTCTGTGTGCTAGGTGCGCCGGATACAGTGCCCAGTTCTCCCGAAGTTTTCGCGGGCAGAGTACGAGGACACGCTCATTTCTCAGTTCGAAGTGTTTGATGACGGCTAGAGCCGTGTAGGTTTTGCCTAGACCCACGCTGTCGGCGAGGATGCAGCCGTTGCGCCGCCGAAGGCGGGATATGACACTCTTCGCGCCGTCTTTTTGGAATTCGTAAAGTGTGTTCCATATCGCGGTATCGTAGAGATGCGTATCGTCCAGCCTCTCATCGCCTTCGAGACGTGCATCGATCTCTTCACGGAACAGCTCGTTTAGGGTCTTGAAGTAAATGAACTCTGGGGCATGCTCTCGCCCAATACGGCTGAGCGTGCTGAGAACGTCCTCCTTGACATCATTGGTGAGCCGCTTGTCTTCCCACAACTCATCAAACCAGTCTCTTAATTCGTCTCGGACAACCGGATCGGTGATGGCGAGGTTGACTTCCAGGTTGGGGCGACTCCCACCGCCAAGTCCGCCCTTGGTGAAGTTTGAGCTCCCCACGACTGCAGCGCCCTCATCCTCGTGGTCAGCGAGGTACATCTTGCCGTGAAGGAAGTTGGATCTCCTTATGGACCTGACGTGGACACTGTTGCTCCGTACCCACCTGGCGCAGCGTTGGGCTAGGAATTTCTGCGCAAGCGTGTGATTAGGAACTAGACCGTCCTTCGTGAAGTCGAAAGACTTCTCCGCTTTTTCTCCAGGATCCAGGTCGTCCACCGAGCTCGGGTCTCCGAACAGAAAGCGTACGTCTCCAACAGTGTTCAGTTCGTCCTCAAGCAACTCGTAGCCGTATATGGTGAAGTAGGCCGAAACCACGCGAAAGACATTAGCGTCACGCAGGCTCTGGCGCAGATAGTCGGCCACTGAACGTGTCTGGTTGTCTAAAATGTGTTTCCGCATTGTTATTCAGTGATTGATCCTTTCCTGTTGACCGATTGGGCGTGAGAACGCTCAAGATCGCGTGGCTGTCTTAGGGATAGTATAATGCAGCGAGGTTCTTCGCCATACCGAGCATCGTCTGCCACCACAGCTCGTCTGTTAGAATCGTCCTGAGTTGCCCGACGATCTAGTCGTGCAATGCCAACACACTCGGGGAGCGATGTATTGCGTAGTGTGGCAGAGCCGGTAGCCGGCGCTTTACCGACCAGTGTCGAGGGCCGTCCTTGATCTGGCTCAAGTGGTCTTGGCGCGACCTCCGTTCGAGATGGGTGCAGGTTGCCGCTATTGCGATAGTCATCGCGGTAGGCACTGGGCTATTCTCCGGGCTGCGCAGCATGAACGTCTGGCGTGGGCTCTCCAACGACGCCAGCTACGAGGCCGCCAACACGTTTGACCTGCGTGTTGCCCTGAGCGCGGGCAGTCTTGTCGAGCGCGGCATGCTGCTGCACACCCTGTCTGAGATCGATTCCGGCATCGTAGCCGTGGCCGAAGAGCGTCTGATACTGCCGACCCAGGTCTCGATCGAGACCGCGGAAGAAAGCATACTCGTTCCAGGCCGCATCGTAGGAGTAAACCTGACCGACGGCGGCCCTCACGTAAACTCTTTGTACCCTCAGGTCGGTAGAAACCTGTCCGAAACAGACGTCGGGGCTGCGGTCGTAACTCTGGAGCACAACTTCGCCAAGTTCTACGATCTGCCAGCCCAGGGTCCGGCGCTCCTCGCTGGCGCGGTTCCGGTTGACTACGTGGGACAGTCATTGGCTCCGGAATACTTCTTCGTCATCACGCCTGAGGGGGGAATCCTCGCCCAGGCAAACTTTGCCGCCGTCTTCACATCGATCGAAACGGCCCAGCAGCTCACTGGCATGAGCGGGAAAGTCAACGACTTAGTGCTCAAACTTGAGCCTGGGGCAGATGAAGACGCGTTGTTCGACGCCATGCGTGAGCGCTTCAGTCAGATGGGCGGGACGGTCACCCGTAGGCTTGACGATCCTTCGATAAGACTCATGATTGAGGACGTGGAGGGCGACCAGCAGTTCAACACAGTTCTCGCGATAGCTATCTTTGGTGGAGCGGTCTTTGCCGCCTTTAACCTGACCAGCCGCATCGTGGACTCTCAGAGGCGGGAGATAGGCATAGCAATGGCCTTGGGAGTACCGACACCGTTGGTCGCGCTCAGGCCGCTACTCTTCAGCGCTCAGGTCGCATTGCTGGGCGTGGTGTTCGGAATCGCCATGGGAATTGGTGTTGCGGAGGCGCTCGGTGCCTATCTGTCTGATTTTCTGCCCCTCCCCGCATGGCGGACGCCGTTCCAATTCGGGATATTCGCGGTGGCCGGCATTTTAGGTTTCTTGGTCCCGTTCCTCGCGACTGCCATACCGGTGTGGACAGGTGTCAGGGTCACGCCGATTGAAGCAATAAGAACAGGCCATCTCGCTGACCGAAAAGGAGGGATGCCCAAGCTGCTGTCCATGGTCCGGATCCCGGGAAGTACCACAAGGCAGATACCGTTCCGAAACGTGGCCCGTGCACCTCGCCGGACCTTACTGACTGCCTTGGCCATCGGAGCCATTGTATCCATCATGGTTACTATCCTGGGGATGCTCGACTCGTTCATAGAGACTATCGACCGCGTCGGAGTCGAGACGGCCGGCGTCTCACCGGACCGTGTGGAGATTGCCTTTGACACGGTCTATCCGACGAACTCTCCTGTAGTTGACAGGGTACTCGACTCGCCTGGTGCGGGTAACGCCGAAGCTTTTCTCAGGCTGGGGGGCTCGATCTCAAGTGAGGACGAGTCTTTCGACGTGTTCATTGAATTTATGGACTACGAAAGCGATCTGTGGCGTCCGACAATTGTGGACGGCGCTCTCGACGCCTCGAGGCCGGGCGTCGTAATATCCGAGAAGGCGGCCGACGATCTGGGAGTGGCGGTCGGGGACCCGGTAACTCTGACCCATCCTTCGGTGTCTGCAGACGGTGCATTCAGCTTGGAGAAATCCCAACTGGAAGTCGTGGGACTTCACGGTAGCCCGATGAGGGTGGGCGCATACGTGGACTGCCGCCACTGTGATGGTCTGGGAGTCGCGAACATAACCAATGTCGTCCAGGCCCAGCCCGCGGATGGCGTCGAAGTTGACACCCTGAAGAGTGAACTGTTCGGCCTTCCTGGCGTGGCTTCAGTCCAGAAGGCGACGGCCTCAAGCGAGGTGTTTAAGGACCAGTTCGAGCAGTACACGGGGCTCTTGGGATTCATACTAGCGTTTGTGGTGCTTCTTGCCCTTCTGATTGCGTACAACACCGCGAGCATCAACATGGACGAGAGGCGCAGAGAGCACGCGACCATGCTCGCGTATGGATTGCCAGTACGCACTATAATCGGGATGGCAATTACGGAGAGTGCGGTTCTGGGTGTTATCGCGACTCTCGTTGGGCTTCTCGGCGGTTACATGATGCTTCAGTGGGTCGCCACGGTACTCATGCCCAACGCCTTTCCGGATCTTGGACTTGATATCGTGTTTAACCCGGTCAGCCTCGTTACAGCAATGGCGTTGAGCGTGATCGCGGTCGCAATCGCCCCTGTGTTTACGATATTCAGGTTGAGGAAGACTGACATCCCGTCGACCCTCCGCGTAATGGAGTAACTTGGGTTCAGTGCAAGCCCAGTCAAGAGCATAATCAGTCAGGGTGCCAGACCGTTGATCCAGTTGCTGTACGGAGACGATCTCGTCGGAGTTGAAGAGGCGCTAGCCGAGTTCATGGCCAACTCTGGCCCCGAAGACCTCCGCGACGTGAACCAGCTTTCCCTGCGTGCTGACGGCCTTACACCTGACTCCGTGGCTGCTGCTGCGTTCACCATGCCGTTTATGACGGACCGCCGCCTTGTCGTCGTCAAGGATCTGCTCACGAGGTTCGAGCGTGCCAGGTCCCGCAGGGGCTCTGGGAGGTCTGGCGGCGCTGCCCGGGGGGATCCCCTCGGGGAGTGGTCAGGTCTGGTAGAACAGCTTGGCTCCATGCCGCCCACGACGGACCTGGTCTTCGTGGACGGCGGGCTGTCTGGAAACAACCCGATGCTTCGACGATTGTCGCCGATGTCTGAGGTGCGGGAATTCAGGATGCCCTCGGATCGTGATCTACCCGGCTGGATCGCCGATCGCGCCAACCGCATCGGGGTGAAGATCGACCGTGGGGCATGTGCGGTTCTCGCGGGCGCCGTCGGAAGGCAGCCAATGCTGATCGCCTCCGAGCTCCGCAAGCTTGCGCTCTACTGCGGGGACAGGCCGGTTGGCGAGGACGATGTTACGGAAATGGTCGCGTACGTACGCGAAGCCAATATTTTCCAGGCCGTTGACGCGGTAATCGACGGTAGGACCGATGTCGCTCTCAGATTGGTCGGCCGAATCATGGATGACGGCAACCCGGCAGTCTATGTCATGACCATGATCGCGAGGCAGATTCGGCTTCTGCTCATGGCCAACGACCTCGTGGCTCGCGGAGAGCCCCAGGATCAGATCGGACGCCGAATACGCCTTTCAGGATGGGTACTGAACAAGACTATCCAGCAGGCGCGGCGCATGAGCCATGAGAACCTGGAGTATATGCACGAAAGGCTTTTGGAGACAGACCTTCTGCTCAAGACCAAGCCAATCGACGAGCAGCTCGCACTGGAGATGCTCGTCGCTGAACTTACAACGAGACGCTTCTGACACCTGAAATATCAGGTGAGCGCCGCTGCGTGCAATGCTCCTGACTAGATCGTAAAGCTGTTCATCAGATCGGAGACCGATCTGGCAGGGGCCCTCTGTGAGATGTCTTCAATGCGCGCGTCGAATGTAGGTCGACCGCTGTCTCTGTATACCACTCCGAGCGGTACTCCCGGCGCCGAGGCGACCTGGAACGCAGCCTCTGCGTCAGTCTCGTCGTAGTTGTCCGGGATGTCGTATGCCAGCCCGGGTATCCCCTTGCGTGGATTCCCTTTGAGAATTTCGTAGGTGTTGTTGTACTCGGTGCAGGGAGACTGCACGTGTACTATCGAGAAGCCTGGGTGTTCCATCGCTTCGGTCATCATCGCGGTCATGGGACGTATCTGGCTGGAAATCGCGGAAGCGATGTATGAGACGCCCATGCTCAGGTACATCTGGAACGGGTTGAGCTTCTCTTCAGCCTTGCCGAACGGAGTGGAGCTTGTCACCACACCCATTTCGGTGGTCGGAGAGCTCTGGCCCTTGGTGAGACCGTAGACCCCGTTGTCCATCACCACGGCAGTGACATTGAGGTTACGTGCAGCCTGCGGCCCAATGTGCTCGAATCCGATGCCGAGGAAGTCTCCGTCACCCGCGACCACGATGACATTGAGGTCGGGTCGGGCCATCTTCACCCCCATGGCGATCGGCAGCGACCGGCCGTGGATTCCGTGGAAGCCGTAGGGCTGTTCGTCGCTCTCTAGCATGTGGACCATGTTTCCGGAGCAGCCAATGCCGGCTACGATGACATTGTTCTCCATCGGCGTCTCGGTCTCTATGACCCGGCGCTGGATCGCGCCCTCCAGCGCGCGGCGAACGCCAAAGTCTCCACAGCCTGGGCACCATTTGAAATCGTACTCCGGGTTTTTCGAGGTCATGCGGGCACTCTCTCTTTCTGCTGGATGCCGGCCTTTTCTGTAATGGCCTGCACCAGGTCGATGGTCTTGAAGGGCAGTCCTGTGATCTGAGTGATGGACTCGGCTTTGATTCCGAGCATCCTCAGATGCGCGGACATCTGGCCCATGAAATTCAGCTCCGGGACGATAACGAGGTCCTTGGTCAGTAGCTCCTCTACCATTTCGGCGGGTAGAGGGTTGAGGAACATCGTGTAGTACCAGCCTAGGTCCGCTCCCTGTGCGGTGAGTTCACGCCATGCGCCGAGAGCCGGCCCCTTCGAGCCGCCCCAGGGCATCACTGCGACGCTAGCGGACGTGTTCTCACTCTCGTAGTCGCCATCGGCCAGCAGGTCTATCTTGCTGAATCGGCGTGTCGTCATCTGGATGTGGCGCTCCGGCCTGTGGGTGGTGTCTCCCATGCCGTCGTGCTCCGACCCATTGGCCACGTAGGCCCCGGGTCCGCCCGGTATGGGCATAGGGGATATCTCCCAACTCTCATACCTATGATAGCCGTTGGTGCCCTGGTAGGTCTTCCTGCCTTCGACATTGATCTTGGACAGATCGGGCTTCGGGATATTCTGGTTACGCTCAGACAGCATGTGCTCGCTGAGAATCACGACCGGGCCCTGGTATCGCTCCGCCCAATTTAGTGCGTGGATGGCAGCATGGAAACACTCTTCCACGGTGCCTGGAGCGATGATGGGCAGACGGATGTCGCCGTGACCCGGGTACATCGCCGTCATCAGGTCGGACTGCTCCGTCTTGGTGGGAAGTCCTGTCGAAGGCCCGCCTCGCTGGATATCAGCGACCACGAGAGGAATCTCCGCCATCCAGGCCAGACCCAGTCCCTCGCTCATCAGCGAAAAGCCTGGCCCCGCGGTGCCGGTCATGGCCTTCTTGCCCGCAAATCCCGCACCGACGATGCTCGTGATCGACTCGATCTCAGATGTAGCCTGGTACACGAACTTGCCCGGCCCGGCGAGGTTGTTCTCCAGCCAGACGAGCAGCGACGTGGCCGGAGAGATTGGATACCCGACGTAAACGTCCAGGCCCGCAGCCAGTGCGCCCAAAGCTAGTGCCTGGTTACCGTTGATTAGGATCTGATCGATTCCAGGGGGAATAGGGTCTGCCAGCTCTCCGAGACTGAACCCGCTCTTTTCCGCCTCGGCGCGTCCAAGCCCGAGCGCCTGGTGGTTCGACTCGATGATCTGCTGGTCGTTCGGACGCCCGCGAGTGAAACGCTTCGTCACGAAGTCCTCGAGGATCTCCTGCCGGACGTTAACGAGATAGGCGAGCGCCCCCATCACGACCATATTCGCCGCGCGAGCATTACCGGTGGAGCGGGCGAGCTCGTCGAACTGCATTCCGAAGCTCTTACCATCGGGTTCGAGATCGACTTCCTCGGAGTTAAAGATGATGACGCCGGTGTCGGAGACTTCATCCTTGTGAGCTTGGTAGGCGTATTCATTGAACGCGACAAGCACGTCCAGCTCATCGCCCGAGCTGAGCACCGGCTCGTTGGCGATACGAGTCTGGGTCCATGTCGGGCCTCCCCTGATCTGCGATGGGAACGTGGAGAAGGTCTGCACGTGGTATCCCACCTGGGCGTTGGCTTGGGCGAAACCTTCGGCGGACGTCACCACGCCCTGGCCGCCCTCTCCGGCGAACCGGACTACGAAATCTGTCTTCTTCAATTCACTCACTCCCCGCTAGCCTTGGCCGCGCTCGACGCAAGTGGCGCACTTCGCCACGCGTCGTAGTTACATGAGACTGGAGTTGCTCGATGCAGACGCGGCGTGTGGCGTGTCTTCAAACAGTACGGCCCTCCTGATCGTCGTCTGGCGGGCCGTTGAATTACCTCGATGGTCAGTGGGCAATTGCTGTGTTGTGGCGCTTCCGCGGCAGGCGACTCAAGGGGTCGCGATGTGTTGATCGCATCTGCCGCACATCAAAATATATCAGGGGGCATTTTAGAGTGTCAATTGCGTGAGGGGTCGCTGAAGCTGTTTCAGTTTAGCCGGCGCCGCTCTGAAGGATCGAAAATCCCCTCTCCCTCAGGGAGAGGGTTGGAGCCTGCCCCGTACTCGATACGGGGGTGAGGGTGAAATGTTCACCTGCAAAACTGGCACAGCATCAGGGGTCGCCTGGGGCAAGGGAGACTCTCACGAGAGCTCCCGGAGGCCCTCCGACAGCGATATCTGAGGTTCCCAACCGATCATCGCCTTCGCCTTCGAGCAGTCCGAAGACTTCCGAGCCTCCTCGAACTCACCCCGCGGATTCGGGTAGATGTGCTCGACCTCACCGCCGATCATCGCTGCGATCTCGTTCACCGACGTCTCCTCGTTCGGACCGATGTTCAGCGCTACGTTCTCTCCCTCGGGTAGGTCAGCGCTCGCAGCTAGCAAGTTGGCCCGCACCACGTCGAACACGTGCGTGTAGCTCCGAGTCTGCCGTCCGTCCCCGTAGATCGTCAGCGGTCTGCCCTCGTCCCGCAGCTTCAGAAAGTGAGGTATGACAAGCACATACGCCCCCTCCGTGGTCTGCCCCGGACCGTACACGTTGAAGTACCGCAGCGATACGACCCGCATCCCGAACAGCCGCGCGAACATGCTCCCGTACTGTTCGCCGATCAGCTTGTGGAGCGCATACGGCGACTTTGGATTCGGCGTCATGTCTTCGCTCATCACGTGCGTGTCCTGGTCCCCATACACGCTCGACGACGACGAGTACACGACGCGACCGACCCCGTTCTCCCGCGCCGCCTGCAGCACGTTCAGCGTGCCGTTCACGTTCACCTCGTGCGTCCCGACCGGATCGTCGATCGACCTCGGCACCCGCGCCCACGCCGCCGTGTGGAACACGCACTCCGCCCCCTCAGTCGCCGACATCACCAGATCGAGGTCCGTAACCGACCCTTCAACCAACGTAGCCCCCGGATTGACCCTCCTGCCCTCGTTCGTCGACAGGTCGTCTACCACCACCACCACCTCATGCCCAAGCTCCAAGAGCCCGTCCACAAGGTGCGACCCAATAAACCCGCACCCGCCGGTAACAATGTGCTTCATATAAGGAGAATCCGCCAGCAAGAGGTAGAAAGCGATTGGCAGTCGAGGACTTCATGCTACCATATCCTCGGTGATCAACCTTGATTTTCGACGATAGCCCATGAGGGATTTCGCCTACGTAGTCCGATACCTCCACTCCGCCCTGCGGTGGCGGCTCTTCCTATGGCTCACGCTGATCGTTCTGGCATCTGCGCTGGAGGGCGTAACTCTCGGGCTGTTCCTGCCGATAATCGCTGGCGCCGACTCCGACTCGCCTCTGCAGCGGATTATCACGTCCGCCTTCGACAATCTCGGCCTCCAGTACACTCTGCCGCTTGCCCTTGGCGCCATGACTGCGCTCTACGCCCTCAGGACCGCATTGGTCATCACTCAGGAAATATTCGTCGCCAGGCAGATCGCCGGTCTCATGGTCCAAATCAAGTCCAGGATGGTCGACCAGCTTCTCAGGGCCGACTACCAGTACTTCACGAAGCGAGGCGTCGGCTACTTCAACAACGCCGCCACCGTCGAGTTCACCAATCTCACCAACGCTTTCGACTACAGCACCCGGGCAATGGTGGCAGCCGGATTCACCGTCACCTACGTCGTCCTGGCGATGTTCGTCAATCCCGCGCTGGCAGTCGCTTTCATCGTCTTCGCAGTGCCGGCGTACTTCCTGCTTAGGACTGCGTTCCGCTTGGTCCAGCGGGTCTCACTCCTGAATACCGAAAACAACGCCCTTCTCCAGTCCCACCTGATCCAGACTCTCAACGGATTCAAGTACTTCAAGGCTACCGCCTCCACAATGGGAATCCGACGGGCGGTATCGTCTTCGATCCGTGAGCAGGGACGCCTCTACTACGCCCAGCGTCGTCTCACTTCTATCGTGAAGAGTGGCATAGATCTGCTGACCGTTCTGCTCATCGTCGCGTTGCTGCTATTCTACGTTGAGGTCGTGGGCACAGCGTTCATTGAGATGCTGTTCGTGCTAGTCGTTCTGCGCCGCACTGTGACGTATGCCCAAAATGCCCTAGTCTCGTTCCAGAGATTCTTGGATTTCTCAGGCAGCGTCAGGCTGTTCGAGCGCTTGGCCGACGAGTTGTCCGACAACGAGGAGGTGTTTGAGCCCGACTCCATAGTGCCCAACTTCGATCTGCCCATTCGCCTAGAAAACGTGTCCTTCGCCTACGATGACTCATCCTCGGTCCTGGACGGCGTCAGCCTCGTCATACCGCCCAGGCGCAAAGTCGCGTTCATCGGCGCGTCAGGATCGGGAAAGACGACGCTTGCCACAATGCTCACCGGAATACTCCGCCCTACATCTGGTGTAATTTCGTTAGGAGGCGTTCCATTCAGCCAGATCGACCAAGGTAAACTCCGGAAGGGGATCGGATACGTCACCCAGGAGAGTGTGATCTTCAACGACACAGTCTACAACAATGTTAGCCTGTGGGACGACGATAGTCTGTCCCGAGATAGTGTTAGCCCCTCCGTCAAGGCAGCCCACGCGTCCGAGTTCATCGAGGGTCTTCCACACGGCTACGATACACTGCTCGGTGACAACGGCATGAAGATATCCGGTGGACAGCGTCAGAGGGTCTCGATAGCGAGAGAGCTCTATAAGAGCGCCAGGATCCTGATATTCGACGAAGGCACCAGCGCCCTCGACACCGAGTCAGAGAGAATCATTCAAGACAACATCGACGAACTCCGGGACAATACGACTCTTATCCTCATTGCTCACCGGCTGTCCACTGTCAGGAACAGCGACATGATATTCGTCTTGGAGGACGGCCGCGTCATTGAGCAAGGGACATACGACTATCTCTATGCGATTGGGGGCAGGTTCACCGAAATGGTCGATCAACAGACCCTCAGCAATGACCGGAATCAAGAGGAAACAGTCATTCCTCTTACCACAGGGGAATACTAATGCAAGTAAATGGGTCGCCTAATAGCCTGACACGAACTCCGATGGCATACTCTCTACTCACACTATTCCAGGTCATACCGCCATGGTGCTGTTCGTCGGGTCGAACAATGGGTGCTGAGTCCGAGCGTGGACTGTCTCATGTTCTACGTGTTTTCTTTGCAGCAATTCCTAGTGGCGGATGTTGAGAATGTCACCGAGAAAACTGGCGGTACTTGCAAGTGGCAACATCCCCTCTTACTTTGCCCACAGCTTCAATGTAATGAAGATGGCTCAGGCATTCTCCAGTCTTGGCTCCGAAACTGAAGTTGTTACATCGGACAGCATCAAGCATCGACTCATGATGAGGAAAATACCGGATATCCAGATGCACTATGGCTTGTCGCATCAAATCCGTGTTCAGAAAGTACTACCTTCGCCCGTTGCATTTCTCACCGGTAGAACGTCGCACGATAAAGCCTATTCTCTTTCCGCTGCTAAGTATGTTGCGGAAAATCACTTTCAATTGGCCTATTGCCGGAGCTACCTTATTCCGCACTTCACCTCTTTATTGGGAATACCGACTTTTGTGGAGACACATACGGTCGAATACGATCACCCTGGATTGCGAAAGATATACGAAGTCGCCCACTTGCCGGCGTTCAAGGGACTCGTAACTATACATGAGTCAATCAAACAGGAACACATAAAGCGAGGTGTTTCTGCGGATAAGATATTGGTACTAGAAGATGGCGTTGATCTCCAGAGATTTCTAATTGAAGACGATCCCGCGCATTGGAAACGACGCCTGAAGCTTGACGTCGACAAGAAGTATGTTACCTATTGTGGCCACCTATATCCAGACAAAGCTATTGACGTAATAATCTCCGTGGCAGAAAGGTTAAGGCAACGAGCTGATGTAGTGTTTCTACTCGTCGGCGGTCTGGAAAAGTGGCGAAGGCACTGGGAACGGTATTGCAAACAGCGCCAAATCACGAATGTTCAGTTCACTGGATTTGTACCCAATGCACAGGTTCCACAATACCTTAAATCTGCCGACTGCTTGGTTCTGCCATATCGCCTTGACATGGAACATACGGTAATGGATATTCATACTACCTCCCCTCTCAAGCTATTTGAGTACATGGCAGCTAATACCAATTCGTCGTGAAGCGACCGTAAATGAGCGATAAGCCTCTGGATTCCCGCGTTCGCGGGAATGACGGATGGTAAGGTATCACTAGGAAATAGGCTATGATCGCTTCATGGTGTAGTCAAAGCGAATTGGTATAAGAGGGTGTCTGAAAAGGGTTAAGAT
>DAOUHG010000148.1:0-4798 GCA_034428835.1 Dehalococcoidia bacterium
GGACCGGAAGACGTAGGGCACAATTCCGTGGTGAGTGTGGCAGCTCTAGTGCCGTTGACCAAATACGGCCATCACGCCATCGGCACGAAAAAGTGCTCACAGCATGCGGCACCCATGATGCAAATGTGCTCACGTATGCGCAGATCGGAAGGCCTGAACAGAGGTGAAGGCGTTCACTTCAATGCCCTGCAAAGGTCGGGAGGGGACCGATCCGGCAATCTTTACATGCCGCCGTCCGGCCTGCCGTCGGCGGCATAAGTGAGCGCCTGTAGCTGGTGCTTCTGCCCCCTCCTGGATTCTGCGTGAGGACGCCGGCCTCGATCAGGCCGCGGATGTCTCTGAGAGCGGTGTCCTGTGAACACTTGGCTATCCGTCCCCAGCGGGTGGACGTGAGATTGCCGGTGAACCCGTCGAGAAGCCGGTTTACCATCAAGCGCTGTCGAGCGTTGATGGAGACGTCGGCGAACTTCGCCCAGAACCGGGCTTTGTCCATGACTTTACCGAGTGCACCTTCGGCATGTTGGATTGATCTGCCAAGGCACTCTATGAACCAGAGTATGCAGTCGCTCACGTCCAGATTCCCCCGCTGGGTCCGCTCCATGATTCTGTAGTACTCAACCCTTTCCCGGAGGATCTGAGACGACATGCTATAGCACCGCTGAGGGGTCTCCTCCGCTCGTGCCAGTGCCATGTCTGTGATTCCCCTGGCGATCCGGCCATTTCCGTCCTCGAAGGGGTGGATTGTGATAAACCACAGATGAGCAATGCCGGCGCCTATGACGCCATCCCGGTCGGGCGGCGAATTGAACCAGTCCAGGAAGGCCTGCATCTCGGGTTCAATCCGGTCAGCCCAGGGGGCCTCGAAGTGGACGCGTTCCCGGCCGATGCCTCCGGACATTACCTGCATGGGACCCTGTCTGTCCTGCCTCCAACTGCCGATAGTGATGTCCCGCATGTTGCTGCGGCCGTCCGGGAACAGGTTCCTGTGCCATGTGAACAGCCTCTCAGATGTGAGGGGCAGGTCGTAGTTCTGGGTTGCGTCCAGCGTCAGGTCGACAATGCCCTCGACATTGCGGTCCGTATGGGAAAGCCCACCGATTTCCATGCCCAGGTGCCTGGCGACAGAAGAACGGACGAGCCTCTGATTCAGCAGTTCGCCTTCAATTTCACTGGTACTGACCACATCTTCGGTGACTGAATCCAGGATGATCTCCTGTCTGAAATCGAAGCCCAGGTCGCCCATCCTGCCAATCAGGCGACCCTGCTTGAATCGTAATTCCGAGAGTCGCTCAAACAGGCGGTCGCCGCGCACCTTGAAGTCGGGCCACTCCGGTAGTTGGTGGATGTATATTCTCCGCAGGATCGCAAGTCTCCCGGACTGCTTCGACTACCTGCAGGCTGCACTTACGTACCAGTCGGACAATCTCAATCGCCGATGTTGCGACTGAGATCCTGTTGGTCATGCTCTAACACGTGTTCGTTTTATTACCTTCGTCAGATATGACAAGCACTGTCCTAGCACGAAACCGTGCTGACCGGATGCCGGCTGTATGCCGGATCGGTGCCTTGATGTGCCGATAGCATCCGGTATCATCCCGGGATGAGCCGCACAGGCGAGTTGGCGACTTCAACGGTTCCTCGGCTCCCTGGCAAAATTCTGTCCTATTTGTTGGGGTTGATACTTAGCCCAGTGGTCATACCATGTTGATGGAGGGCCGCAGCTCTTATCGAACACACAAATAGGAGAGACCAGTGAGTAGACAGACCGACATGGACAATCACGCTAACCAGCTGAATCCGAACAACGACGCCTACTGGGAGTCTCGCGGCTACAATGAATGCCCGAACGACAGGGAGGACCGGATACCCGAGGGGGACGGCTCTCCCGACAACAGACAGGCGGAGTCCAGAGAAACGGAAAGGAGACGGCAGCGATAATCTGTCTTACACCCGCCAGTTGCGGACCGGCGGGTGTAAGACCACTTCGCGATCCCCGACCATGCAGACCAAAGAGAAACCCCTTGGCCCATTCCCGACCGCGTACGGCGGGCAGATAATTGGAGCAATCGTTGGTGCACTACGGCTAGACGATGGCGTGCTGACCGCACGAACCGCCAAGCGGTTCTTCCAGGGCGGGTCGATAAGCGAACACAATCAAACCGAGATATTCTTGGCCTTGGGCGAAGCCCTGGTGGAGCGAGGACTGGTACCCGTGCCCCCCGTCTTTACGCAGCGCGACGTGTCAATGCCCATTATCATCGGCGTTGCAATTGCCCGTGCAACATCCCGTTGGGACCGTGCCGTATCCCGTATTCAGAGCCGGTCCGCAAGAACAGTGGACCGAAGCGCCACCGCTGAGCGTCTGCTCCGGTTCGTGGTCATCGACCTGTCCGTGCGCATCTTCGCGATTCTCAGGCTGGCCGGCCTGGAACCGGATCGTCCCGGTACACCGCTGTGGGCGCAGGAAAACGGCGGAGGAAGACTGCTTCGCGACCTGGCCGCCAGGGCCCGACTCACACGCGAGGAGCTGGCTGAACAACTCGGTGGATCCTCCACGTCCTCGGTGGACAATTGGCTCGACGGCAAGGTCAGACCGACTAATGACAGCATCGCAGCCATATCAGAGGTACTCGCGGACCATATAGAGAACGTAACGTCCAGTGAACTGGCACTGGAGATTCAGCGCCAGTTCACCTTCGCCACCATCGTCGACCTCATTGAGCCGTGGATAGGCAGGCAGAAGGTGATTGACCTGAGTACGGCTCTGGTCAGGTTCGTGTGGCTGATGACTGAGGACGTGCGTCAGATGAATCGTCCTCCAATCGAAGAGGCTTTGGGGATAGAGTTGGATGCTATCCGTCTCGGAACAGTCGATCCTGCAATCGACACTCTACTCAGGAATCTATCGGTCTTGGAGCCGGACGAGAGCTGGCGTCGGGATCTACTGGCTGCGACTCTCGACTGGGGCGTGCTCTTCGAAAGTGGTGTTGCCCAAGCCAACCCCACCCAAACAGCCGCCGGACTGGCGCAGGACATCAGGGATATTCAGTCAGCGGACACCGGCAAGCCAGTCTTGGGGGAGCCGGCGAGTGGTGACGACCCGGCCCGCGAGGCGGTGAGCCGGCTTGCAAATGAGGGGTCTGACCTGCTCCGGCGGGTTGCCGTGGGAAAGATTCCCTCGCCGGTGTCGATCATGGAAGCCGGAATCGAACGCCGGACAGCCATCGTCCGCTCCTTTCCCCGCAGTCCTATGGCCCACTCCGAACTGGGCTCTTACCTTGGAATGGCGGGCAAGAACCTCCGTCGCAGGGACCTGATCGATGAGGGGATAACCGAGTGCATGATTGCCGCCGAGCTCCTTCCGGACTGGGACCTGCCTGCGGTGGAACAGGGGATAATCCTGGCAAACTTCGGAGCGTACGGTGAGGCGCTGGAGCGGCTCGATCGCGTGAGAGAGGTATTACCCGAGGAGACACCGCACTTCTGTTCTGCCAAAGGATACGTTCTCATGAAGTTGGCTCGATACGCCGAGGCTCTGGAGTATCTGGAGCGGGTCTTGGAAGTTAGGCCAGACTACGCAGAAGCATCCCTCCATGCTGCCCACTGCGCCTTCATGCTGGGCGACAATTGGGCTGGTCAGCGCCATGCGAAGACTGCAAGAAGACTGGGTGAGCCGGGAGCGTTCAGCGCATGGAGAAACGGCATATACTCTTCACATAGGTCGAGGTGATTTCTCATGGTGTTGGGAACGATGAATTCAGAGACACGACTGATCGCCATGCTGATAGATGGCGACAACGCCCAGCCGTCGCTGATCCAGCATGTGCTTGCGGAGGCCGCAAAGTACGGAGTGCTAACCACCCGGCGTATCTATGGCGACTGGACCACACCGCAGATGAACAGTTGGAAGGAGTGTCTTCATGAGTGCGCTGCGCAGCCCATCCAGCAGTTTCGCTATACCGTCGGGAAGAACGCCACGGACAGTGCCCTGATAATCGATGCGATGGACATTCTGCACGCAGGCGCTGTCGGCGGCTTTTGCGTTGTGTCAAGCGACAGTGATTACACGCGGCTGGCCACAAGGATCCGGGAGCAGGGCCTGTTTGCCATGGGTGTGGGAAGGTCATTCACGCCCAAGGCATTCGTCAATGCCTGTGAGGTATTCGTCTACACTGAAAACCTGATGCCGACGCAGGAAGGCAGCGAGGAGGAGGGTAGGGGACTGGACCTGACTGACTGGACGGAGCTTGCAGCGCGTGCGGTCGAAATGAGTATGCAGGACGATGGCTGGGCGTTCCTGGGCGCCGTCGGCAACAGCCTGCGTCAGCTCGATCCGGCCTTCGACTCCCGAAGCTATGGACATAAGCAACTGTCGCAGCTGGTCAAGTCTAGGTCGGACCTGTTCGCAATGCGCGAAACCAAACCCAATGGGGGACCCTCGGTTTTGTATGTGAAGCTGGGGACCTGAACACAACCGTGAGTCGCCAATCAACCAGATCGAGACGCCAACGCCCGCCCTAGAAGCTGAGGGTGATGACCGCAGTCGTAGGAAGCAACTTCCTGTACAAAGCCCTTCAGCACATAAGCCATCACTCTCGTGTCCTTCGCCGAATACAGTCAGCACGCCCGTGGCACAGAATTGTGCTGGGACGATGCTGGTTGCATACCGGATTGGTGCCGCCTTGTGCCAAAGGCATTGGCCATCAGTCCGGGTGAACAGAGACAAGCGTTCTGGCCGACTGAAAGCCCGTTTCTGGTCGAAGTCCAGGAATACCGACCCCGCAGGATCGCCGTGGAG
>DAOUHG010000149.1:0-2349 GCA_034428835.1 Dehalococcoidia bacterium
ATAAGGTGGAAGCCTGAGGCCATCTCGGGCAAGAATGTCGCCGCGGGGTACGTCGTCGTAACCTCCACGGTGTTATCGTCGACGGCTCTCCAACTCTCGAATAGGTCTGGGAGTATCGAGTGACGAGGGATCACCATTCCCTCAGGAGGGTTTATCCACTTGTCGAAGTTCCACACAACGTCGTCGGCGGTAAAGGGTGTACCATCTGAAAATTCGACTCCCTCTTCGAGATTCAGCGTCCAGACGACGCCACTTCCATCTAAGTCCCAGCTTTTCGCCAGCCAAGGCTCGATCTTGTCACCCACCTTGAGGTCCCACCGAAGGAGGGTATTGTATATGCCGCCCCAAAGAACAATGTTATTGGAAGAAGATATCTGATGCATGTCCCACGCGGACCAGTCCGCGTAGGTCGGGATATTGAGAGTCCCGCCGTATATGACGTCCCCGGCCGCCGCTCGGGCAGGGACCACTGTGACTGAGATTCCTGCTCCTGGCATAGCGGCGGTCGCCACCGCCACTGCGGGTGCTGCCGTCGCAGCAGGCGTTGCAGGCACCGGTGCTACAGCCGGTCTCGCTTCATCCTCCGCTCCACCACAGGCTGCCAAGGCCAGTACAGCGGCCAATAGAACTGATACCGGTACCAACAATCGCTTTTTCATTACGTTCCACTCCTCCTGATCACGAGGTTGTGAGCCACGCCGTTTCTCTCACCGATCACATCCACAACACATACGTGAGCCGCCGCTTCCACAGATATGAGTCCATGCTGCCTTCCTATGCACCCTCACTCTCCTAGGGTCGTTATGGAAATGCTGTTCTCCCCCCTTCTTATTGTCTTAGACTCTAAGGCCTAGAGTTAGAGTTCCGTCTGCACCTCTTCAAGCGTCCTGTCGAGCGCCTGGACCACGAAGTCAACTTCGTCCTTGGTGATCGTGAGCGGCGGCGCGATCGGGATGACGTCCCCGGCGCGTCCAAGAAGGCCGTTCTTGTCCATGATGCGAGACAACTTGGCGCTGAGCTGCGCCTCCTCTGGGTACCGCTCCTTGGTATCGCGGTCCTGGACGAGTTCGACAGCCGCCATCAGGCCCATGCCACCGCGAACGTCGCTGACTATAGGGTACTCGTACAGAGTCTGAAGCTGCTCGTACAGGTAGTCGCCCATCTCGGCTGAGTTCTCGACGACTCCCTCGTTCTCTATGATAGCCAGGTTGGCCAGACCGGCAGCACAGGACGCCGGGTTGCCGCCAAACGTGATCAGGTGCTTGAGCATGTTCTCTTGACCGAGGAAGTTGTCGGCGATCTGCTTGCTCGCGACAGCGGCGCCTATGGGGAGGTAGCCGCTGGTGAGCGCCTTGGCCACCGTGAAGATGTCGGGCTTGATGCCCCAGTGCTCAGTGGCGAACATCTTGCCGGTGCGGCCGAAGCCCGTAATTACCTCGTCGCAGATCATTACCACGCCGTACTTGTCGCAGATCTCGCGGATGCGCGGCCAGTACCCCGGGTCGGGGATCTGAATGCCGTTGGCGACGGAGACGGGCTCACCGATGAAGGCGGCGACCATGTTCGGGCCCTCATGCAGAATTGTCCTCTCGAGCTCTTCGGCACACTCCATGTCAGAGTGAGGTCCCCGATAGCTGTTAGGATTGCCAATGTGAACATTGCCAGGAACCAGCGGCCCATAGTCGCCGGGTCCGGATTGAGCCGACCCGCCCAGAGACATACATGCGTGAGTAGCTCCATGATAGGAGCCGCGTCTGCTGATGACCTTCCAGCGCGTCGTCTCGCCGTTGTTCTTGTGATACGCCTTGGCGATCTTCAGGGCCGTCTCAACGGCCTCCGCTCCGCCGCTCGTGAAGTAGACCCTGGACTCTGTATCGGGGGCCAGGCTCGCGACCTTTGCGGCGAGCTTGATGGTCGCGGGGCTCACAGTGCCTCCGGGAGAGTAGCTCACGTCCTGCATCTGCTTGAAGACCGCATCAGCAATCTCCTTCCGTCCATGGCCTATGTTCTTGAGGAACATCCCGGACAGGGTGTCAACCCAGCGGTTGCCCTGGCCGTCCTCGACCCATACGCCCTCCGCCTTCGACACCAGCTTGATACCAGTCTCTTCCGACATGTCAGCTATCGGCCGGGAGTGAGGCCAGAAGTGGGTTTCACCTAGTTGTTTTAGTTCTTCAATCTCTTCGCCAGTCAATCTCGCCTCGTGCGCAACCACCCAGACCCTCCTCGTATTCTGTTTCCGATCCGGGTGAACCAAGATTCCTGAACCATTCTACATCTATTGCAGTTGCCATACTGAGGATACTCTGAACAAGGTCATCATGGCTAGGATTGTCTTAGCTGGAGCGG
>DAOUHG010000150.1:0-26378 GCA_034428835.1 Dehalococcoidia bacterium
CACGAGAGCAGGAAGATCAGGATGGCCGAAATGAGCAGTGTCGATGACATCCACACGATCCTGCCACGCCAGCCGGCGCCTCCGAGAAGCCCGACAACCGCCAGAAGGAACGGAGTCGCGACGTAGGCAATCCACTGGTAACGCCGGACAAACTCAGACTGCTCCCGCCCCCTGTCCAGGGCCCTTTCGAGGCGACTTATGGAGCCACCTACGGACCGGGCCCCGTAGGTGTGCGAGTAGCCGTCGCCCAGAAAAGAGCGGACCCCGTCCAGGACCTGTAAAGCATCGCCCCTCTCCGACAGGTCGGCCCTCAAGTCGTCCTCACTATAGCTCCAACCTTTGTTCAGGATGGCTCTCAGTCGGTCGAGGTACTCCAGCGTCTCCGGGCCACCCGACCGCTCCAATGTGGACCGCAGGTGCGACTCCGTAAACGTGATGGTGTCTGGCACAGGCGCGAACACTAACGCCTGGACAGAGTTGACTATGGCCGCCTCAGCCTGCTCAATGATTTCACTATCAGATACGCCCGGCGGAATGCAATCTGGCAACACCCGTCCCAGCCTGCGTCGAGCGTCGGTCGCCTCTGCTCTGGTTCCACATACTGGCAGACCCGTCAATGTCCCTTTTACCCTCGCGACTACCACGCCCGTCAGCGCTATTGATGCTTCCTCCTTGTTGCGGGTCAGTGTAATCTCCGTCGAGAATCCGTCGGATCTTCCCGCCATGTACGGTCCGACGTAGTCGATGAGTCGCTCTGCCTGCAACTGCACCCACGACGGCGGCGCGCCCTGCCCAAGCGCGTCTATAACCTCGTCCCTGGCAATACTCACGCCATAGGGAAGCTCGATCTGAGGCCCCAACACGTCCTCCAGAACAGGCTCCACTACACCCGGGAACACTAGGTCGTAGGCGTCGGCCTCCCGCAGGATGGCCTTGGTCTCCTCCACAGCAGTTGTGACTTGCGCATCCGTGAGCTGGATCCTGACCTCAAAGCTGTCAGACTCACCTACAAGATAGGCCGTGAACTCGTCCAGGGCCTGCTCGATCTGGACGGCCAGCCATTCGGCGGTGAGCGCTCGCACTGCCACCCGGACCATCCTGTCCTCGGCATCTTCAGCGGTCCCGAACAAGTACAGCATCCAGCCGGACACGTTGTCGCTGGCGCCCAGTGCCTCGCCTGCGGCCTCCCGGACTCTTGGCTCCAGTTCGTACTCTATTAAAGGAGCGTATGCGTCCGAGTCCTGCATGAGCTTATGGATCTCGTACGCAGCTCCTACTATGGGTCCGGCTGCGTCGACTTTCAGCACGACTCTGTCGCGCTGCCCGGTGGCGTACTCGGCGATCTGCAGCACAGCGGGAGCAACCAGCCTTTCCAGGTCCCGGTGGGACAGAGCGCGATGGACCGCATCAGCTATTTGACGGGTTGATAGCCCGGACGTCACCAGTGGGTTCTGGCGGAAGCCGGCGTCCAGAAATTCGGGCTCAGCCTCGCGCGTCTCATCGAGAGCTGACGTTAGCACGTCCACCATCACGAACCGGTACAGGCCATGTCTCTCAAACTGGTCTGGATAGTAGCGCGGGTCCAGCAGGGTATCGTTCAACCTTACGAGCACGAGTGACGCCAAGAGTAGCGCAACGAAAACGATACCCAGTGCAACAGCGACCGTCCATAGGGCGTAGGTCATGGATTGTGTACTGTGCTGGACTATAGGTTTTCCCCCAGCAGGAGTCCTTGATATAGTATCTCAGTCGCATCGCATTGAGAGTGCGCGGGAATCGACCACAATCGAGGTTCATCTGTTGGCTGCTGCACACGTGAACGAAAACGTCCGCTACGAGCCGGATGACCGCCCTCCCAACCTGGTGACTATTGGCTCCGGATTCCAGGCCGCCATGCTGATAGTTGCGCCGGTGGTCCTGACCGTAGTCATAGTGGCACGGATTGCGAACCAACCCGAATCTTACATTGCCTGGGGAGCTTTCGCCGCGCTTCTAGTCAGCGGGATCACCACGATTCTTCAGGCCGTGAGGGTAGGGCGGAGATGAAACCTTTCTGGCTCTCCTGCCGGCGTTCGTGGTGGTAACTCTGGTGGGCGCCATTCCCCTCCTGTGGCCGCCGCCTATATCACTGTTTTCACAGGTATGCTCTTTGTCCAGGGCATGAAGATCATCATCCAGGACGGTGTGTCTGATTTCCTTCGCGGCTTCGCGTCCAGGGCCGGATGGAGCCCCGAATCAGCCGAGCGGCTTGAACTGGTTGGAGATGAGACCCTTCTGAGCATGTCCGCGGAAGAAAACGGCCTTGAACCGCACAGAACCCGTCGCCTCGTAGTAACCGCTCGCAACGGCGTCGGAGGAGCGGAACTGGAGTTTATCTCGGCATACGAGGGCGACAATTTGGAGGACCAGCTGGCATACATGGGGGAAGCACCGGAATTAACGGACGGTCGGGAAATATCGTTCCGACTTCTGCGTCACTACGCGTCGTCGGTCCACCACCAGAAGTACCACGGCGTCGACATCGTCACGGTGAGCGTCGACGCTTCGCGAGACTGAAGTCCCAGTTGCAGGGACTACCGAATCGCCTGCAGCCCGCCGTCATCGGTTACGACATACAGCGCTCCTCCCGCGATGACCGGACCTGTCATCGGCCGACCACCGATGTCTAGTTCCCACTTGCTATCCCCAGTCTCGGCGTCGACAGCGTAGAGTCTGCCGCCTAAGTCGGCGACCAGTACCGTCCGGCCCAACACCAACGGCGACTGTTCAAAACCGGACTCTGCATGAAACTCCCAGGCTGGCAGGCCGGTTGCAGCATCGAGCGCGTACAGCACTCCCGACGAACCCGCAACGTAAACCTTACCCAATGCCACCGTCGGTTCGCCTACCAGGCTGTCCCCGTTCGGCATAAAGCTCCACACGAACCCTCCCTGAGCCGGGTCATCCTCCAGTATCCCCCACGCGAAAAGCTGGAGGCCCACCCGCCTCACGGGTTTCTCAAACGGCAGGTCGTCCTGACGCGAGTCTATCGCTGTCAGCCACCCCAGTCCGTCGATTGCCAGGGCAATCGAGTCGGACAAGATCGGAGACCTGCTTCCAGTAGTCAACTGGAAGTCCATCCGAGGTCTGCCCGTGTCTCTGTCGAGCACGTACAGGTACTTGTCCTCAGACGTGACCGCGACCACGTCCTCGTTCGCGGCGGCGCTCGACGCCACCCTTCCCCCGGTCCGGTACATCCAGCGCTTTTCTCCGGTGATCGCATCCAGGGAGTAGATGCCGAAGTCGTCGGAGCCGATGTAAAGCTCACCTCGGATGACCGCTGGCGACCCGTGTATCGGCCCGCTCGCTCGGAACTCCCATCTCACTTCGCCGGTGCCTCGATCGAGCGCAAGCACTCTGGCATCCCGGAGGCTGGCGAACACCAGGTCGCCCGCCACTGCGACCGACGAATCGACCGGCCCGGTTACTTCGTGCTCCCACAGCAGCTCCCCGGTCTCAGCGTCCAGCGCGACCACATTGCTGTCCCCCGTACCTATGTACACTCGCCCATCGACTACCGCTGGCGAAGACCTTATAGGCGCATCGGCCTTGAACCGCCACACGACTTCGCCAATGGGCACGTCGCCTTCAGAGGCGTCGAAACCAGTGTGGGCAGGGTCCCGCCTGAACATCGCCCACTCACCGGGCCCGGATTCTGCTCCAATCGTCGACGTGGGCGGGTCCAACGACGAAAAGGGATCTAAGTTCACATAGCCGATCCAGATAACGACAACAACTGCCACCAGTCCGACCAACCCGAACCGCAGCAGCCGGCGCTGTTTCAGCGCGGTCTGACGCCGCCTTGCGCTCTCCCGCGCCTCCTGCTGGGTGATCGGCTCGGTTCCCGCCAGTGACAACCGGCACTCGACACACCACGCCGACCCCACCGCGTTGAAGTGTCCGCATACCGGACACAGGACTACACGGTCCACATCGGCGTTCAAATGGAGACATCCCAGCGATTACGTGAAGTCAAGGTCAGTTCGAGTCCCCCTCGATCTCCTGCATACGCTGTTGAGCGGTGTCCTTCAGAGGCGATCTGCCCGGGATTGCCATGAGCGTCTCGTAGAGTTGCCCGGCTTTTCGCATAGCCCCTTCTTCCATGAAGGAGTCCGCAGCATCAGACATCTTCGTGGGCGTCATGTGCCACTCGATGCTCTCGACGGCTTGCCGTGCCGCGAATACCTCGCGCTCGCTCAGCAATGTACCTGTTGTTCCGTTTGCCATGAGGTACGCTTGGTCGTCGGCGTTACCCAGGGACAACGCGTACCCCAGTTGGTGGGAAAGTACCCGCGGCAGCGGCTCGTCGATTCCCCCTTCCACCGGCATAAGCGACGCGGTGTCCTTGAAGAAGATCACGTCGTGACCCCCGATCGTGGCTCCGTTGGGCCGAAACTCGTGAATGCAGTACAGGTGAAACATATTGTGTGCCATGGACTGGGGAGGGCGAATCAGCGGGTATAGCTGGATCGGCGCGCCCCGCGTAAATCCGCCGATCACGAACTGGTTGGCGGCGGACTCCTGCACAACCGATTCGAGATAGAAATAGATGCTCGCCTGCTCCCAAATCAGGTTGACCTTGCCGAGTATCCTATCCACGTCCACGACAGAGAGTTGGCAGTGAAGCGGCTCCTGCTGTTCAGACTCCAGTAGGTGGAAGCGGACAGGCAGCATCCGGTACTCATCGTATAGGAACGCTTCCAGCGCGAGTTGTTGAGCGCGTTCCTCGTTTTCATTCTGGACCCACGAGGCCACAGCCCCCGCGACAACAAGGGCGATCAGCACGACCAATGCGACGAGCGCGGTCCTCTTCCTCTGCTTCCTGTCCGTGTCCAACGACTGCACTCGTCCCCATATTGCCTGCGCCGGGCAGACTCTCCAGCGTAAGGCCATGATATCCCCTGCAAGCCGGGAGTGACAGCGTCGGCCCCCACTCGCGTCTTGGTTGAAGTCCAACTCGACGTGTAATACCATCAGCTTACCTGACGTACCCGCAACTGGGGTCCGGACTCCTGGACCGAAGGGAGACGGCGTCGAAAGTGCTTACACGACTGCTCTTTGCCGTAGCCTGTGTTCTCTTGGTGATTGCCGTAACAGCCTGCGCCTCAGCAGACTCCACAAGTCAGCCAATCTCGACTCAGACCGAGCCTCGCAAATCAGAGACTCAGAACGTCGCTTCTCTGGCCGCGCCCTCGCCAACGGCCGCGGCGGTTTATGGAACAGTCTCATCCGGTGTTGCGAAGAGCGTCTCCGGCACTGACCAGACAGACAGCGGGTCCGGCATGGACACCGCTCAGGCCAGTCCCACGGCGGAGCCTGTCTCGCTTTCCGCAGCCTCTGATACGTCGGACACGGAGCTCGACTGCACCGATGATGCCAACAGGTGCAATCCAGCGTGCATGAACAACGCGCCGACTTCGC
Source organism: Dehalococcoidia bacterium (assembly GCA_034428835.1). Classification (GTDB taxonomy): domain Bacteria; phylum Chloroflexota; class Dehalococcoidia; order Lucifugimonadales; family UBA1123; genus VXRN01. The sequence goes on from DAOUHG010000150.1 coordinate 5,461, forward strand.
GGCTGTTTCTGCCCGAAGTTGGCGATACCGCTTACGGGTTCACCCTGCCGAGCGCGTCAGGTCAGGACTACTCACTGGCCTCCTACCGTGGCAAGAGTAACGTGGTGCTCGTCTTCTACCGCGCCTTTTGGTGAGAGTTTTGTCGCGGTCAGCTCGTTGAGTTGAACGAGAGTTATGACGAATTGCAGTCGCTGGACGCAGAGGTCCTGGCTGTCAGCACCGATGACCTGTCCAACGCTCAGTGGGTCGTCGATAACGTCGGACTGACGTTCCCGATTCTCTACGATCCAGAGGTCACCACGGTGGCCGACTACGGCGTTTACAACCTCCTTGGCGACGCGCTGGCAACTACGTCAACGTTCATCATAGACAAGGAGGGCGTCATCAGATGGTTTCACGCAGGCGAGGCCATTGACGACCAGGTCCCGGCATCCACGATTCTGGAGCAGTTGAGACTCCTTGAGAGCTGACCTGATCACGCCGCACCGTGATCGCCTGACGTCTGCATGTTGAGTATTGACAACCGCACGTCATCACCTGATTTAGAATTCTTGACATCCTATTCTAGCTATGCCAGTATTGGCCTCAATTTCGGAGGGGGCTCCAACAGGGAATTCTCTCAATAACGGAGGATGAAAACTTACGGCAAAGTCTGGGTCAGTTTCAGGTAGGAGGTCGGTAGATGGTAAGACTGTTAGCTAGTATTGTCCTGATTGGAGTTCTTGCCGCATTTGTAGCCGGGTGTAGTTCGGCGCCTGAAGACTCCACAACCACCTCGGCGGCGCCGGCTCCTGCCCAGCCTGCGCCCACTGCCGCTCCCGCGGCGCCTGCGCCCACCTCAGCGCCGGTTGTGAGGCAGCAGCCCGCGGCCCCTGCCCCCGCGGCTCCGGCCGCGACGGCCGCTCCGGTCATGGTGCCCAAAGAGGTAGAGAGCTCGACCATGATAGCGTCCGAGTTCATCGCCGAGACGGCTAAGGCGCTTGGAGTGCCTGTCAGCTACGTTCCACTACCTGACCCCTACAAGCCGGTCTATGGCGGCTCCGCGGCGGTCGGTACGCTTGAGTGGGTCGTCCCCAGCTACTGGGACTGGCCAATCAAGATTGGGCACTGGAATGGGGCGCTGAGCCACTATGCCGAGGGCTTGGGAATGTTCCACTACGGCCCCGAGTACAGCCCTGTTGACTACTCCTCGCAGCCGGGCGTAGCCGAGAGCTGGGAGATCTCGAGCGATGGCATGGCCTACACCTTCGACATCCGCAAGGGCGTCAAGTGGGGCATCGATCCCGGTGGAATCCACAAGTGGCTGGCTGACGACGTCGATCTCGACGCGGACGTCTCTGCCCACGACTATGTCGCGGCAGCCGGTATGTCCTTCGGGATCGAGGCCAGCAGCTACATACCCAAGTTCAACATGATAGACGGCCCAGATTCATTCAAGGCTCTGGACGACTACACGCTCCAGATCACCACAAACCAGCCGTCCGCTCCCCTGATCTTCCAGCTAACGCACAAGGGGCCGTGGATACTGGGACGCCAGGGCATTGACAAGCGTATAGCGGAAGAGAGCATAGACCTTCAGGAGGCCATGAACGATATCAAGGTCCAAATCGGCACCGGTCCGTGGATCATCGAGGAGTGGGAGCCGGCCAACCACATCACTTTCACGAAGAACCCCAACTACTGGGGCACCGACGGACAGGGGAATCAGATCCCGTTCCTGGACAAGATGACCATCCACGGCATACAGGATGAGCGTCTACAGGACGCCGCGTTCCGTACCGGCAAGCTTGGTGGCATCACCCTTGAGACCTGCGGACTGAGCCCGCAGCGATACCAGGACATCAAGCAGTCCAACCCTGACACCAACTTCGAGGTCTTCGTTGACCCGATGAACGTCCGCGGTCTCGGAATGAACTGGGGCGAGAGCGGAGATGGCGCAGGCAAGCCTTGGGGCGACCTCCGTGTCAGACACGCTATGCAGCTTGCCATCGACAAGGAAGGCTGGGTGGAGAGCATCCTGATAGGATGGGGTCTCCCATACCCGACTCCGCTGGCGCCAGGCAACCAGTGGTGGTTGCAGCCCGGTCAGTACGGTGACTCTGACGGAGACGGCGTAAGCGGCGAAGACTTGATGAAGTACGACCCAGTTAAGGCTAAGGCGTTGCTGGCCGAAGCTGGATACGCAGATGGCTTCGACGCGATCCTCGGATCCACTCACGGTGTCGGGGCAACCTGGTTCAGCGAGTCTGAGCTCATTGCCGAATCGCTGCGCAACATCGGCATTGATGTGACAATGGACGTCAAGGACGGCGCCGCACGTTCAGCGGCCCGTACCGCTGGCGAGTTCGACTTCATATACGAGTTCCCATGCTGGGGATTCGAGCCGGTCGACTGGTTCGGCCCCTGCTACTACTCTCCTGAGCAGAAGCAGGCTCAGCCGCTTTCAGGCCTTGTTGACCTCGAGCTCGACAGGATGATCGTCGAGATGAACCAGCAGCTCGACGCTGAGGAGCGCTTCGAAGCGGTGGCTGATCTTCAGCGATACCTTATGGAGAAGCAGTACTACATCTATGCGACAAACTGGATCCAGATAGTCGCCATAGCCCCGTGGTTCAAGAACTACAGCTTCCACTACACCCATCAGATCGGTCAGGGGACCGCTCGAGCTTGGGTCGAACAGTAGAAAGTCCGCGGCAACAGTCTGAATGAGTCAGTCATCCCGGCCGACAACAGTTGGCCGGGACGACTTGGCCACTACCTTTGGTGAGGGCAAAGGGTTTCGACCCGCGACGGGTCTCGACCCACCAATCAGGTATCGATCCTCTACACCGCCAGACTTGTGCTATTGGCACGCATGTAGAGTCCCCGTTTCACTCGACTCACCATCATTAAACAAGAGGGAAAGGTCGAATGCGGCAGTACATAGTTCGCCGGTTAGTTCTGATGATTCCCGGTGTACTGTTCTTGACAGTCTTCGTTTTCTCTATGGTCAGAATCGTCCCGGGCGACGTCATCGAAGTCATCGTCGGGATGCAGGGCGGCGGACGCGGCGGGTACATGTCAGACGAGATGAAGAACAAGGTTCGGGCCCAGCTCGGACTGGACAAACCCATTTACCTTCAGTATTTCGTCTGGCTGGGTCAGATAGCGCGCGGCGATCTGGGAGAGTCCCTGTTCAACAAGATCCCGGTCGTCGACACTCTCAAAAAGCGATACAGTGTCACCCTCGAACTCATCATTATCACCATGATTGTCATGGTAGTCTGGGGACTGGCAATTGGCATCATATCGGCGACCTACCAGGATTCGTGGATAGACTACGTCTTACGAAGCGTGGCTGTGCTGGGGCTGTCCATGCCCTACTTCTGGATCGCGATACTCGTGGTGGTCTTTGGGTCCATCATCTTCAACTGGTCCCCGCCTCTGGGAGTCAACCACTTCTTCGACGGACCGCTCCTCAACCTCGAGCAGTTCGTTCTCCCCGCCACGATCTTGGGCATCTCGCAGGGATCTGCCGTCGCCCGGATGACCAGGGCGACCATTCTGGAGATAGTTCGGCAGGACTACGTAAGGACCGCCAGGGCCAAGGGCCTCGGAGACCGCATCATCTTGACTCGGCACACCCTGAGAAACGCTTTGATTCCCGTCATCAGCCTCGTCGGAATCACCTTTGCTTTCTCACTCGGTGGGACTGTCATTCTGGAGCAGATATGGTCGCTTCCAGGCATCGGCAATCTGATGCTCAAAGCCATACAGCAGCGAGATTACCCTGTAATCCAGGGCATAATCATAGTTCTCGGTCTGCTGGTGATGGTCACCAACCTGTTTGTCGACCTCAGCTACGGCTGGCTAAATCCCAGGATTCGGTACACTTAGAAACACACACTGGAACCATAAAGGCAGACAGGTGCAGCAAGAGCGACAGTCCCTGAGCTTCGGGCTAGAACAACAGCTCCGACGCAAGCGGCTCAATCCCTGGCTCGACTTCGTTGTCCGTATCTTCAGGGAGAAGCCCCTGAGCGCGGTAGGGTTGGTGATCGTATGTCTCCTACTACTGATGGCCGCCACCGCCCAGTTGATCGCTCCACACGACTACAGAGAGCAGGTGCTGGACGAAGCATTGCTGGGCCACAGTCTGGATCACCCGCTTGGCACCGACCAGATAGGGCGCGATCAGCTCAGTCGCATCATTGTGGGCGCGCAGGTCTCCATGATTGTCGGATTCTCCTGCGTGGTCGGATTCCTGATAGTCTCCATCACCATCGGCATGGGTTCCGGCTATGTCGGCGGCGTGATCGACATAGTCGTGCAGAGAATCGTCGATGGCTGGATGACCATCCCCACCCTGATACTGCTTCTGGCAATGGTCGCCATTGTGGGCCAAGGCATGTGGCAGATCATCTTCATACTCTCTATCGACCGCGGCATCAGCACGTCACGCGTTCTGAGGGGCGAGGCGCTCTATCTGAAGGAGAGCACCTATGTCGAGGCAGCGCGCGCGCTGGGCGCGGGCAACCTGCGCATCTTCTTCATTCACATCGTCCCGAACGCATTCGCGTCCATCATCGTCATGGCCACAATCAGCCTCGGCGTGTTCATCCTGGCAGAGGCATCCCTCAGCTTCCTGGGCTACGGCATACCGCCCCCCTTCCCAACCTGGGGTTCCATGCTCAGTGGCTCCGCGCTGGGGTTCATGGCCCGCGCTCCCTGGATAGCCATCTGGCCGGGCGTCGCGCTGACACTCGCGGTCTGGGCTTTCAACATGCTTGGCGACGGAATGCGCGATCTCCTGGACCCCAGACTGCGGGGCAGCGGGTAGGTCTCCACGACCGACTCCCGGACTCATCTACTTGATTGAGGTGTGCACAACCCAGACAATTACCCCCTCTCCCTCAGGGAGAGGGCTGAGGTGAGGGTGTAAAGTACGAACACATACCCCTGTCAGCCCCCAGTGGAGAAGGGACGTATTGCGGGGCCGCTAATAGTTGTGCACATCCCTCATCTACATCAGACAACACTCCTCCTTGTCCTCGTTCTGGTGATCATGCCGACGCTGGCCGCCTGCACGCAGCGCCAGGAGACCTTTGACACCGCCGAGGAGTACGTCGCTGAGGGCCTCAGCTCTTACCAGCGCGGCGAACTGGACAGGGCGCTGCGCATGTACGACAAGGCGCTCGAGCTTGACCCGGATAACCCCCAGGCCCTCGCTGACCGCTCCGTCATCCATCTGCAGAAACCGGAGACCTATGACGACGCAATCGTAGATGCCACCAGGGCTATCGAGCTTGACCCGAATCTGGCGCGCGCGTATGTCCACAGGGCATCGGCGCTGGTGGACATGGGCCACTCCGAGTATGCTCGCGTGGCCGTCATGAGCAGGATCACGTCCCGCCCCGACACCGCCTGGACTCTTCCTCCGGAGGAGAGGGTCGAGTCCGCGATAGCCGACGCCACGAAAGCGATCGAGCTGGACCCAAATATGCCGGACGCATACTTCGTGCGCGCCCACGCCCAGATGGACATCGGCCGCTCAGAGCAGGCGGTAGAAGACTTCAGCCGCATTCTGGATTCCGACCCGCCTCTCTACGTCAAGGTCATGGCCTATGTGCACAGATCCCAGGCACAGCGCAACATCGGCAATCTCGCCTGGGCAATAGACGACGCCACAAGAGCCATGGAGATCGCACCGCAACTCTCCGACAGCTTCGACGAAGACTCAAGGCTCGTCACGTGGCACGGTTTCGGCCCGGACGCTATCGAGGCTACCGCATTCACGAACCGAGGGTTGGCCTACGATCGCCAGGGCAGGCCCGACCTCTCAGTCGAGGAATATACTGAGGCCCTGGACCGAGACTCCGACTACATAGAGGCATACGTAAATCGCTCCAACGCACACAGAAGGATCGGTCTGTTCGAGGAAGCATTGGAGGATGCCGACAAAGCCATCGGGGCTGGTCAACACCTCGCGGTCGCGTACAACGCCCGTGCGTTGGCCCACCTCGGTCTGGGAGACGACGAGCAGGCCCTCTCGGACGTGACCAATGCAATCAAGCAGGACGGCGAGTACGCCATGGCCTACTCCAACCGTGCGTACATCTACACCGGTCAGGGCCGATACGATCTCGCCATAGCCGACGCGACCAGAGCGATCGACCTGGAGCCAGAACTGGCCGAAGCCTACTCGAACAGGGCTGAGGCCCACCTGAAGAGGGGGGACTACCCCAGCGTCATAGTCGACTCTACAGCCGCCCTCTCCAGAGACCCGTCACTGACCGGAGCCTACATGGGCCGCGCCCTCGCGTACCTGAACGAGCAGGAGTATTCCAGGGCCAGGCAGGACGCCGATCGGGTCCTTCAGCAGACTCCCGGCCAACTGTATGCCATCTACGTCAGGGGCGCCGCGCTACTGGAGCTGACAGGTGGCAAAGAGGGCCGCGACGACCTGGAACGAGTCATCCGGGTTGCAAGGAGCTCGACGCTCGTCAACCTCGCCAAACGCGCCCTCTCCAGGTTCGATCAGTAGAGGCAAGCTGAATCGCCACGATCACACTGAGTTCAGATCGGGCCGGTCATGTGACAAACTGATAGAAAGCCAGCGACAACTATCGCCTAGCATAGACCAACGTCATCTACGCCAACATGGTCTGTACGTCATAGCGCATGATATATGGATCGTGCGTCACCAGGACCAAATCTTCGACTTGCGCCTGCGCGACGAGCATCCTGTCAAACGGATCACGGTGATGCAACGTCAGATCGCCTGCTAGCTCACCGTGGATATGACTGACCGGAAGTTCAGTGAATTCAGATTGGACAATTGTCTCAAGCAGATTGCCTGGGGCCTCGAGTCTACCTTGAGCTCGCTTAATGGAAATCTCCCAGACGGATGCGGAACTCACGTAAACTTCGTTTCTTCTATCCGCAATCGCCCGACGCGCATCCGCGTCAAGTTGTGGATCATCCTGGATTGCCCAGAGTAGGGTATGGGTGTCTAGCAGAAGCCGTTGCACTACTCTTCTTTACCCGGGAATATCTTCGAGTTGTAGAACGATTCGACTATGTCCTGATCGTCGTCGAATTCCGGGGATATGCACACCTTTCCCTTCCACGCTCCAAGCTTGCGCAGTTCATGGTCCTGACGAAAAGGAGTCAGACGCAGGTACGGCTTGACCGCTTTGGCTATCACTATCTCCTCGCCCTGCCAGGCGAGTTCACCGAGCTTGGATAGCTGCTCTCCAGCTTCGCTCATGTTCACCTGCATCGTCAGCACCTCGTCCGGCTTTCTGATAAGCTCAGCTTAGCTAAGGTCGAATGAGTATTCAATTCCTTTGAGCCCCAGGAGACCGCACATGACACCCGTTTCCAAGTACGTGACCGTCAACGGAGTACTGCTCCGCTATCTGGACTGGGGCGCCGAGGGTAAGCCGCCGATGGTCTGTCTGCATGGACACACCGGCCAGGCAGGCATCTGGGATGAGTTCGCCGAAGTGATGCGGGGCTCATACCACGTATACGCGGTCGACCAGCGCGGACACGGCGAGTCCGCGCACGCGACGGACGGGTACGCACGCGACAGGTTCGTCGAAGACCTCGCCGCCTTCGTGGACGCTCTGCAGCTTGACCGTTTCACCCTGTCCGGCCTGTCGATGGGCGGGTGGCACTCGATGCTCTATACAGCCGATCATTCCGACCGGGTGGAGCGAATCGTCATGGTGGACATAGGCCCCGAGCCGTCTGAGGAATCAATCGCCGCGTCCGGCAGCCGTCCCGAGACCCCGATGCGCTTCGACAGCCTGGAAGACGCCGTCGCATGGATGCGCTCCGGCAACCCGTGGGCGTCCGACGATAGGCTTAAGAAGGACGCCGAGGACAAGATGAAACAGACCGACGACGGCGCGTGGACGTGGAAGGCCGATCCCGCGCTGTTCAACGTGCCGCTGCCCGATATGTCCGACCCGGGACTCATCGGCAGGTACTGGAACGCTCTCGAGACCATCCCATGTCCTATCCTCGAGGTGCGTGGGTCTGAGAGTCCGCTGGTCTCCGACACCGTGCTGGATCGAATGAAGGCTGCCGCGACAGACCTGTCATCTGTGGACGTGGCGAATGCCGGTCACGTGGTCACCGTAGACCAGCCTGAGGACTTCATCGCGGTCACCCGCGAGTTTCTGGGTGTCTCCGGCTGAGGGACAGCCTTAACAGATTGGCGCATCTCCCCACTTAACATACGCAGAGAGGAGACCTTTGCTCAACCGTCATGCCGGCGAAGGCCGGTATCCAGTGGGAAGGAGCATAGCCTGAAAGACGTTGCTTCCAACCCCTTATGTGGTCGTGTCGGGTAAGTTATCCAAGGGTCTCCGGAGAGCGGGAAGATGGCTGAATACGATTACGACATGGTGGTCATAGGGTCTGGGCCGGCGGGTCAGCGTGCGGCCGTCCAGGCTGCGAAACTCGGCAAGCGCGCCGCCATCGTCGAGCGTCACGCCGAAATCGGCGGCGTCATGGTCAACACCGGCACCATTCCCAGTAAGACCCTCCGCGAAGCGGTGATGTACCTGACCGGATACCGGGAACGCGGCATCTATGGCGAGTCATACTCGGTCAAAGACGACATCACCATGAGCGACCTGATGATTCGCACCAACCACGTCATGCGGCAGAATACGGACACGCTGCGCCACCAGCTGCTCAGGAACAGGGTGGAGCTGATTACCGCCGACGCCTCGTTCATCGACTCCCACACGATAGACCTGGCCACCGTGGACGGAAGGAGCCACCGCCCCATCACCGCCGACAAGGTTGTCGTGGCGGTCGGCACGTCGGCGACGAAGCCTGAGTGGACGAATGTCGATGGGAAGCGCATCCTGCTGAGCGACGACGTTCTCAGCCTGCCCGAGCTTCCCCGCAGCCTGGCCATAATCGGCGCGGGCGTGATAGGGCTGGAGTACGGCAGCATTTTCGCCACCCTCGGCATCCGCGTCACGCTCATAGATCGCTATCCGAGGCTGCTGGACTTCGTGGATGGAGAGCTGGTTGATACACTCGTGTACCACCTGCGTCAGAAGAGGGTCACGCTGCGACTGAACGAAGAGGTCACCTGGGTGGAGCCGTTCGAGGACGATCGCGGAGAGCACGTCAGGATCAGGCTGGTCAGTGGAAAGCAGATCGTGAGCGATGCCGCACTGTACAGCGTCGGGCGCACGGGCGCCACGGAATCGCTCAACCTAGATGCCATTGGCTTGGAGACCAATGCCAGGGGCCGCCTGACCGTGAACGAGACCTACCAGACAACCGTGCACAACATATACGCCGCCGGCGATGTGATCGGCTTCCCTAACCTAGCTTCAACGTCCGGAGAGCAGGGTCGCCTTGCGTCGTGCCACGCTTTCGACTTGCCCGCCAAGAGCGTTCCGGGACTGTTCCCCTATGGCATATACACCATCCCCGAAATCTCGATGGTTGGCAGAACAGAGGAGGAGATGACCGAGGACGTCGTGCCCTACGAGGTGGGCAGGGCACAGTATCGAGAGATAGCGAGGGGGCAGATAATCGGCGACGACTCTGGGTTGCTCAAGCTGCTGTTCCACACCAGAACGCGCGAACTCCTGGGAGTCCACATCATCGGCGAAGGAGCCAGCGAGCTCGTACACATCGGGCAGGCGGTACTGGCATTCAACGGCACGGTCGACTACTTCGTGGACGCCGTATTCAACTACCCGACCCTGGCCGAATGCTACAAGACGGCCGCACTGGACGGAATCAACCGCCTCGATGCATAGCGAACACGCTATTGCAACTATGCCAGGCTCTCACGATCACTCCGCCTGCAGAAAGCGCGTCATATTCATTGGAATCCGACTTGCACTCATCGGAACGCTCGTACTGTTGGGATCCCTATTCGCCATACCCGAGGTCATGGCGGCCTCTCCCAGCGATGACGCCGACCCAGAGACCATCTCAACAGGGACCAAGGACAAGTGCATTGAGGTACTGCCCATAGAGGGCGGACGTACACTCATAGATTGCGGAGATGTGGATCTTGCACTGGTGACTCTTCCTCTCGTAGTGGTCGGCCCGATGTACGCGAAGGAAAACGGCTTTACACTGGCCTTGGTGGACGAGCAAAATCCTGACGGGATAGTGTATCGGATTACTGCCATCGATGAGGAGATGGGAGACACAACTGTCTCCGATTGGAGCGCGTCTAGGTGCAGGAGGTTCGAGGGACTGCGCCAGTTTGCATGGCACAGATTCGAGGTCGAGGCTAGAAACTCTATTGGGGTCGAGGCTGAACCTGTTGTCCGCTGGATGTACTACCCGGGACCCAATACCGTGAACCCCACTCCGGCAGATGACCCCTGGCTCACCGACCGTATCGACGACGTTGCTGCTATTTACAACCTCACCGTGCAGGCGGGCGAGACGATGTCGAATATCCCGGTCGCGGTGCACCGAAACGAGCCCGGCTTCGCAGGGTACATGGGGCCGAATTACGGCCTCCTATTCGGTCATGCCAGTCACCCTTGGACACTCTCACATGAGATGATGCACGCCTTCTGGGAGCATTGGGATGGATTCCCCATGCCGTGCGACGAAATGAACATCTATACATTCCGCCGCGATCTGGCACAGTTCATATTGATGTTCAGGTTCTTTGACCGTCTGCTTGAGCAGAACCCATGGGAAGACTGGCGCCCGTATTACAACAACCTCATCGCCGAATTTACTCGCTACTCGGGCCCGGATGGTGAGAATGGGTGGCAGCTGCTCGCGGACGTGTACGAGGAGGGCGGCCACTTCAGGGCTGACATATGGAATCTTCTGTACCACGCGGCAGATACCGACCTGCCAATGCTGGTCAGTGGGAAAGTGCATCTGATACCCCCACCATTGCGCCCGTATTTCAAGGGATATATCCATCCTGTTCAGGAAGCCGATCAGACCCCGTGGCGCGATGACCTCGTCCTGTACTCCGCTCTTACAAGGGAAGACCTTCGCCTGATGGACTTTGCCTCTCGCGAACACCATCGGCTCTTAGAGTTTTCCAGGAGCTATATCCCTCAATCGAGCGAGGCTCTTATGAGACTCCCCGAGCCCTTCAGGACTCGTTTAAGAGAAGCGGATCGCCAGGCCTTCGTTGACTTCGTGAACACCCTGGAGGATATGTCGTGCAATACGCAATGCGAGGAACTTTGGAACGCGGCTCCCGGGTTTTGGGCAGGTTACTCGTACGAAAACCTCATCCGGGCCCAGCTTTACACGGACGAGATTGGTGTTCATACGGGTATCGAGCTTGAACAATCAAATTGGAACGCCGTTCGGCTGGCCTTGGAAGTGCTGCCGGCATGTGGCGAAACAAGTGTTGATGATGCTCGCGAACTCATTGGCTCATTGGCTGGCATCAGTGAAATCCAGCGAGCCGCGCTCCTTGAAGTTCTCATGGTGCGTGAGCGCGAACACGGACCGTGCTATGCCTGGGCATACACCGATGGAAACAGTCACCCAGCGGTTCGTGGAATAGAGAACACTCTCTATACCAAAGACGTTCTTCGGCCCCACCTCGATACTCTGAAGTCCGAGATGCACTGCGGCAGCACCGCACTTTATGAGAAGCCGCCCCTTGACCTCAGTAAGGCGCCCTGCCAACCGTAGGGTGATGGCCCAAAGTCTCAACCGACCGGTGACGACTTATCTGACTTTTCCAACGTTCAATTGCCCCAGTTTGTCTTGCCCGCCTGAGTGGATGCCCATAGAATTAACTTAGAGAAGGAGGTCGTCGCTGTGGACATCAGGATTCAGGCCAAAAACATCGACCTCAACCCCCATGCCGAGCAGTACATCCAGAAGAAGTTCGACAGGCTTCGGAGGCACCTCCCGAACCTTGACGACGCGAAGATGGAGGTGTCGAGGACCCAGGCGCGAGCTACGCGTGACCGTGTAGAGGCCCAGATGACGCTGAACATCGCGGGATACACCCTCCGCGGCCAAGACAGGGGAGTCAATCTGTTCGCTGCCGTCGACGCAGTCACAGACATAGTGGACCGCCAGATCCGAAGGTTCAAGGGCAAGGTATATCACTCCTCGCAGACCCGGAAGTCGGGACGCGGATTCAGGGGCATTCCGCCCGAGGCGATCATCGAGCTGCCGGACGAAGTCGAGGAGCAGGAGGCACTCGAGGACATCGGCCAGGTCGTCCGCACCAAGCGGTTCGAAATGCCGCCTATGTCGGTCGAGGACGCCATTTTCCAGATGGAGATGCTCGGCCACACCTTCTTCCTGTTCTTCAACATGGACACCGATGAGTACAACGTCGCCTACCGACGCCGCGACGGCGACTACGGCGTAATCGAGCCAGAGCTGGCCTGATCCATTGCCGGAGCCGAGAACAGGCCCGTACATCTGGGCCACATGGCTGTCGAAGCTGCTGGTCGGGGACATGTCCTGCGAGTGGGCGTCGTGGTTCAAGGCCCACTACAAGGGATACGAGCGGATGCCCAGCACGTTCGACATGGTCACCTGGCAGATGAACCACACGTCCCTGCTGAACGACGTCAGGGACAAGCTCGAGGCCGACGGCCTCACGGTGCTCACCGAGAACCAGAGCTACTTCAACCTCCGGGGCGGCTCAGGCACCGTCATAGGAGGCAAGCCCGACCTCGTATCCCTCGACTCAGACGACACCGGCACCATCTACGACATCAAGACCGGCCAGCCACGCGCGTCCGACACCGCCCAGGTCATGATCTACATGTACGCGCTTCCGCACATCAACCAGTTTCGGGGAAGGCGCTTCCAGGGGCGTCTGGTCTATCGAGATGATCGGGTGGTTGATATTCCGGGAGACAGCGTTAGCGACGCCTTCAAGTCAGAGCTATTCGCGCTGATCCGGCGCATCGCCGACTCGCAGCCAGCGCGCAGGGTACCGAGCGCCCTAGAGTGTGGGATGTGTGACCTCACTCCAATCGATTGCCCAGACCGCATCGACGTTGCCCCCGCCGACCAGATCGCCGACGGCGGCGAGTTTTGACGAGTTAGCCCTCTATCACCGCATCGCCCACCCTGTACTTCTCGATCCCGGCCCAGTCGTACACGACGCCAAGCCCGGGCCCTTCGGGAACATCCACGCAGCCGTTCTCGTCCACCGACTCCAGCTGGTCCGAGTAGCCGCACGCATACACCGGAGGGCAGACGATGTTCGACAGCTTCGGATGCACCAGCCCCATCTCGTAGAAGTTCGAGTTGCGCATTGCAGCCATGCAGTGACGCTACGCCGGACCCGCGATGTGCAGCTCGACGTCCATCCCGTACCCCTCGGCCGAGTGCGCGATCTTCATGACCCCCGTGATACCGCCGTCGTACTCCGGGTCTGCCCGCCAGAAGTCTGTCGCCTCCGCCGCGGCCATGTCCGTGTGTGCCTCGACCATGTGGACGTGCTCCCCCTGTAGCAGCGGCGTTTTGAGCATTTTCCTGAGCTGTCGATGCGCGTACAGCGACACTCCGCCATCCCGCATCGGGTCCTCGTACCAGTAGAAGTCGTTGTCGTCGCACGCGCGCCCGACCGTCAGCGTGTCGCCGAACGTGTCATACACGCAGCACGGGTCGATCATCAGCGCCATCTTGCGCCCACTCGTCTGCCCACCGCGTTGACCGTCTCGACCTCCCGTGGAATCGACACCTCGCCCCACGAGTGTATCTTGAACCCCCTGTAGCCCATCTCCAGGCACTGCTCCGCAAAGTCGGCGTAGGCTTCGGGACAGCTAAGGCCGTCGCTCTGCCTGTCTGCGTGATAGGTGCTCGCGTAGCTCGGCAGCTTCTTCCGGTATCCTCCCAGTAGCTGGTAGATCGGCACGTCGTGCAGATTCCCGGCGAGGTCCCACAGCGCGATGTCTATCGGCCCGATGCCCATCTTGTCCTGCTTCCTCAGGATGGACTTCGCCTGGTTGTAGAACAGCTCCCGCTGCAGCGCGTTCTTGCCGATCAGGAACGACCCAAACTACTGAATCTGCTCGAACGTGCCCGGCGCGACGCTCATGTACTCGCCAGTCACCCCAATGTCCGTGTCCCCAGCGCGGCCCGCGCACCCTTGCCCCCTGGCTCGTAGAACGGCCCCATGGCAAAGCGCAGGTAACTCCCAACGTTGTCGAACGGGAACCTGTACCGCGTCAGCGTGATCTTCTCGATTATCGGGATACTGCCCATGCTCATGTCTCCTGTTTTCCGAGGCTGAGAACGTTCAGCGTGCGACCCTCGACACTGTTGAACAAACATACCTAAGTTGACTGCAACTTCAGACCAACTTGCGATTCCCCTGGTCTCCGGACCCTGACCGCGTAAGCTATCACTACAGCAAGCGCAGGCACTATGAGTCGGGAACTCCCAAAGTCGCGCAGACTCTCGACCCCAAGCGAGTCCGAAGCTGTGAAATAACAGCCACGCAATGAACTCGCCCGCGAGGGGAAAGCCAAAGAACAGCAACCCGGCCCAAACGACTGTCCGGGACTTGCTGTCATGCATATAAGGCATCCTCTTTTGTGCACGGTTGATCTTACGATGGCGGTTCTCGATGTCGTCTGACCAGCTTAAGTTCAACCCTTCGCGCCTCGATCGCCACTGTGTGGTCCCAGGGGGCGATCCACTCGTTCTTGATCTCCATTCCCCAGCCCGGAGCGTCCGTCGGTGTGATGTAGCCGTCCTTCGGCACCGCGAGCCCTGGAATCGGCCATACCTCTTCGAGCGGAATGCCCGGGTCGCTCCCCATCCAGAACTCGGCCATCGGCGATTCCGGCATTGAGATCGCGAAGTGCTGACCCCACGGCGACGCAATCGCCGCGTGCGGTATCGTGATGATACCCGCAGCTTCGCCGATCGTGTATATCTTGAGCGCCTCGGAGAACCCACCGCACCACTTCATGTCCGGCTGGAGCACGTCCACCGCTCGATGTTCCACTAGCTGCCGGAACGTCCAGCGTCCGTGATGGTCCTCACCCGTGGCTAGCGGCACCCAGTTGATCGCCTTACGCAGCTCTATGTGCCCTTCGAGGTCCGTCGGAATCAGCGGCTCTTCCAGCCATCGGAGGCCGTAAGGTCGCAGGCGCTCCGCAAGCCTGATCGCGAACTCCACGTTGAAGCTCATCACCGGGTTGTACATGAGCTCAGCGTTCGGCCCGACCGCGTCCCGCGCCTTCGCGATGTGCTCCTCGACTATGTTGATCCCATCGATGCCCTCGTCGTAGTGGGCCGGATTCGATACCTTGAAGCACTTGAACCCCAGCTCCTGAGACCAGTCGAGGTCGTCGGACGTGCAGTACACAAGCGCCTTCTCCCTGCACGGCCCACCGATCAGCGAGTACACGGGCTGACCGAGCAGCTTGCCTTTGAGGTCCCACAGCGCCAGGTCTATGCCGGACTGAGCGACAGTCGCCAGACCTCCCGCCCCGAAGCGCTGCGTCGAACGCCACATCAGGTCGTTCAGGTACTCTAGCGCCATACAGTCGCGGCCCTCCAGCAGCGGGCCGAAGTGGTAGTCGATCAGCGCCGCCGTCGGCTCCCCGAAGCTGCACTGACCCAGACCCCACGTGCCGTCCTCAGCCGTCACCTGCACCCAAACCTCGGCGCTCGTGTTCGCCCCGGGCATCTGACCGTGCAGCCGCGAGAACTCCGGGTACTTGTTGATAGGCAGCGCCCGCCGAGCGTGCGTGTTCCAGTTCGGCCTCCGAGACTCCGACTTCGGCGGCGTCCTCGGTATGTTCAGCTCAACCGCCCTGATCTGTTTGATCTTCATGTTTCATTCCTCGCTATTCTCGGGTATCTCTCTCATTCAGAAACGCCACCGCCGCGTCCGGGTCTATCAGCGGATAGATGTCGAACTCCGCAGGTATCATCTCAGCCCACTCCGTCAGCAGCGTGTGAAGCGTCTCGTTGGAATCGACGTCGAACAGCGCCACCGCGCCCCGGCCCGTGCGCGCGAAGAAGAAGCGCGCAAGTCCTCGGTCCAGCTTGTCCTGCGCCCACGGCCAGTACAGCTTTCGCTGCTCACGCACCTCGGACGGTCGCGTTGGCAGCGGCGTGCTTATCGCAAGAAACAGCATCGTAACTCTCCCTTTCGTTTCCACGAAAGATAGTATCATGTTCCTCGTCGCAAGCCGCCGACAACCGAACGACAACACACGCTCAGGAGACCACTACAATGCCCGGAAAGCTGGCCGATCAGGTAGCGATAGTCACAGGTGGAAATAGTGGCATCGGCGAGGCCACCGTGCACGCATTCGCCCGCGAGGGCGCTTCGGTCGCCATCCTCGCGCGCAGGGAGAACGAGGGCCACGCTGTCGAGTCCGCAGTCAAGGACAACGGCGGTGAGGCGATGTTCATGAGCTGCGACGTATCCGACCGCCAGCAGGTGGACGCCGCCGTCCAGGCTGTGATCGACGGCTACGGACGCATCGACGTCCTGTTCAACAACGCCGGCGGAGGCGGTCCCGGCAACTTCCCCAACGAGGAAGACGATGTCTGGAACCGTGTGCTGACGGTCAACCTGACGGGCACGTTCTACATGTGCCGCGCCGTGTGGCCTCACATGATCGCCGGAGGCGGAGGCAGAATAGTCAACATGTCCTCCGTCGCCGCCCAGCGCGGCTTCAGCAAAAAGATGTACGACCTCGTCGGTAGGGGCCCGTCCGCCTCGTACTACGCGGCCAAGGCCGGAGTCGATGCCCTCACTCGCTACGTCGCAGGCATGGGCGGACAGCACAACATTAGGGTGAACGGTGTGAGGCCCGGCCAAATCATCACCCCAGCCGTCGACACCGGCGGCGGACACCACAGCCTGGAGGCCATGTTCGACTTCATCCAGATCCTCGACCGCAAGGGATACCCCAAGGACATCGCCAACACTGTCCTGTTCCTCGTGAGCGAAGAAGCCCGGTTCATCACCGGCGAGATAGTCAACGTGGACGGCGGAATGCCCGGCAAGCTGTAGATGAGACAAGTGCAAAACTCCGTCGGAAGTTGTCTCATCACTCCCGCGAAAGCGGAAATCCAGTACCCGTTTTCACGGGCACAAGCATGGTGAACGGTGGTTGCTGGCCTGTGGATTCCCGCTTTCGCGGGAATGACGGTTAGGAATTCGGAGTTTTGCACTTCTCTCTGTAGATCACTGATAGAAACCACCGGAGGAGCCACTATGCCAGAGCTCGGCGGCAAAGTAGCCATCGTCACCGGCGCCGGACGTCTCAGGGGAATCGGGAGGGCCGCCGCAGTCGCCCTCGCACGTCTCGGAGCCGATGTGGTCGTCACGGGCACCGGCCGGGACCCCGCGACCTTCCCCGACTACGAAAGAGAGATCGGCTGGAGAGACGTCGAGTCTGTCGCCGAACTCATCAGGGCCGAGGGTCGGCGCACGCTTCCACTCGTTGTAGACGTCACCGACGAAGCTCAGGTCGAGCGTATGGTCCAGCAGACCGTGGGCGAGTTCGGCAGGCTCGACATACTGGTGAACAATGCCGCCCACGGCGTCGGAGCTGACAGGACGCCCATCGTAGACCTAGAACCTGCCGTCTTTGACCGCGTAGTCAACGTAAAGGTGCGCGGCACGTACCTCTGCACCAGGGCGGCAGTCACACCGATGATAGAGCAGGGCGACGGCGGCAAGATCGTCAACATCGCGTCTGTTGCCGGAAAGCGCGGCAGTGCCAACACCCTTGCCTACAACGCCGCCAACTTCGCTGTCGTTGGGATGACCCAATCGTCGGCCCGCGAGCTGGGGCCCCACGGCATCAACGTCAACTGCGTCTGTCCCGGACTCGTTCAGACCCACCGAGGCGACGTTTTCATGGACGTCTTCGGCCGTACTTGGGAGCAGACCGCCGAGTCAGTCCCAATCGGCCGCAACGGCACCGACGAGGAGTTGGGCAACTTCGTCGCCTACCTGTGCACCGGGGCCGCGTCATGGATCCACGGTCAGTCCATCAACATCGACGGCGGCGTAATGATGGAGCACTAGCTACAGCTGCACCCCGTACTTCCCCTTCGGCCCCAGATTGCGCTTCAGCACCGACTGCGACGCCTCCACCAGCATCGACAGACTCCGCAGTGGAGTGTCGCTGGCTTCGCTGGGAGCGACGATCAACTCAGACGGTCTATCCCAGGACATGTATCGAAACCGCCATCGAAGCTCAAAATGCGTGCTGTCCCGGCTGTTCGCATAACTGCCACGTGCAGAGCGTCCCGTGCAGAGCGTCCACTTACGGAGCCGATCAGCTCTCTGGCAATGCGAACTTCTGCCATGCCAAAGGTCAGGACGTCATCTACAATCGCATCAAGACTCTCGAAGGCGGCGTCGATAGCGTGCAGCCGTTGGATGGCCGTGTATCTGTGGAGGATCTCCTGGTACACCTGAACGTCGGTGACGAGATGTTCTCCGTCTCGTACCAACTGCGTTAGCATAGCTATGGCGCGGTCCTTGTTCGGATGTGGGGCTCCCACCAAGTACATCGGTACGTTGGAGTCCACAAAGATCACTGAAGTCGGCGCCCTGCTTCAATCTCCTCTAGCATGTCGTCTATGTCGGCTGTTGGAAACTGGTGTCGGGATGCCTCAGCAATGGCGCGCAACTTCGTCTCCACGACTCCCGGATGTTCGTCCCTTGCCTTGCGCAGTGCCTGGCGGACCCACTCCGCAAGGGTCATTCTCTGTCTGCGAGCAACACCTTGAATCTCAAGATATTCTTCCTCATCTAGGAGGACTTGAAGTCTCTTAGGCATATTTGCAGTCTCATTGACTCATATAAGATCAGTCACTTTTTCTTCACTTCAACTCCCCCATCAGCCCCGTGTTGTATCGACCCCGACGAAAGTCCGCGTGCCGCATCGCCTTCTCCAGCGCCGGGGCGTTGCTCTTCACCCCCTCCACCCGCGTCTGTTTCAGCGCATCCTCCATCAGCGATATAGCGCCGTCCCGCGTCGCGCCCCATGCGATCAGTTTTGCCAGCAGCGGGTCGAAGTGCGACGAGACCACGTCGCCCTCACGGAATCCGGTCTCCACCCTCAGTCCATTCATCTCAGGCAGTTGGAACACGTCAAGAATCCCCGGCGACGGGATGAACGTCTCCGGGTCCTCAGCATAGATCCTGCACTGGATCGCATGACCGCTGACAGGCTCGACTCCAATGGAGACACCGTCCCCGGCGGCGATCCTGAGCTGCTGCTCCACTATATCGACGCCGGTCACCATCTCCGTCGTCCCGTGCTCCACCTGTATTCGCGCGTTCGCCTCGATGAAGTAGGGCCGGTCATCGGCGTCCACAATGAACTCGAACGTCCCGACATTGGTGTACCCGATCTCCCGCGCAGCAAGCACCGACGACGAGATCAGCCGCTCTCTGGTCGCCTCCGTTATCGACGGCGACCCAGCCTCCTCGATCACCTTCTGATGACGCCGCTGCGCCGAGCACTCCCGCTCCCAAAGATGCGTTACGGTCCCGTCCGTATCAGCGACGATCTGCACCTCGACGTGGCGCGCGTCCGGCACGTACCGATCGAGATAGCTCCCGGCTGCCGAAAGCGCGACCCGACGACGACCTCGTGCGCCTGACCGCCCGTTCAAGCTGCCCCGGCTCTCGAACAAGGTTCATCCCGATCCCGCCTCCGCCCTCGCTCGCCTTGACCATCAGCGGGTATCCGACCAACTCGGCCTGAGATGCAAGGTCTGCGTCATCGTCGAACGCAACCTCCGTGCCCGGCAGCACCGGAACCCCATACTGAGCCAGCCGACGCCTGGCCTCCCGTTTGTTGCCGGCCAGCCTGATCGTCTCTGCCGACGGCCCAACGAACACGATGCCCGCCTCCTGGCACGCTCGCGCGAAGGCCGGATTCTCCGACAGGAACCCATACCCCGGGTGAACGGCGTCCGCACCCGTCCCAACCGCCGCCTCGACCACCGCACCGATGTCCAGGTATCCTGCCACAGGGCTCGCCCTTTCAGGCAGAGCTACTGCCTCATCCGCAAGCTCCACGTGCAGCGGACTCCCCTCAGCCGGCGAATACACCACCACCGTCTCGACACCCAGCTGTCGACACGTCCGTATCACCCGGCAAGCGATCGCCCCCCGGTTCGCTATGAGGACTTTCTTGAACAATTCAAACCACGCTGGACTTTGAACATTGGACTTCGAGACGATCGACGAGGCGATCTCCCGAGCGGCGCGGGCCTCATCGAGACTCGGCAGTCACTCATTCAGATCAGACAGATATGTGGCAAACCTGACTCCGAAGCCGTCCGGGTCAGCTACCATGAAGTCCCGAAGACCGTAGGGCCGATCGGTAATTGGCCACAGGACCCGAGCTCCCATTTCCTGAGCCAACGCCCAGTAGTCATCCACGTTCGGGACCATCACTCGGATATTCCCTTGAAACGGCGCTGGAGAGGCGGGCAACTCGTTCTTAAACGCGTCGTTGAAGAAGAGCAGATGGCCTTCCCATGCTAGCTCCACGAATCCGCCATCATCCCTGACCAGCTCAAAACCAAGCTTGCGATAGAACTCCACTGACCGGCTGATGTCACGCACGAACATCGCAGTTACAAGCTGTTCAGTGGGTTCAACATAGTGTGTCATCGCACATTCCTATAACGTCCTCTCGTGAGCGAGCCGCATCCCTGCGGGATGGTTCGACGCGCTCCACACATATATGAATCCGGAGCAATTAGTTAAGGTCTAGAGTCGCCGGAGTCAATAGTCGCTTCAACTTCCAGATGCAAGGGAAGCGTAATCTCATTCCTATCGGCGTCGGTCAGGACTAGTCTCACAGTCATTGTTCCCAACACCGTCTCTGTAGGCCCAGAGAACTTCACTATTAAATCGTAAAGCTCCTCATTAGCATCAGAGACCAATTCATCCACCAACGCGTCTGCGTCGCCAAATCGCA